>CALKGG010000010.1 GCA_938084885.1 uncultured Acidimicrobiales bacterium
CAGTCGTTGCCGGTGAGCAAAGGCATCACCACACTCGAAGACCTGACGGCGGCGATCGTGTCAGCAGGAGCGTTCCTCGACGGTCCAGCCGCCGAACGTTCGATCATCGTGCGGGCAGACTCGCTGATCTTGCCCGAAACACGTACTGCCGAGTTTGCCGAGATTCTGGCCCGTGTCCCAGGCGAGATCGAAATCATTGCCTCGACGACCGAAGTCGCCACGCGCCTCAGTGAACTGACGGTCGGTTCACGCATCATCGTGAGCACCGCTGATGCAGAAGAACTCGCCGCTGCTCTACCCTCCCCCGACCCGGTGCTCGCCCTCACCGGACTCGACGTGGCGGAAAGTTTCGAATTTGTCCACGGCGAGACGGGCGTCGTACAGGCCGCCATCTCGCTCACCGAGCCAACAGATGCAGTGGTTACCTGGTCGGTCGGCGACGCGATCGTCGGCGTTGGCCAACGGGCCGAGATCGACACAACGAATATCGGCATTGGGCAACGCAACGTCGTTGTCACGGTCACAACAGACCAACAAGAGTTGCGAGCACTTAGCCAATTCAGCGTGACCCTCGACGGCGATGGCATCGACGACGCGGTCCAGGCCTGCCGCTCGGTGTTCGACGAAGACGAAAGAGACATCGATGGCGATGGGCGAACGGGTGCGTGCGACAACGACAACGATGGAGACGGCATCCCGGATGCCTTTGACCCTTGCCCCGACATTGCGAACAACAGAATGTTCGACAGCGACCTCGATGGCCTTCCGAACGTGTGCGACGCCGAACTTCTCGACGGGCCTGCTGCTGACTCTGACCTTGACGGCTTCCCCGACGTGACCGACAACTGCCCCACGGTGCCGTCGAGCAATCAGCTCGACACTGACCACGACGGCATCGGCAACGCCTGCGAGTTGGGCACCATCAACCCGGTCTGCACGATCACCGGCACCGAGGGCGACGACGAACTCACTGGCACTGCAGGCAACGACATCATCTGCGGCCTCGGCGGTAACGACACCATCAACGCCCTCGACGGTAACGACATCATCTTCGCAGGTCCCGGCGACGACAGAATCGATGGCGGAACCGGAAGGGATCGCGTCTATGGAGGGCTCGGCAATGACGTCATTGGCGGGAACATCGGCGTCGATGTTCTTCTCGGTGAAGCGGGCAATGATCGCATCTTTGGAGGCATCGGCGCCGACAGTATCGACGCTGGCCTTGGTAACGACACAGTTTCTGGCGGAGTAGGAGACGATCTCATCTTCGGCGGCGACGGCGACGATTCGCTCGCTGGCAACGATGGGGCCGACGTCATCAACGGCGGGAGCGGGCAAGACACGATCACCGGTGGCGCGGGTCCGGACAGATTACGAGGCGGCCTCAGCCCCGACCGGATCATTGGAGGCCGAGGCCACGATGTGTTTATCAACGTCGGCGAAAACGACGTTGCTCGCGGGGACACCGGCAATGACATCATCGACGGCACCCCGATACGCTTTGGCTAAGTTCGACCCCGAGAAGAACCATTTCCCCCGTCACCGGACAGGGCAGCTCGAATCGGTAAGACTCTCGCCATGAGCATCAAGCCAATCGATCCGAGCCGCTGGTTCACCGCCGATGACCAGTACCTATTCAATGCCGGAGACAACACGCGACTCTGGCACGGGCTGGGCGGCCGACTCGACGCCGTCGACGGTACGACAGGTGCCCGCTTTACTGTTTGGGCACCAAACGCCGCCGCGGTTTCGGTCATTGGTGACTTCAACGGATGGACCCATCCCGGCCACGCGCTCACGCCGATTGGATCGAGCGGAGTGTGGGGCGGATTCGTTGCCGGGTTAGGCGAAGGCGACCGCTACAAGTTTCGAGTCGAGTCGAGCTATGGACGCGTCATCGAGAAGGCCGATCCGCTTGCGTTCAAGTCGGAGTCCGCTCCCTCGACGGCATCGATCCTCACCGATTTGAGTTTCGACTGGAGCGACAGCGAGTGGCTTTCGACTCGGGCGAACGCGAACCGTTGGGATCAGCCCATCTCGATCTACGAGGTGCACCTCGGGTCGTGGCGCCGCACCCTCGACGCTGAGCATCGATCCCTCAGCTACAGCGAGCACGTCGATGTGCTCGTCGATCATGTGGCAAAGATGGGGTTCACTCACGTCGAGTTCCTTCCCATCACCGAACACCCGCTGTATGCGAGTTGGGGCTACCAAACAACCGGCTACTTTGCTGCAACGTCGCGCTACGGGGCCCCACAGGAACTTATGGCGCTCATCGACGCGTTTCACCGCGCAAATATCGGTGTGATCCTCGACTGGGTTCCATCGCACTTCCCGACCGACGAGTTCGCGCTCAACAACTTCGACGGCACCGCGTTATATGAGCACGCCGATCCACGAGAGGGCTTTCACCCCGACTGGAAGAGCTCGATATTTAACTACGGCCGCCACGAGGTTCGAAGCTTCCTGTTGTCGAGCGCGCGCTTTTGGTTGGAGGCGTTTCATATCGACGGCATCAGGGTCGATGCGGTTGCATCGATGCTCTACCGGGACTACAGCCGCGGCGAGGATTGGATCCCGAACCAATACGGCGGCCGAGAGAACCTGGAAGCGATTTCGTTTCTCCAGCAGTTGAACCACGAGATGTACGCAGCGTTCCCGGACATCTTGATGATCGCCGAAGAATCGACCGCATGGCCCGGAGTGACCCGGCCCACGACCGAAGGAGGGCTCGGGTTCGGCTTCAAGTGGGACATGGGATGGATGAACGACACCCTCGAGTATTTCAGTGAGGAACCCGTCCACCGCAGCTACCACCACAACAAGCTCACCTTCCGAGCAATCTACGGGTTCAGTGAGAACTTCATCTTGCCGCTCAGCCATGACGAGGTCGTGCACGGGAAAGGGTCGTTGCTTGCAAAGATGCCGGGCGACGACTGGCAGAAGTTCGCCAACCTGCGCAGTCTTCTCGGGCTGATGTATGGCACGCCGGGCAAGAAGTTGCTGTTTATGGGCACAGAGCTCGCTCCGTGGACAGAATGGGCGCACGATGAAGGCTTGCCGTGGCACCTCGTTAACGAGAACGACCAACACGAGGGCGTTCTGCAATGGGTGGCAGCACTCAATCACCTCTACCGGTCGATTCCTGCGCTCCACGAACTCGACAACAGCGTCGAAGGATTCCGTTGGATCGACGCCAACGACGAACAGCGGAGCATCCTCACCTCGCTTCGTTCGAGCGCTGATGGCGACATGGTCGTGGTCGCCCTAAACGCCACCCCTGTGCCACGCGACAGCGTGATGACGGGCGTTCCGGCTCCTGGCGATTGGGACGTGGTGCTGTGCAGTGACGACCAGGCGTACGGAGGTTCCGGCTACCAGTATCCGGCAAGGTACACGAGCACGCCGCACGGCCACAACGGGCTGAGTCAGTCGATCTGGCTGACCCTGCCGCCGTTGTCGGTGACCTTCATTCGTTTCGCGCCGCGCGAGGAGTCCGGTCTGGTTTAGGGCCAGAGGTATGCAACGGTCAACGCATCATTGCCCGTGATGACCGTCGACGCTGTTGGACGAATCCCGCCCGGGATGTACCGCTGTTCGTGGGAGATGATGCGTCCGTCGAATCCGTTCGAACGGATCTGATACACGGTGTCGGCTATCTCTTCGGCCGGAATGAACAAGAAGACGACCGACGCATCGTCGAGGGGAAAGTCCGTTGCATCGGCCTCGACGATTCGCACCTGGCGTGCACTCACGCCAGATCCGGCGACTCGCTTCTCGGCCAACGCGACGAGGCGAGGGTCGTTCTCGACGCCCGTCGCCGTGCACCCTCGTTTTTCGGCCGCGGCCAGCACGACCCTGCCCTCGCCGCATCCAAGGTCGACGAGGTGATCGTCGGGGGTGATCTCAGCAAAGTCGAAGAGTTTCTCGAGCAGCGACTCGGGGGTACTCAGGATTGGACCGAGCGAGCGGCGGCCTCGAGTGTTGGGGCGCAGTCGGTCCTTTGCGAGCCGCAACGGACGGACCGCAATGTATGCAGGCCAGAGTTTCGACGGCAGGTTGACGACGTTGTGGTCGTTCGCCGATGGGCGAAGCGGGCCGGGAAGTCGAGCTGCCCGTCGGGACTGGCCCCACCGAACCACGACGGTGAAGGCAGTGCCCTCAAGACAGACGAGCGTGGCTTCGCGCTCGTGGCGAAAGAACGACTCTGCTGCACCGCCCCCGAACTGTTGCCAACCAACATAACCATCACGCTGGATACGGGACACGAACCGTTGTGCGTCCTCTCGCCGTGCCGCAGACACCTCAATGAGGTGGAGCTGGCCGCTCCGGTCTGGTGTCGCAGTTGCGTCGAGATCGGCGGCCAGACGCTCGAGTCGCTGTGTCTCAGCTTCGGTCTCTTCGAAGATCTTCGCGCACAGGTTGCTGAGTTCGAGGGCGTGCTGATCACCCTGGAGCGCAAGCTCTTGAGACACGCTCCACGCGTTGCCCGCAGACACGGCTCTCGCCAGTTTTTCGGTTTGCATCATGAAAACCTCTCGGCACAGTGTGCAACATGTTCGCCACTCTTGGCGAGCCAAACCTGTTGCGTAGCGCAGACCTTGGGCCACTACTCCGTGTAAGGAACCATCTCGAACGTGTCGCCGAGCGCAATCTCGCCGCCTCGGATGGTGCGATACACGACTCCGGCTCGTTTGTGCATTGCCAGTTTGGCTCCACGCCCAATGGCATCCTCGAGGAGTTTGCACGGCGCCGCGTCGCGAACTACCTCGAGCTCGACCACCTGTCCAGAATCGTTCGTGAACGTGACCCGAGCTCCTGGGGTCCGGTTGAGGCGGCCCGAATCGACCGTGATGTTTCGCCTCGTGTCGAACGCGTCGATCGGCGCGCCATGTTCTGCTACTGCCTCGGCAATTTCCTCGAGGGTTTGCACCGTGACCTGACGGTGCCGAGCGTTCTCGTATCGATCGCCGGTGATGCCATGGCCGTTCTTGATTTCGACCGAGTCGACCGCTCGCATGTCCATTCGGGCAGCGAACGAGATTTGCAGCGCGACGACGGTTCCCATGGGCATAGGGTACGCGACCCCGGCTACGGTGGGTCGATGGATTCCTCATCGAGCCGCATTCCGCCGCCGCCGGGGGAGGAAGAGATTCCAATCCACACGCGTGTCTATGAGGTGAAGGCCTATCGGGTGAATGCCGACCACATGCGATTGCGCGGGCGCGTAACCGACACCAAACCGCCCGGGCTCTATATCCGTGGCGACAGCGACCCTCTCGACGCTCACGACATGTGCGTCGATCTGGTGTTGAGCTTTCCGCTTCTCGAGATCAAGTCGATCGATGTCGTGCTCGATACACACCCCCACGAGTCGTGTCCATCGATTGAACCGGCGTTTCAACAACTCGTAGGGTCGTCGATCGCGCGCGGCTTTGGTCGCCAACTCACCGAGCTCTTCGGGGGGCCTCGGGGTTGCACCCACGTGGTTGCGCTACTGCGGGCAATGGGGCCGGTGGCGGTGCAGTCGATCTATTCGATGGAGGCAGCCGACCCAAACCGAGACCCAGCCGAGCCATGGGATGCTGATCAGCGAACCGACGCCGAGCGCGAACAGGCGGTCGTCTTTATTCGCGACACATGCCACGTTTGGGCCGCTGATGGCGAACGAATGACTGCTGCCGACTCGGGCGAACCGCTCGAAGCCCCGATCTGGATTCGCGAGCGTCTCGACAAATTGGGACGAGGCGAAGAATTCGCAAACTGGCACTAGCTAGTCGCAGGTTCGTAACTATTGTAGGCGATCGACCACTGTGCGGGCTTCATCATTCCGTAATGTTACAGAGCGTCATTTCGCAACATGGATGTGATCTACTAGAGCCACGCGAGCAAGGAAGACGGGAGTTCGTAGTGAAGACGATGTTCACGGCAATTACTGGGTCATTGGCTGTCGGGCTGGCTGCGCTTGTCGCTGCCTTAGTCAGCGAAGACGCAAACTATGTCGAGACGGTGTAGGCCACGCCAATAACTATGCGTCTGGGCTGAGGTAGGTTGGCGCTGTTGGCTTGAGCGGCCGCGCATACCACAGCGGTCGACGCAAGCCACCAGGTCCTGGGGCTGGCCTGGTTTTGTCGAGCCAATCGAGGTAGGCCTCGCGAGACTTGTTGGTATCGACAACGACGTCACCGTATTGATCTCCCGGTTCTGCCGGCGTGACGCGCACTCGCTGATGCCAGCACTGCATTCCCGAGATTGGATCCGGCTGCACCGAGAACGTCAGATTCTGGTGGACTCCGGTATCGGTCCACCAAATTCGGTTCGTATCGTCGTCCTCTGAATCCCATGTGCGAATGCCATCGGTTCGCTTCAGCTTCCACACGCCAGCCTCGGCCGATGGGGCCATGATGTCGGCTTTGCCTGCGCCCCAGCTTCGGGCTTTGCCTTCTTCGAGGCGCCAGCGACCCATGTGATGCGATGCCGCGACGATCCCGGGGCGGATGCCCTCGGTCTGCCACGCACTGATGACGAAGTGGCCAATGCGAGTGGTGACCCGGACGAGTCCGTTCTCGGCAATACCGAGCTTCTCGGCATCTTCAGGATGCAACCACAGCGGGTGGCGGTGACTGATTTCTGAAAGCCACTTCGAGTTCGCTGAGCGAGTGTGGATGAGCGTTGGAATTCGGAACGTTGGCAACAAGATGCGTTCGTTCCCGAGGGAACCTTCGCCATTGGGCTCCATGTCGAGGTCTTCCCAATGGACGTGACTCGGTATCCACTTCGGCGTGGCGTACTCGGGCCAGCCCCAATCTTTGAGTGTCGTGGAGTAGAGCTCGAGCTTCTTTGACGGGGTGACGAACCCCTCCTTTAGCTCGCCGTCGATCTCGATCGCGGGCGAGCCGTCGCCGAGGCCGGCAAGCTTGATGTCGGCGAGACCTTCGGGAGTGCCGTCCCACATGCCGGCGGTCCCGGGCTTGCGGTACACACCGGTTTCGTCCTTTACGCAACCGTCGACCGCCGATGGGTCGATGTCTCGTTCGTAGGGCGTTTCTTGATCACCGGGGATGGAGTACGCCCCACGGTTACGCATGTACTCGAGCGGCGTTTCTCCAGCTGCTTCGGCTTCTTCTTTGAGGCCGGGAACGTTCTCGGTGAACATGATCTCGTAGTACTCGTCAACGCCAATCGGCTTGCCCGGGTTCTTCTTGGACTCGAACCACTGACGAATACCCATGTCGCCGTCGGGATCGATGGCCCAACTCAGGTCGATCCAAAACTCGTTCTCTTCCCAAACCTCGCCGGGGTTGAACTCATGAGTGCGGGAATCTTCGTTGACGTCTTCGCCCTGAATTTCGGCGAAGCGACGGAACACGCTTTGGCGGAACGCAATCCACCGTCCCTGATGGGTTTCGTAACTGACCACATCGTGGCGCTCGGCGCCAACGCCCATTGGCAGGACATAGTCGGCAAACCATGCTGTCTCGTTCCACGTTGGGGTCAGCGCAACATGGCACTCGACTTTCTCGGGATCGGTCAGTGCTTCCATCCAGCTGAACCCGTCGGGGTTCGTCCAGATTGGGTTGTACACGCGACTGAAGTACGTATCGAGCTTGCCGCGGCCTTCGTTGAGGAAGTGTGGGAGCAGGATCGACATTTCGTGGTACGAAAGCGGGTACTCCTTCGGCCACTCGAGATCGTTCCAGCGCTCAATTCCTGGAGCGCCGAGGGGAGCTGCGGGTTTGAACTTGTTCCAACCATTGCCGCTCGTTCCGCCTTCGGTTGCGACCGAGCCAGTCATGACCGCAATAAAGAACAAACAGCGCGCAACCTGCCAGCCGCCCTGGTTTCCTGCGCCGGCGGCACGCCAGTTGTGCGAGGCAAACTTGGTTGGGTTCTGCCCAATAACCTTGGCGATCTCGCGAATCTGGTCGGCTGGAATACCCGTGATGTGTTCTGCTCGCTCGGGGGTGTAGTCGGCGTAGTGCGCCTTGAGCGCCGGGCCGACGCTTGCAAACTCGTTGGTCATGTCTGGGAACTCTTCGGCGAGGAAGGTCTCCCAGTTCACCCAGCGCTCGACAAACTCTTTGTTCCACGTGTCGTCTTCGAGCATCTGGTGGATGATCGACAAGCAGAGGAAGGGTTCGGTTCCGGGCCAGGTGGGCAACCAGTGGTCGGCTTTTGAACCGGTGTTGGAAAGCCTCGGGTCACAGACAATGACGGTTGCACCGTTTTGTTGCGCTTCGATAATTCGTTGCGCGTGAGGGTTGAAGTAGTGGCCGCTCTCGAGGTGGGCCGAGATCAAGAAGATGACCTTTGCGTTGGCGTAGTCGGCCGATGGACGGTCGTGGCCCATCCAGCTTTGGTAGCCAATGCGGGCGTTTGATGAGCAAATGTTTGTGTGGCTGTTGTGGCCGTCGACGCCCCAAGCTTGCAGGACGCGGTTGGTATAGCCCTCTTCGCCGGGCCGACCCACGTGGTACATGATCTCGTTGTGGCGGTCTTCCATCATGGCCTTGCGAAGACGGCCACCGATCTCTTCGAGCGCTTGATCCCAACTGATGCGCTCCCAGCCGCCGGACCCTCGGTCGCCCACTCGCTTCATTGGGAACATGATCCGCTCGGGATCGTAGATTTGGTTGAGTGTGGCCGGGCCCTTCGCACAGTTTCTGCCGCGGCTCGCGGGGTGCTCGGGGTTGCCTTCGACCTTTTCGATCTCGCCGGTGTCCTTGTTGAACCACGCGGTGAGACCGCAACCGGCCTCACAGTTAAAGCAGCTCGTCGGTACGAGCGTGTGGTGCTTTTCGACCTTGGTCGGCCAGGCCTTTGCGTCGAGGCTGGTGACGTCGTGCCAGTCTTCGAGCGGTGGGTACTTGTTCAAATCAGTCATCTTCGAGCACTTTCAGAGATCTGTGGTCAGTGAGCGGACACTAGTGAGGCTGGCGGACCACAGATTTGTGGTTTAGGAGAGGGGGACGGACTGGCCGGCACGGATAAATGCCGTCTCGGAGAGGAACATGCCAACGAGCGCAAGGACGCCAGCGAGGACTCCAAGGCCAAGGGCTGCACCCGAGTCAGCTCCGGCGACCAGCGAGATGATTGCGAGCACGAGCGGGATTAGCCCGCCGAGGATGATGCCACCCCAAAAGAGCGACCCATGCCTTCCCTTGACCATTTCGTGGACGGCGAGCTCGACGTGACGGCTGCCATGGCTGACGGTTTCCATCCAACTCAGGAAAAGGACAGCGGAGACGCCGCCGACGAGCGCAAAGAAGACGGCCTCGGGCGCTGGCACGTTCACGAAGATGTCGGCAATGAGCCACGTCGATGCGCCAGCGGTGACGGCGCGGGCGAGCAGCATGGGGAGCAACAGTGGCGTTTGCCAAAGGTCGCGTCCTTCACATTGGGCAAAGAGGAAGGCGGTGTATCCAGCGGTTGCGAGACCGGTCAGCGCGGCGGGGATTGCGAGAATCTGCAAGAGCGATTCGCTGCCTGCGACGCCAGCAACGAACCAGATGCCGGTGACGAGTCCGAACGCCATGAGCACGTATGCACCCTTGACGAGCCACGACGTCCAGTTGCCCTTTGTGAGCAGGTAGTAGAAGCGCCCGGGTTGTTTGAGGTCGAATACCAATAGGCCGCTCGTGATCCCGAGGAACACGAGTGCGACGATCGGCGCCATGATGCCAACGCTGCCCTGTTCGTCCGCGTGACCGAGCAGGACCATCAGCGCAGCGATGAGCATTGCGCCACCGGCGATTGCCTTGGTGACCAGATAACCAGAGACCATCTGTCCCCACGTCGGGGTGTGTTTGGTGGTGTAGGTGGTTCGTGCAACGACACCTTCGACATCGGTCGGCCGCTTACCAATGGATACCGACACCGATGGATGGTCCTTGGTCGTGTCGGCCCAGATCATGCCGTCGTTCGCAATCGCGGTTCGGGTTGGATCGAGTGAGGCTTGATCGGCGCCCTTGTAGAAGACCTTTGGCTTGGTGTTCTGTTCGGGGGCACGAACCGCGACATCGTTGCGGCTGATCATCTGGCTGATCTTTGATGTTGGATCGTCGAGGTCGCCAATGATGATGGCTTCGGTGGGACAAACCACCTGACAGGACGGCTCGAGATCCTGCTCGAGTCGGTGGTTGCACATATTGCACTTGTGTGCGGTGTTCGTCTCAGGGTTGATGTAGAGGGCGTCGTACGGACACGCGTTCATACATGATTTGCAGCCAATGCAGTCATCGTCTTGGAAGTCGACGACGCCGTTGTCGGAACGGAAGAGTGCCGAGGTCGGGCAGATCGCCATGCACGGCGCGTCTTCGCACTGGTTGCACCGCATAACGTTGAACTTGCGGGCGACGTCGGGGAACGTACCTGTCTCGATGTACTTGACCCAGGTGCGGTTGACCCCCAGTGGCACGTCGTGCTCGCTCTTGCACGCAACGGTGCAGGCGTGGCATCCAATGCAATTGTCACTGTCGAGAAGAAAACCTAGGCGCGTCACCTAGCCATGATGTGCCTCGGGACACATCAGCAATAGATGGGTTATATCAATGACTCCATAGCTATGCTCTATGACATGCCACTGTCTGCGAGTTTTCCCGAGCTGTCCGCCCTCGATGTGTTTGCTTCCGTGGTCAAACACGGCAGCTTCGGCAAAGCCGCAAAGGCACACAACATTGCCCAGCCGTCGGTGACCAGCCGCATGCGCAACCTCGAACGCCAGCTGGGCGTCACCTTGTTCGATCGCGGACCCAACGGTTCAACGCCCACACCCGAAGGTGTCGTGGTGTCGGGCTGGACCGACGCGATTCTCTTGGCAGCGCACGAACTTGAAGCCGGCCTCGACGCCTTGAAGGCAGAGCAGCAAGGCAAGCTTCGAATCGCCGCAAGTTACACCATTGCCGAATACCTCTTGCCGGGTTGGCTCTCGCGCTTCACCCGCGAGCACCCCGAAGACACGATCTCACTCGACGTCGAGAACTCGACGCATGTATTGCTCGAATTGGAACGAGGCGAAGCAGATCTCGGATTCATCGAAACCCCGCTCGACACGCCGAAGATGCAACAGCTCGTCGTTGCGAACGACCAGCTGGTCACGGTTGTCCCACCAAACCATCCGTGGGCCACACGAATATCGATCGACATGGCAGAGCTCGCGGACACACCCCTGGTCATGCGCGAGCAAGGTTCGGGGACGCGCGAAGCGCTCGACCATGCGTTGCTCGAAGCAGGCCATCACGCCCCGTCCTCGGTCCTCGAGCTCGGGTCGACGTCGGCGGTTCGCAGCGCGGTTCTGAGCGGGCAGTCTCCAACCGTGATCAGCAAGCTCGCTGTGGCCGATCAGATCAGCCTTGGTCACCTCGTCGAGGTGGAGGTGACCGGTCTACGAATCGAACGGGATCTCCGAGCAGTGTGGCCAGAAGGCAAGCCGCTTTCCAAGCTTGCCCGATCGCTACTCGACGGGCTTCGGTAGCAACGACTAACGGTTGCGCCAGCAGGTCCACGCGCTGAGGCCCTGGACTTGTTCAATGTGGGCAGCCATGTAGCCGTTCAGCGTCGGATGGACAATGTGGTCTTCGAACGTGAGGCCACCGGTGAGTGACTGGAATGTGGTTCGCCACACGGGGCGGTTGATTTGGGCACGTCCCCAGTCGTCGGTGCGTCCAACAACGGTGTCGCGGTTGGCTTGGCTACCCGACTCGCACGGCAGGATGGTGCTGTGGAAGGCCGAGAGGTTGGCGCCGCCGCCGAGTAAATAGCCGGCGTCCCAGGCAGCCTGTGCTTCTGCTTCCGATGAGGCTGTGCCGAGTTCTTGTGCGAGCACG
>CALKGG010000011.1 GCA_938084885.1 uncultured Acidimicrobiales bacterium
TCGACAGATGCGTCCACAGCTGACTAAACCTCGAATGTCACCGCGAACTCGAAGAAGTGGGCGGGAACGTGACGAACTCTGGCAGGGTTAGGTAAACCATGACGCATCTTGTTCCACCATCTCGGTTCATACCGGCGCCAAAGCGATTGCGTGTGATGCGCAACGGCCAGCCAGTCGTGGACACCACCAACGCGCTTCTGGTGTGGGAGCACCAGTACTACCCTCGCTACTACGTGCCGGCGGACGAACTGGCCGAGCCGTGCCACGACACGTCGGGCATTGGCGACATCGCCGGCTACGTCGCGCTCGACTGGCATTCGATGGACGGATGGTTCGAAGAGGACGAAGAGATCATCGTGCACCCTCGGAACCCGTACACGCGGGTCGATGCCATGCGCAGCTCGCGTCACATCCGAGTCGAACTCGATGGACAGGTCGTCGCCGAATCGACCAGCCCCGTCGTGCTGTTCGAGACCGGGCTTCCCGCCCGCTACTACCTGCCCGCACTCGATGTCCGCCAAGACCTGCTGACTTCGACCGAAGTCGAAACGGCATGCCCCTACAAAGGCGTCGCGAGATACTGGTCGATTGGCGATCACGAGAACATCGTGTGGTCGTACCCGTCTCCGCTTCCCGAGAGCCAGCCAGTGCAAGGGCTCTTCTGCTTCTACAACGAAAAAGTCGACCTGTTTATCGATGGCGAAGCCGTCGAACGCCCGGTGACGAAATTCGTGTAATCAGCGCCGTGAATCAACCGCTCACATAACGCCGCGGATAGTTGGCTTCACCGTGTCGAAATAGAAACTGGACAGCGCCGCGTGTGTTGCTTCTGGCAACGGGTCGAGGTTGCTTGCAGCAGCGTTATCACGGGCTTGGTCGGGTCGGCTGACCCCGGCAATCACGGTCGATACCGCCTCGTGATCGAGACACCAGCGAATCGCTGCCTGAGCCATCGTCGCGTCATTTGGCACATGTTTGGAAACAGAGTTCGCAAAGCCGACGGCCGTTTCGAACGGAACGCCGCTGAACGTTTCACCGACGCTAAAGAACTCGCCGTTGGCGTTGAAGTTGCGATGGTCCGTTTCGGCGAACGCATGGTCAGTAGACATTTTGCCCGACAGCACGCCGCTCGCCAAGGGGAGTCGGACAATGATGCCGACGTTTGCCTCGATGGCTGCCGGGAAGAGTTCGGTGATGTGGTCTTGACGGAAAATGTTGAAGATGGTTTGGATCGATGTGAGCTTTGGGTGGCTGAGCGCGAAGGCTGCCTCTTCGAGCGTTTCGACGCTTGCGCCGAACTCGCGAATCAGGCCGTTGGCTTGGAACTCTTCCATCCACGACAACATGTCGCCGTCCATAAGGACGGCTGTGGGGACACAGTGCAACTGCACCATGTCGAGGGCGTCAACACCGAGCCGGCGTGCCGATCCTTCGATACTCGCCCGAACCTTGTCCTTCGTATAGCCGTTCGGGTAGAGCTCGCCCGAGCGGCCCACCTTGGTCACGATGGTCCGGTCTGCGGGGTTCGCAGCGATATACCTGCCGATGCGTTCTTCGCTGAGGCCAGCGCCGTAGACATCGGCGGTATCCCAAAACGTAACGCCCGCCGCATCGGCGGCGGCCAAGATTGCATCGGCGCGTTCGTCCTCGACCGGCCCAAAGTCGCCGCCCAACTGCCAGCACCCGAGGCCAACCTCAGAAACCGAAAAACCCGACTTGCCCAGCGTTCTTTTCTGCATCCCTTGCTCCGTGTTCCCATCAGATGTGGCATTGCCGTATCGCAGCGTAGTCACGCTCAGGCCCCAAGTGGCCGCCAGTGCCGGTGCAGCAGCGGCCGGGAATGCCACGCAACCCGAGGTTACGACCGTGTGAACGCTGCACCATACGGTCAGCCTCCAAGGTTCTGCGCCCACTACGATCGACATCGTGGATGAGATCGTGGTCGCCAGAACCTCGACCGGGCCATTCCGTGCTCTGGTCTACATGTCGGTCCTCATCGTGCTGGCCCGAGGGTGGCCGGCAATGTGGCAAGTTCGCGTCTTGCTCTACACCGTCACGTTCCTCGTCGCATACGAGCTGATCAGGCGAATACGACAGATGAAACTGTCCGTCACCCCAGAGGTTGTTCACGTCGTGAACTTCAACTCGAAATTTGCGCTCGACCTCGAAAGCGTCCGGATCGATGACGAGAACAACCCCGACGTTTGGCCACAAGACGATTTCATGTCGGACCGGCCAACTTCGGCCGATACCGATGGCTCAACTGTTGCCGCAAACTCTGGGAAGGCCCGCTCGCTATGCCTGACCGACGATTCGGGTATCAAGGTTCCCGTCGGCGTTGCACCGTCGTATGGAACTCGACTCGATGAGATCTCCGAGGATCTCTACATAGCAATCGATCGGATGCGTGCGGTCGGGAGCAGCTGACCGGCACAACGAGCGTTCGTAACCGAACGTGCTAGAGCCCAGACAGGGGTGGAGCCCGATGCACGAGCACGCCATAGCTGTCGCTGGCCGATGCCGAGTCGCCGTTCCATGTCGCCCAGTGTTCCTCGAGTTCGAGCCCTGCTGTGGCTGCCGCGTGTTTGTAGCCGTCGATCGATAATCCCCGATCGAGCTGAAACCCGGCGATAAGGCGGCCGCCCGGAGACAAATGTGTTGCCAGGTTTCTTACGACCTCGGCTTCGGTTCCGGGAGCCACAAAGACCATGACATTGCCTGCCATGACGACCACATCGAATGTCCGGCCAAGTCGGATCGTCGATAGGTCACCGACAACGAAATCGAGATCGGGAGCCTTCTGTTGGGCCGCGTCGATAAACGCTGCGTCGAGGTCGACTCCGGCCACATCGATCCCACGGGCCGCGAGCTCGATGGCCACACGACCCGACCCGCATCCGGCGTCGAGAACGAATGAAGGCGAGAAGCGGCAGACGAAATCGACTTCGCCGTGCGGGTTATGGCCGTTCCGTTGCATTTCCTCCCACTTGGCGTCGTAGGCGTCCGCATCGACGGTTCCCCAACGCGAGTTGTTGGACGGATTGGATTTGGCCGTCACTAGCTGCACTTCGTCCAAAGGCGCTCACTGCTCATGTGTCGCCCCCCAGGAATAGCCACTCGACCGTTTGCCCAAGACAACACCGTCGAAGGCCTGGGTTGCGGGGCCGCCGCCGGCGCCATAACAGACGTGTAACGGAAGGAGGTGTTCTTCTCGGGGGTGGCACCAGCGTGCCCCCGGGGCGTCACTCCAGTTTGCGAGGCGTTCTCGCCGGTCGTCTTCGGTCAGGCTGGTGCTGGTGCAGGTTTCACGCAACCACTGCTCGAATGCTTCGTTCTCGGCGTCGACGGTTGCGCTACCTGCGGTCGAACCGAACGTGAACGCTCCCATGTTGTGGAACGTAAAGCCGGAGCCGAGGACGAGCACGTTGTGCTCGGCGAGAGGGGCGAGTGCTGCTCCGAGTCGAAGATGTTCGTCGGCGTCGAGGCTGCTGAGCAGGGACAGCTGCACGATGGGGATCGAGGCATCCGGGTACATCAACATCATGGGCACGAACACGCCGTGGTCGAAACCACGCTGGGGGTCGAGCTTCGGGTCGAAACCTGCGGTGGTGAGGAGCTCGGCAATGGTGTTTGCCAAATCGGGTGAGCCCGGGGCCGGGTAGTTGAGGTCGTAGGTTTCGGGCGGGAAGCCGCCGTAGTCGTAGATCAGCTCGGGGGATGGGCCTGAGGTGATCGTTGGTTGGTCGCACTCCCAGTGAGCGCTGATGAGGACGATGGCGTGTGGCCGGCCGATCGTGGATTCGACCCCGGTGAGGTAGTCGATCATTTCGGCGTGGCCTGGGTCGCCCATCAAGGGCATTGGCCCGCCGCCATGAGGTACGCACAGCACGTTGATCATGGTCTTCACGATAGGGGAGTTAGGCCTGGGTGAAGAGCCACACGGCAAGCCCGCCTCGTAGCCACCAGATGATGGTGCGAGCCCAGTTGGTGCCGATCAGCTGGTCGATCATGGCGAGGTCGTATGGCTCGTTGGCGAGTCGACCGTGGAACGGGCCGTACCAGACCGCTGTCGCTAGCCACGCAATAGCCAGGAGCAGGCCAGAGACGAAGGCCAGTGTTTTGGTGCCCGACGGGGCGCTAAGCCACACCATGAGTGCAAGGAGCACTTCGGCGGGTGCGAACACGATGAGTGGCCGGACGATGTTCTGGCCGTGGGTGGTCACGTAGGCGGCGAAGTTTGCTTCGGTGACATCGCGAAACGCTGGGTAGATCACAAGTTGGACTGCTGTCATGACTCCCACCATTGCGACGGTGAACACGAGGTGGGCAAGCGCCAGCTTCGAAAAGTCCATTCCTCTGACCGTAGTGACGGAGCGTCGAGAGGGCCGGACCTAGCCGAACTCTTTGGTGTAGCCATGGCTAAAGGTGGGTCGAACGTGGCGATTGCCGCGGGAAGCGGCAAAAAATGTTTGGCGTAGACCGTCAAGCACCTGGCGATGTCGCGATCTACCATTTCCTCATGGCGAAATTTCTTGCACTGCTGGCTTCAATCGTGCTCGTAGCGGCTGCGTGCAGCAGTGGCGCTACCGAGGCTGCGTTGGACACACCAGCAAACGAAACCACAAGCGCGTCGACAGAGCCAGCACCCGAGTCAAGCGCCGCTGTTGCAGAAACAGTGGCCGAGACGACGACAACAGCCGCACCGGAAACGACCACAACCGCTGCTCCCGACCCGACCATGACCATTGCCGCGACCGGCCTTGCTCCCCTCGGTGATGGTGGCGACTACGAGCTGTGGTTCGTCGGCGCCGACGGAAACCCGGTGAGCGCCGGGACCTTCGACACCAACGGTGGCTCGGTCGAGCTGCCGTTGCCAGAGGGAATCCCAGGAGCGGTTGAACTCCAGGTCAGTATCGAAACCGATAGCGACCCCGCACCGTCGAATTCGATCGTGCTCACCGGCGCGATCGACGGGTCTGCGGGGGAGCGCAGCGCCGAGCTCGTCGCAGACATTGCCGACTTCTCATCGGCCAGCGGCGAATACATCCTGGCCACGCCTACCGACGGCACCGGCACTCCAGAGAATGAGCGAAGTGGCGTGTGGTGGACGGTAATCCCTCGAGCCCAATCGTTGTTCCTACCCGAGCTCGCTGAGGGCTGGGAATATGAGATGTGGCAAGTCATCGATGGGCAAAACGTGACCGGTGGCAAGTTCACCGATCCCTTTGCCCCCGACCAGGCTGCGCCATACAGCGGACCTGAACAAGCGCCGCCTCTCGTTGGCGAGGACTATCTGCTGAATGCGCCCGAAGGCCTCACGTTTCCCGTCGACCTCCGAGGCACCGAGGTTTTCATCAGTGTCGAACCACTACCCGATCCGAGTGTCGAGTCATCGGGAATCGTGCCGCTCTCGGGCATTGTTCCGGCCGACGCAATTGATCACACGGCGTACGCCGTCGACAACGTCAGCAG
>CALKGG010000012.1 GCA_938084885.1 uncultured Acidimicrobiales bacterium
TCCAGCACGTCATCATCCAGCACGTCATCATCCAGCACGTCATCATCGAGCACCCAAGCGCCAGATCGCACGACACCGACGGTGGCCTCGTTCACCATTGTCGAAACCATCCCCCACGACACCGGCGCCTTTACCCAAGGCCTCGAGATATGGAATGGCCGACTCTTCGAGAGCACCGGTCTGGTTGGACGATCATCGATCCGAGAACTCGACCTGCAAACAGGCGCCGTCATTCGCAACACTCCCGTCCCTGACGTATTCGGCGAAGGCCTCACGATCGTCGACACCACCGCCATACAGATCACCTGGCAAGACGAAGTTGCCTTCCGATACGACCTCGACACCTTCGAGGTGCTCGAAACCTTCTCCTACGACGGCCAGGGCTGGGGCCTGTGCCACGCCGACGAAGGCAGCGGAAACCTCATCATGTCAGATGGCTCCTCCGAGCTCGATTTCCGCGACCCCGATACCTTCGAACTTCTCGGCTCGGTCGATGTCCGCCTCGACGGCACCCCAATCGTGAACCTCAACGAGCTCGAGTGCATTGGCGACACCGTGTGGGCCAACATTTGGCTATCGAGCTTGATCATCGAGATCGACCCGGCGACCGGCAACGTACTAACGGTGCTCGACGCCGACTCACTCCGGCCAGAATCAACCGCCGACGATTCTGGCGCCGTGTGGAACGGCCTCGCCTACGATCCCGCAGATGGCACGCTGCTCGTGACTGGCAAACTGTGGCCGACGATCTTCCGGCTCGAACTGTCGACCAACTAGCCCGCACGCCATCTCAATCGCGTCGCAGCGCAATAGAATTTGGACATGGCCGACAGTCAGCCGGACCCCGGTGTTCCCCAGGATCGTTCGACACCGCGTCGGAAACGACCAGCTGCGCCCGCCCCCGAACCGCAAGCCCCAGGCCCGCTCCTTGCACTCATGGCCAGCCTGATCATCATCTTGTTGGTCGCCTCGTGGGTAACCGGCGAGTGGGGCTTCATGATCCTCGGTGTGTTCGGACTCGCAGCCGGCATCGTGCCACTCTTGTCTCGACGGTGACGACCCGCAGCGCCCCCCGAGCCATCGGTGTCGATGGCGCTCCCGGCGGCTGGGTCGCTGCAGTCCTTTGTCACACGAACCCCATCGAGCTGACCTTCACTGAAGTCTTCGCCGACATTGTTGCATCAGCTGTCTCCGGCGACATCATGGTGGTCGACATGCCGATTGGATTGTCGAGCAACGGGCACCGACCCGTCGACGCCGCGGTCCGTGCACGCCTTGGACCGCGCCGGTCAACGTTTTTCCCAACACCGGTGCGTTCGGTCGTGGACTTTACGAATTGGGAACTCGCCAACGAACACTCGAGACAAGTCAGCGGCAAGGGCCTCTCGAAACAAGCCTGGAACCTGGTGCCAAAGATTGCCGAAGTCGACGCCGCGTGGGATGCCGTACCCGACGGCCAGCTTCGGGAAGGCCACCCCGAAACGTCGTTCGCCGAGATGTCGGGAGCACCGCTCGCCACAAAGAAGAGCACCGCCGCCGGTCGACGCGAACGCGTCGAATTGCTCACTTCGGCACTACAACTCGATGTGATGACGGCCGTTGATTCACTTCCGAAGACCTGGTCGATCGACGCTGTCGACGCACTCGCATTAGCGTGGACCGCGCAGCGTGCAACCAACGGCACCGCGGGACACCTCGGCGGAGAACGCGATGCGCTCGGACGCCCCATGGAGCTGTGGTTCTAGTGGAGCGGTGGTTGTAATGGGAGCCTCGCCAAGACCGACCGGACGGTATGCCCCGTCCCCATCGGGAGACCTCCACGTCGGCAACCTCCGCACGGCCATGCTGGCGTGGCTCTCAGCCCATCATCACAATGGCGAACTTCGTCTACGGATCGACGATCTCGATCCAAAAGTGTCGAGACCCGAACACGAACTGTCCCAACGCGCCGACCTCGCAGCGCTCGGCGTCACCTTCGCCGGCGCTGAACTCCGCCAGTCAACGCGAACACCCGCCTACCGTGCGGCCATTGTCCAGCTCGACGAACACGACCTGTTGTACCCCTGCTTTTGTTCGCGTCGCGAAATACGCGAGGCCGCGAATGCACCTCACGTACACCTCCCCGAAGGCGCCTACCCCGGAACATGTCGAAACCTCGACACCACCCAACGCAACCAACGTGCCCAAAGCCGACCAGCAGCATTGCGGGTCCGCACCAACAACGTCCAGATCGACGTCGTCGATCGCCACTTTGGCATCCAAACCGAGTTCGTCGACGACTTTGTGATCCAACGAAACGACGGTGTCGCGTCGTACAACTTGGCCACCGTCCTCGACGATGAAAACCAGGGAATCACCGAGGTCGTTCGCGGATCAGACCTCTTGGCCGGCACTGCCCGTCACGTGTGGCTACGCAACGTGCTCTCGCTCCGCCAGGTCGAACACGCGCACGTCCCCTTGGTGATGAACTCCGCCGGTGAGCGCCTCGCCAAACGCGACGGCGCAGTCACCCTCACCGACCTCGAAGCACGCCACATGAACCCCGACGTTGTGCGTGGCCGGCTGGCCGAAACGCTCGGACTGGCCGAACCAGGCGAAACCCCAACAATGGATGAACTGCTCACCCGATATGACCCGGCCGCACTCCCCCTCGAGAACGCCATCTGGCGCGTCTAAAAGAAGAATTCACTCGCCGCGAAGATCAAGAACCCGGCGAGCCCACCAACGAGGGTGCCATTGATGCGGATGAACTGAAGATCGCGGCCAACCTGCAGCTCAATCCGGTCCGCAGTGTCCTTTGCATCCCAGCCCTCGACGGTGTTTGCAATGAGGTCGGCAATCTCGGTCCGTCCAGCCTCAGCCAAATACACAACGATCGACTCGATCCAGCGATCGACCTTGGCCTGAAGCGCAACATCGTCCACGAGCCGGTTCGCGAGCGCCACCAACGCGTCTTCGATACGTCGCCGGGTATCGGAGTCGGCGTCCTTGGTGGCTTCACCAAAACCACGCTGAAGCGATGACCAGAGATCTTGAGTCCACAGCTGAAACTCGGGATGATCAATGAGTTCGTGCTTTAACTGCTCGCCTTGGGCAATAAGTCGCTCGTCGCTGCGCAGGCGCTCTGCAAACTCACGAGACCGAAAGTCGATGTCTTGTTTGATGTGATGATCCGGATCGGCATCGACCTCGCGCAAGAACGTCATGACCGCGCCGTAGATCTTGTCAAAGATTCGATCGTCGATTGGTTCGGGCACCCACCACGGGGACTCGCCCATCATCCTGCGGCGAAACGTCGCTTCGTTGTCGTTGAGGAAGTTCGCTGCGCCCTTCAACACCGCGTTGTACAGCTCGTGGTGATGCTCGCCGTCCATACCAGCGTCGATGACCCGACCAAGCACCGGTGCGACCGGGACCTTACCCAGACGATCCCGAACCAGCCCGTCGACCATTCCCTTCACATCGTCGTCATCGGCGAGAACCTCCGAAATTGCCGACACCACAACGCTGACCTCAGACACCATCGACTTCGCGTTCTCTGGTTCGCGCATCCAACGGCCGAGCCGTTGCGAAAGCTGCACGGTCGAGAGCTTCTCGGCCACGACCTCACCGGTGAGGAAATTCGACTGCACAAAGTCGCCCAGCCCTTCACCAATGTCGTTCTTTCGTTTCGGAATAATCGCCGTGTGCGGAATGGGCAGGCCGAGGGGATGCTTGAACAACGCCGTGACCGCAAACCAGTCGGCGAGCGCACCAACCATGGCGGCTTCGGCGGTAGCACGCACATAGTTCACCCACGTCACCTCCTCGCCTTCGAAGCCTCGGGCGACAATAAAGATGACCGCAGCCACCACGAGCATCGCGGTAGCGACCATCTTCATTCTCGAGAGTTGGCGGGCTTGCGCCTCTTGGCCAGCGGCACCTGTCGTGAGTTCGCCGAGCGGCTCTTCTGCTGATGGAAGCATGTTGGTCACGTTTGAGACTGTAGAACGCCAGCGCGGCCCTATCCTTGATGAGTGCTTACGGTCTCTGGTCTCTCAAAAGCCTACGGTGCGCGAACCCTCTGGAGCGACGTCACCTTGCAGCTGTCCTCCGGGCGACGCGTGGCCCTCATCGGCGGCAACGGCACCGGCAAGACAACACTGATCGAATCGATCATGGGCGTCGAAGAACCCGACGCAGGGGTCATCCACAAGCCGAAGGACCTGCGGATTGGCTACCTCGCCCAAGAACTTCCCGAGGCAACCGGCCGAACCGTGCTCGCAGAGACCCTCAATGGGGCCGAGCACATTCGCTCCGTCGCCGAACGGCTTCGCACCCTCGAAATGGAACTCGAATCGAGTGATGGGTCCGACATGGAACGGATCATCGAGCAATACGGGCAGGCCCAAAGCGAATTTGAGACCATGGGCGGCTATGCAATCGAATCCGAAGCCCACCGAGTTCTCG
Organism: uncultured Acidimicrobiales bacterium; assembly: GCA_938084885.1. Taxonomy (GTDB): domain Bacteria; phylum Actinomycetota; class Acidimicrobiia; order Acidimicrobiales; family SHLQ01; genus SHLQ01. The sequence goes on from CALKGG010000012.1 coordinate 4,450, forward strand.
CCGGACTCGGTTTCCCCCCAGCGTGGAACGACCGGCCAATCAACGAGTTGTCCGGCGGATGGCGAATGCGCGTTGCCCTCGCGCGCCTTCTGCTGAGCGAACCAGATGTTCTGATCCTCGACGAACCAACCAACCACCTCGACGTCGACTCGGTCGCATGGCTCGAGAACCACCTCGCAAACTGGGGAGGCGCACTGTTATTCGTCTCTCACGACCGCGATTTCATCGATGCCGTCGCCAACCGCATCCTCGAAATTTCGGCCGGCACCGCAACCGAATATGTTGGTTCGTTCCTCGAATTTGTCGCCGCTCGCGAGGAACGCTTCGCCCAAATCGCCGCGCAAGCCGCCCAACAACGCAAATCCATGGCAGCAACCGAAGCCTTCGTCGACCGGTTCAGGTACAAGGCAACGAAAGCTAAGCAGGTCCAGAGTCGGATCAAGGCAATGGAGAAATTGGAACTGATCGAAGTTCCAACCGAAAAGGAAATCGCGGCCAAATTCGATTTCCCCGAACCACAGCGATCCTCTCGCATCGTCGCCGAAATTACCGACGCGACCGTTGGATACACCAACGACGACGGCTCGGAAACGACCATCCTCGAAGACGTCAACATCGTTGTCGAGCGTGGCCGCAAAATCGGTCTCGTTGGCCCGAATGGTGCCGGCAAGACCACGCTTATCCGGATGCTCACCGGGGCGCTCGAGCCAACGAAAGGTTCGGTCACGCTTGGGAGCAACGTCGACCTCGCCTCATTCGCTCAGGACCAGGCCGAAGACATGGACCCTACCCGTACGGTCTACGGCGAGCTGCTGACGGTCACGCCGAAACAGACGACGCGCAACTGGCGAACCGTCCTTGGATCATTCGGCTTTACCGGCCAGGCAGCTGAGCGCAACGTGATGGAACTCTCCGGCGGCGAACGAACACGGCTCGCGCTCGCAAAAACCATGGTGATCCCGGTCAACCTGCTCGTGCTCGACGAGCCCACAAACCACCTCGACCTTCCCAGTTGCGACGTTCTCGAGGACGCGCTCGGCGCCTACCCCGGAACGGTCCTTCTCGTCACCCACGACCGCCATCTCATTCGCGGCGTGTGCGACGCACTGATCGAAGTCCGCGGCGGCAAGGCCATCTGGCATGAAGGTGTCTCGGAGAAGGTGCTGAATCCGCTCGGAACCGTCGAAGCCGACGTCGGTGCATCCAGCCGCCAGGCCGGGGCAAAGAAGGCAAAATCAACAACGGCAAAGAGCTCGACCAAGACGTCTGCGGCCGAGAAGAAGGCCAAGAAGCGAGCCGAAGCCGAAGCCCGCAACACATCACATGGCAACACTCGAGACCTGCGCAAGAAGCAACAGTCTGCTGAACGCAAGTGGGAAAAGGCCGAAGCCAATGTCACGGAAATACAAAACCAACTCGCTGACCCGGCCGTGTACAACGACAACGACAAGGTCAAACAACTCGTCGCCGACCTCGACGCGGCAAAGGACGCCGCTGCTCAGCTGATGGCTGAGTGGGAAGCAGCAACACTCTCCCTCGAAGCCGCAAAGTAGAACTAGAATCGGCCAATGGCTGAGAGCGACCTGGCGAAATGGGCGGCGGAGGTTTCGGCGAAGCCCCACGGCAAATACATCTACTCCATCTCGCGAACACTGACCATGCAGACGGTCTTTCGCCTGCTCGATATACGAGCAGAAGGCGTCGAGTACCTCAAGACCGCTCCCCCGGTGATCATTGCGCCCGTGCACCGTTCGAACCTCGACAGCGTCATCGTCGGCGCACTCGGCGAGCGTCGTCTCCCAACATTGTCCAAGGAATCGCTGTTTCGGTTCAAGCCCATTGCATGGTGGATTGCCGGGCTTGGCGCAATCCCACTCGACCGAAACGCCGCCGACCGTGAAGCGACCACGGCTGCTCGAAGAATTCTCGACGCCGGAAAGCCACTGATGATCTTTCCAGAAGGCACACGCCAAACCGGACAAAGGATCGCTGAGCTCTTCGACGGAACCACCTGGATTGCAGCAAAGTCAAAGGCACCGATTGTTCCCGTTGGTATTGCCGGCACCGAAGATGCCTTGCCGAAGGGCGCCAAGCGCATCTACCGGACAACCGTTGGAGTCAGTGTTGGAGAACCCCTCGAGATGCCCGAGGGCCGCGTGTCTCGACCGCAACTCACCGAACTCACTCGGCAGCTTTCCGAACGGTTGCAAGCAGCGAACGACCGCGCATTCGAATTGCGGCGTGCCTGAGCATTCTGCTCCTAGTCTGATTCCATGCGCATTCTGGTCACGAACGACGACGGCATCTCTTCACGAGGACTCCACGCTCTCGCAGATGCCATGCGGCCGTTTGGCGACGTCACTGTGGTGGCACCAGCGAGCGAATATTCCGGAGCGGGTGCCTCGCTTGGCACGCTCAATTTCCAAGAGCCGATCGCTCGGCCTCACAACGACATTGCAGTACTTGACGGCCTCGATGTCTGGTCGATCACCGGACCGCCGGCGTTGTGCGTCATGTATGCCCAACTTGGATCGTTTGGCGAACCGTTCGATCTCGTCGTGTCAGGTATTAACCCTGGCCAGAACGTTGGTTGGTCGGTGTATCACTCTGGCACGATCGGCGCCGCCCTCACTGGCCGCAACCGCGGCGCGAGCGGGTTGGCGGTCAGTATTGGCTTCAACGGCAACGAGGTCGAAGGTCAAACGTGGGGGCAGATCGTCGACGCCATGAAATGGGAGACCGCTGCGGTGATCGCAGCGCAGGTTGTCGAAGGCATGATCGAGACCCCGACGGACACCCCGACGGTTATCAACTGCAACGTACCCAACCGAGACCTCGCAGATCTCAAAGGCTGGCAACTGGCCAATGTAGGAAAAGAGCCTCCCCGAAAGCTGACCACCGGAACACTTACCGAGTCGGACCCCGACGATGACGGGCGAGTCTTTCGGTTGTCCATGGACTGGGGCAAAGCCAGCGACCTCGTCGAAGGCACCGACGCGTGGCTGGTCCGCAACGACACGGTGTCGGTGAGCTGGCTCGGCAACCTCGCGCATACCACTCCACCAGACGATCAACACGCAGCAGTGGCCGAGCGGCTCAACACCCACATGGGCCTGCACTAACCGTCCGCCCACCGACCACAGATTTTGCGGTTAGGCGCTGAAGTCCGTTGGGGTTGCGCCGGTGATGGCGAGCAGCGTGTGCGGATCGATCGGAAATACGTGCCGAGGCGTGCCCGCAGCGGCCCATACGGTTGCATGGGCCAGCAGCGCTGGATCAAAGAACGAGCGGACAGCGGTTGCGTGTCCGAACGGTGCAACTCCGCCAATCGCAAAACCCGTGGTCTCGCGCACCTGGTCGGCGTTTGCCCGTCCGCATTGCACACCGCCTGCTGCTCGAGTGAGCGCATCAGTGTCGACCTGATTCGCGCCGCTCGTGAGCGCCAAAACCAGCTCGCCGTCCACCTCAAAGATAAGCGACTTGACGATCTGGCCAACGTGACAGCCAACGGCTGCCGCAGCATCGACCGCCGTGCGAGTGCCGTCGGGGTACTCGACAAGGTCAAGGGTGAGGCCATGTCCGCTGGCGGCATCGAGTACGCGCTGGACACCCTTGGGGTGTTGGGCGGGCCTATCCATTGCTCGTACCTGACGCTTCGGCATCGAGCCAAACACCGATCGAACGAGGCCCCATGTGGATCTCTTGACCGTCGAAGCCAACGTCGTTGTAGGTCCACAACACCTGCGCATTTCCAGTCAGGGCCTGAGCAACGATCGGGATCTCGTCAGGTTCGTCGGCGTGGTTGATGGCGACAACGATACGTTCTGCACCCGTCCCACGCGCATAGACATACGAACGCCCGTAGTCGGGTCCCGGGAGCGGGCCAATGCGTTGAAAGTCGGCTGAACGCAGTCCGTCATGTTTTCGACGTAACGCGATGAGCCCCTTCACTGCTTGGGTAAGTTCGGGAACTGCATCGACGTCATCCCATGGAAAACCACGTCGACAGTCCGGGTCGGGACCGCCACCGAGCCCGACCTCGGTGCCGTAATACAGACATGGCGCGCCCGGCATTGTTAAGAGCAACGCAAGGCAAAGGACCACGAGCTCGGCATCGCCGTCGGCCATCGACATCAACCGACCCGTGTCGTGGCTGTCGAGAAGGTTAAGCAACGCCGTCCGCTGTTCAGGGCCGTACAGCTCGTGAAGCCGATCGATGCGATCGGCGAACTCGCCCGCATTGATGCCAGGTGTGACGTGATAGTCGTTGTTGTCGACAATGGCGTCGTGATTGATTCGATTGCCGATGCCATAGGCGATCACCGCATTTGTCAGCGGGTAGTTCATCACGCCATCGAATGGACCCTCAGGCCCAACCCAGTGACCAGCCTCGTGCCAGATCTCGCCGGTGATGTACGCCTCGGGGTTTGCCTCGCGTACCCGTCGCCGGAACTCGTCCCAAAAGCCTTCGGTTTGGATCTCGTTGGGCACATCGAGGCGCCAGCCGTCGGCGCCGCGTTCGATCCAATGGCTCCCAACGTTCCACAAAAACTCTCGAACCGACTCGTGTTCGGTATTGAACGCTGGGAGTGCGTGGAGCCCCCACCATGCGTCATAGGTCGCTGGCGCGTCCTCGTTATACGGGTCGATGGGAAACTCGTGAACCCGGAACCAATCGACATACCCAGACTTCTCTTGCTGCTCAGCAATGTCACTGAACTGGAAGAACCCTCGGCTGGCGTGGTTAAAGACACCGTCGAGAACAACCCGAATCTTGCGAGCATGCGCCGCGCTAATGAGCGCGTCAAACGCCTCGTTCCCCCCAAGCATTGGATCGACGTTCCAATAGTCGTGGGTGTGATAGCGGTGGTTGGACGCGCTTTGGAAAATGGGGTTGAACCAGATTGCGTTGATACCAAGATCGGCCAGGTAGTCGAGCTTCTCGATAACCCCCCACAGATCGCCGCCCTTATATCCGTGCACCGTCGGGCTGGCGTCCCAGTCCTCGATCTTGGCTCCGCTACGCACCTTCCCGGAGCGAAGAAATCGATCGGGAAAGATCTGATAGAAGACGGCATCTTTGACCCAGCTGGGTGGACTCGACAGTGTTTTCGTCACGCCCCAGAGTGTAGGACGGCTCGTGCTCAGCCTTGAGCCTTCCGGAGGTGAGATGCGAGGTCACCCTTGCGAGCAATGTGGATGTCGTCCACACCAACGAGCTGGCGAAGATGTTCGATGGCCAGTAGCGCTTGTTCGGCAACGTCGGCTGGATGGTAACCGGCTTCGACGTGCGCAGCTTTGATCCGAAGCACGTTGCCTTGGCGGTCGGTCTTCACATCGACGCGTCCGACCAGGTACCCGTCGACCATGATTGGCAACACATAATAACCCCACCGGCGTTTCGCCTCCGGTACATAGATTTCGATCCGATACTCAAAGTTCCATATCCGTTCGGCTCGATCCCGCTTCCACACGATTGGGTCGAACGGAGAGAGCACCGTCGCCCCAAAAATCGCACGCGGCGTCGACACGTCGGGATCGACGTATGCGGGCTTCGACCACCCAGCGACCAGCGCGTCTTGGATCCTTCCCGACTCGACCACGTCAGGGAGCAGACGACGGACATCTCGGATCGGCAGACGGTAGTAGTCGGCAACATCTTCTGCGGTACCCACACCGAGGGATTGCACCGAACGCACAATGAGTTCGCTGATGGCGTCATCTTCGGTCGGGGTCGGCGTCGAGAGCACCTCGGCGGGAACAATACTGTCGAGCGGGCTGAAAACCTTTTCGAAGTTCCCTTGGCGTCGAATGCCGAGCTCGCCAATTCGGAACAACCAGTCGAGGGCAAGGACGCCGAGCGAGCGATGCCACCAGCCCGATCCATCCCGTTCGACCGGCCGCGGATCGCTGAGCGTGCCGCCGGTTACTGCGCCTCGCTCCCGTACTTCGTCGAGCACCGCTTGCACATACTCGGGTTCACGCTCGGCAACCTCATAGAGGCCTTTCCACGTGGCGCCCTGGCGGGCTCGTTCCCGCATCCACCTGAACTGCGGCTCGAGACCCACCGGCAATACCGACGCTTCATGGGACCATGCTTCAAACCACGAGGTCCCTCGATACGCCACCCGATCGAAGAGCTCGGGGTCGTACGGACCGAGTCGGGCGTGAAACGGTAGATATTGGGTTCGGATCACCACCGGAACCGAGTCGAGTTGGATGACTCCCAGGCGATGCATCACTCGGTGCATGTGTCGTTTGGTGACCGTTCCCTTCGGTGCAGCATCAGCAAACCCTTGCGCACCGAGGAACATGCGGCGAGCAACGTCGGCCGAGATAGATCGGGTTGGTGTGGCGTTCACGACGGCGACTGTAACCGCTCCACTCGTGACGGCTTGCGGCGCGTACCGGCCGGTAGCCTGAAACGATGTCTTCCCCTCAGAAGTTCCTTACGGTTCTCGCTGCCCTCGCCCTGTTCGCTTCAGCGTGCAGTTCATCGTCGTCTGATGTTGCACCTCCCGAAGATTCTACGGCCGCAACAGAATCAGATTCAGCGACGGACTCAGACGTCGACGCAGGATCAGCGCCTGCAACCGACCCGGGAGCAGATGACGGCGAGCAGGACGATCTCACCTTGATCAACGGCGGCAAGCCCGAAGAGATCGACTTTGGTGGAGAGCCGCCAACTGACCTCGTCGTCGAGGATTTCATCACTGGAGACGGCAACGCTGCAGCGGCCGGCGATCTGCTGGTGATGCACTACGTTGGCGTGCTCCACGAAGACGGCAGCGAGTTCGATGCCAGTTGGGATCGAGGCGACACCTTTAGCTTCGTGCTCGGCGAAGGAAACGTGATCCAGGGCTGGGACGAGGGCATTGTTGGAATGACCGAAGGCAGCCGCCGCCAGTTGACGATTCCGCCTCAACAGGCATACGGCGACAACAGCCCAAGCCCCGATATCCCGAACGGCAGCACCTTGGTGTTCGTGGTCGACCTGGTCGCGGCCTACTCACCCCACGACGTTGACACCAACCGAGGAGAGGCAACGACGCTCGACGTCACCGTAATCGACCCCGGAAACGGCCCGGAGGTCATGGCAGGCAACGCCGTCGAAGTCCTCTACAGCATTGCGCCCGTCAGCGTTGGCGAGGTGACCCAGTCGTCGTGGACCGATAGCACGACCGCCACCTTTGTAGTAGGCGCAGATCCCGCCGAGATCTTCATTGGATGGAGCGAAGGGCTCGTTGGCCAAAACGTCGGTGACGTCGTACAGATCACCGTCCCGGCTGCCCTCGGACCAGACCCCACTCGCGAAGACACCCTCATAACGCAGCTGACAATCCTCGACATCGTGGGCTAAGCGCCCTGCGGCTAATCGTCGAAGCCCAGCCGGATCTTCAGCGACGAAACAAAGCGCTCAAACGCGTTGTCCTCGTCATCGTTATCACCATCAGCACCGGTCTTCTCAGCACGGAACTCGGCGACCTGGCCTGAGCGGTCTTCGGTCGACTCGACAACACCTGCCTCAACATCGAGGGCGAGCACCCGCTCGTAATGCCACACGGGCAAGTATCCGGCATGAACATAGAGGTCACGGATCGGACCGGCTCCAAGAATCATGTCGCCCGTCCAACGGATTGGAAGGTCGAGGTCGAGATATGTCCATGTCTGACCGTATTCGTCAGTCGTTGCCGATAGGTGGCCAATCGGCGGCGGTTCTTCGACCGAACCAACCTGAAGCTCCGAGAGGAGGAGCTGCCCATTGTCGATGCGGTATCGAGCGCTGACCCCTCGGGTGTTTGCTGTGTGCATCATCACTGGTGAGATCCCGTACCCACGCACATCGAAAAGGGCATCTCCCGCCGGCTCGACGATCGCGAACTCTTCGCCTTCGATCACGATCACGTCAGACATTTGACCGCTCATATCATTCCCCTATATCGCGTCTCCGCCGTATGTGTTGAACTCTAGGCGGTCATTGCCGCCACCGCAGCGAGGATAACTTCCCGCTGTTGATCGAGGTTGGGAACCGACACGACAATGGGTCCCTCGGGTCGGGCGAACACGAACTGCACGTCGACCACCTCGTGACCCGTCGCCTTTTCGACCGCGAGCGCGTAGGCCGTTCCTTGCAGCGCGTAGTGATCGAGTTTGGCGTTGACCTCAGCTGTATTGCGGACTGTGTCGGTCTTGTAGTCAACAACGACCAATCCGTCGGAGCGCTCGACGAGCAGGTCGATGTACCCCTCGATTGTTAGCGAACCAAGTGGCGCCGCAACATACAGCTCCTTGTGGTGTGGCGCAGTGCGACAACGTTGGACAATGTCGGCCGACAACGCAGACTGCACGGCGCGTGCAATCGTGTCGACGTGTTCGGGCACCGATTCGGCCCAGGCCTGCGACTGACAAAGCGCGTCGATGTCGTTGTCCACTGGCGCCGACAGGTCCACCAGCTGCAGCACACCATGAACAGCTGACCCAATCGCTGTGCCCGCACGACCTCGGGTAAAAACCCGAGGCGGCAGACCGTTGGATTCAGGGCCGTCATCAGACCCATCGCGCTCGTCGTCGAGAATCCCAATGGATTGTCCTCCTGGAGAGGTCCCCGCCCCAATCGCACGAGCGAGCGCCGTTGCCGAGATCGTTGACCGGGCGCTTCCGTTGGCCAACCGGTGGCGGTGGCGACGTTCCCAATCCGTTGGGGTGTCGAGCACGGGAGCGTCAGTCGCGTCGACAATCGGCACTGCGGGGCGTGGCGAAGCCTCAACAGGATCCCACCGTCTCACCAGATGACTACCAGCGTCGCCAGCCCATGCAGCCACCGTGAAACCGTGAGATGAGGTCGCTACTCCCTTTGCAGACACCTTGTGATAACTGCTGACGACCAGATGATCTCGGGCTCGGGTGAGCGCGACGTACAACAGTCGTTCACGTTCGGGTTGATCCATCTCGGCGTCGAGTTCTTTCGCCTGATCGAAACGAACAGTACTCACCGAGGCTTTCGCTCGAACCTCGGGCAACTCACCGGGTGCGCCCCAAATAACTTGGCTCGTGCGTCCACTAGTGCCGGCAGCGGTCGTCATTCCCGAAACGATCGTGATTGGAAACTCGAGCCCCTTCGATCCATGGATGGTCATGATCTGAACCGCAATGTCATCTGGTTCGGACAGCATTGGCTCGTGGGCGCGAGAACCATCGGCACCTTGCAAACGCGTCCACTCAAGATACGCGCGTAAGTCTCCCCCGCCGGACTCGGCGAACGAACGAGCCTGGTCGACCACGTAGCGCAGACGGCGCCACGTATCTCGAGCTCGGCGACCATGGGCTGGGAGTGCCATCGCAAAGCGCTCGTCGATGAGGCGAAGCAACAATTCGCTTGGTTCGTCCCACCATTTGTTGCTCGCCAGCGATCGAATGTGTGCAATGGCCTCTGCAACGACCATGCCCTCGACCTCGTCGGGCAGCGGCGCATCGATAGAGAACCGACCACCAGCGCGTGCGAACGCATGAAGATCGTCGTAGCCACAGCCGTACAACGGACAACGCAGCGAGGCAACGAGTGCAATCTCGTCGGAGGGATCATCAATTGCGCTGAGGACACTGAGGAGATCCTTAACCTCTTGGGTCTCGTAGACGAGCGTGCCGGTGTCGGCACGGAACGCAATGTCGAGGCGATCGAGCGCCGCCGATAGTTGGGTCATCGATGTACGGGTCGGGAGCAGGACCGTGATGTCGGAAAGTTCTGGGCGTTTCCACCCACCATTCCCGTCGTCGATGGGCCACGAATCGGGATTGGCTCGAATATCGGCGATGATCGACGCCACGTCGGCTGCTTCGAACTCTCGGAGTTGGCCAGCGTTTGCCTCAGTGCCGACGCCAAAGATCAGCGGCCGGTGGTCCGCATCGGTACTTGGCGGTCGAGTTGCAAGAAGCGGCGAGTACTTTGCTTGCCCGTCGGTGTCCTCGGGCATCACCACCTCAAAAAGGCCATTGACCGCATCGATAATTGGCTGGACCGTCCGGAAGTTTTGTTGGAGTGCAACGGACCCGTCCCCGAACTGATCTCGTGCTCGGAGGAAAAGCTTGATATCGGCCCGACGGAACCGGTAGATCGACTGCTTTGGATCGCCCACCATAAAGAGCCTGCCCGGACTGGGGGTGAGCTCGTGCCACTCGCCGTCGAACGTGTCTCCTTCAACAGTCGAGGCCAGCAACAACGCAAGGCTGATCTGGATTGGATCGGTGTCCTGAAACTCGTCGAGCATCAGCACGCAATAACGCTCCGACAAACTCGTACGCGCCGTCGACGAAGTGCGTAAGAGCCGTTGCGCGAGCACCAGTAGGTCGTGAAACTCGAGCACCCCATCATTGCGGCGGGCTTGGGCCGACTCGACGGTGAACTCGGCAATACGCGCCGCGAACTGCGTCAGCGTCTGATTCGCAACCTCTCCGAGGAGCGCGTCGCAAACCTCTTTCAGTTGTGCGCACGTGGCTCGAGCGTCATCGATCGATACCGACCAATCGCCCTTCTTGCCCACTCGTCCGAACTTCAGCTCACCGAGTGTCCGAACAAGACGCAGGCGCTCGTGTTCTGAGCCAGCGTTTTTGAATCGTTCGAAGGTCGTTGCCGCCGCGCGGATCTTCTGCAAAAGCTTGTCCTCGTCGTTCACACACGACGGACAGAGCTCTTCGATCTGACGAATCGCCTCATGCACCGCAAGGAAATTGAGCGGCACCGGAGGCACCGTCATTGCCCGAACGTCGAGCAGCCGGTCCCAGTTATCGTCGAAGATGTGCGCAATATTGCGCAGCTCTTTGCCGCCGAGACTCACCTGAAGAATGGCTGCCCGCACGATGAACTCTTCGAGTCCGGGGTCCTCGTACAACGTGTCGAGGAAACCAGACCACCGCGCCTCGAACGCCAACTGGCTCCGGACCTCGTCGATCACTTCAACCCGTGGCGGAATGCCGACTTCGACGGGGAACTCGGAAAGTAGACGCTGGGCAAAGCCATGCAACGTTTGAATCGCTGCAATATCGGCGTCGCCGAGAGCGACCTCGCATCGATGCGCCCGCTCGGCGTCGCCCTTGTCGATAGCCAAAAGAAGCTCTTCTTCGAACTGCAACCGCACCCGTTCACGAAGCTCAGCTGCGGCTGCTTCGGTGAAGGTAATCGCCGCGATCTGGCTGAGCGGCGTCGATGTCGACCCATCGCCGTCGAGCACCAAATTGATGATGCGGCCAACAAGAGCCGTGGTCTTTCCCGTGCCCGCACCCGCCTCGACAAACAAGGTTCGACCGAGATCTTTCGCCACCGTCTCTCGGGCTGCTACGTCGTTGGCGATCAGGTCGACCATGGCCTCGTTGTACTCGATGCTCATGACGCTGCCTCCGCTGGCGATGCACTATCGCCAAGATCGGGCGCTTTCATAGCGACGTACTCGACGAGGCGACCCGAGGAAACCGCGGCCTCGAACTCCTCGGTTCGATCACCCGGACACAGCCGATTGAACGGGCAATAACCACAGTTCTCATGGCTGCCCCAAAAGGTGTTGAATTCGCCGGGGTTCGGCGGAAACTGCCCCGCCTCGATCCCGTCGAGGATCGTCGTCACCGCCGAGACAAAACGCGCATCTTGATCTTGGCCCCAGCGATACCCCGACGTGGCAAAGCCGCCCTTTGTCGACGAATACCAGTAGTAGGCGTATGCATCGTCGGTGCCGAGAACCTGCTTCGCTGCATAGGCATAGGCACCCAGCTGCAACTTATTGCCGCCAAGCACCGGATCGTCATCGAAGTCTTTCTGCTTCTTTGCCTTGCCCGTCTTGTAATCGAGCACCAGCGGAGCGCCATCTTCTGGACGCGTATCGACCCGGTCGATGAGCCCACGCAACGACAAGCTTCGTCCGTTGCCAAGGTCGACGACTGCCGCATTGGCCGAAGCGTCGAAACGATTTCCCATCCCGAACGGCAGCTCGACGCTATGTGGAACTGTTCGCTTCGCCATTCGAAGTGCCTCGTCGGAACGCAAGAACAGATCGAGATCGACCAATGTCTCCTCCTTGCGGATTGCCCACAAAATCGACTTTCCGGTGCGGTTGAGATCTTCGTACTCCTGAAAATAGGTGTGTGCGATCTCGATGAGACGGGAACGGTCCCCTTCGGTCCAACGCTGATCGGGATGCTCGATCGAGGAAACCTCCGACGCAGGGTCGATGGATTCGCGAATGAAATCTTCGAGGATCGCATGGATCAGGCTGCCCCGATCGAGCGCACTGATCTCGACGATCTCCTCGGGGCGCTCAATCTCGCCGAGACCGAGCACTCGACCAAGGAAAAATCTTCGCGGACACGTCGCCCAGTTCTCAAGCAGGGTTGGGCTGACGGCGCTCCCATTTGCGACCGGCGAAGCAACGCCCGCTTCGCTGAGATCGCCGGTGAACCGGTTGAACCCAACGAGGCGTTCATCGATCATCTGCAAACCCCGACGGAGCGAGCTTGGCGTCAGCTCGGGGGAATGATCGGCCGCGAACGCCGAGGCTGCATGACTTCGCTGGAGTTGTAGATCGGCCATCGACGAGGCGAGCCCGCGCCGCATTGCCAAGACCAAACTCTCGCTGAACGAGCCGCGTCGCTGCTCGGCAAGGACCGGTGATTGCTTCCAGTTCCTCGAGCTGATGGTGGCATCACCCGAACGTGAGCGCATGGCTTCGATCCACCACCTCGACACGGTGCGCTCACGCCCACTGCGATGATCCCCGCGAGGCATCACCAGCGTTGTTGATACAGACCCGGCGGCTACCGCATGAAGATATCGCTGACGCTCCTCCCGATTACGGTCGGTACGGGTGAGTAGGCCACCCGAGGTTGTCTCGCGTTCAGCATCGGGAACGAGCGTGTCTTCACGAATAGGACGAGGACAGATACCCTCGGCAAGCCCGACCACATATACCTCATCGAGATCGAGCCCGACAGCCGACGCCAACGGTGCGACCAGCACACCAGTGCCAAACCGTCCCCGTCGACCAGCGGGCACATCGAGTTCGAGCTGGATTGCTCGGACAAAGCTCGATGCGGTCAGGTTTGGTTCGATCTCGTCGAGCACCGCGACCCGGCTCAGGATCTTGTCGATTCGCTGCGCAGCATCGATCTCGGACTCGGGCCATTGGCCCCGCCGGTTCTCCGGCGGCAGGAGGGCATCGATCGCGCCACGAAGCCAACCAGCACGCTCATCCCAGGTTCGACCGACCGCCGCTGGCGATGTGAGACGACCGAGCCACGCAACGAACTGGCTCAACGCCTCGGTCGAGCGTTGTTCGCGGCGCAGGTTCGACACGTATGCCTCAGCCGCCGTTGGGTTTTCTTCGATTCGCCGTTCGATCGAATCGATGTGCACCTGCAGCGCGTTGGCCCACCCATCGAGCCCGGACACGACCCGGGCCGTTCGCGAAAGGTTCTCCCACGGGCCCGACCGGAGCGGTCGTCCGTCCGGACCGCGCAATGGCGCCGAGTTGACCAACGCAAGCACAGCTTCGCGTTCGAAAAGTTTGTTCTTTGGTGTCGAACCTGCCGAGTCCACCAGTTCGAGCAACGAGGTCACCAACCGCCCCGCCATCGAGTCGGCGAGTGTCCGGTATTCGGGGCCCGCCGCTGGAATTCCAGCGAGGTGCAGCTGCTCACGCACGGTGCGCAGGTAGGGCGCCGCCATTGGTACGAAGATGGCCATTCGATCGAATCGGCCACCACGTTCGGCAGAGGCGAGAATTGAACGCACAACCTCGCGGACCTCTTCGTCACTGTCGGCAGTCGGTATCAGCGTCGAAGGCACCGGTGTCGAAACGTCGCCGGTCGTCATGGCCACATCTGGTCCAAAGATCGCGCTGGCCTGGTTTGTCGCTGCCGCGTCGACAGCCGTATCGCTCGTCATAGCCCAGACCCCGACCGGGGTACCCACACCAGTTCGTGCCCGCGACGCAGTGACCAGGTCGCGAAGAAACTCGATTGTTGCCACGCCCTGTGTGAACGGCCCAACGACCACAAGCCGGTCGTTGAGCTCGGTTGGTCGTGCATCGGCAGAGGACGCCACCGCAACAGCGGTCGAGAGCACGGTGTATTCGTCGTGGTACGAAACCTCACCTGACCTCAGGTGATCGCCAACCGCATCGACGAATCGCAACAGCTCTTGGGTCCGTGGGGAGGCCGACGCGGCAAGTGCCAAACGCGCGCTCGGCGCCATCTCGGTGATCTCGCCGTATGCCCGGATCAGCGCAGATTCGGTCGCGACGTGTTGGGCCACTTGTCCAAACCGGCCGGGGTCGGCACCGAGCACGTGGCGCACCGCAGCGGCGAGCACCGATGTGGTCAACGGGCGAAGCCCTCGTGCTGCCAGTGTTGATGCGGCAAGCAGCGATGCGAACTGGAACGGGGTCGAGAAGCTTACATTCGCAATCCCGGCAATCTCCCCTGTCCCCCCACTGCCGGAGATGTGGAGGTCGTTGGATCCAAGTCTGCGGCGAAGCGAAAGGCCCGCAAGATTCGACGAGACAATGACACGGACCGGACGAAGTGGTTGTCCAGCCTTTGCCTGCGAGATTGCATCACGCACAGCAACGGTCATCGAGCGCCCGGCAGACGCGGTGAGAAGTTCCATTCCGACGATCGTAGGTGGCGACCCTGACAGTCGAGTGTTCTCAGCCGGAACGTCCGCCGTCGATGACTTCGAGCGTCGGTTCATCGCTGGCCGACGGCGGTGCCATGAACAGCTTCTGACCTGCCTGCATGATCTCGGCAACATCGACCACCAGCGTGATGGCAGCAATCAGGTCTTCGGGCCTCCACGACTCCTTGCTGAACCGAACGCTGATGTCTTCGTTGTCGACAGCAACAATCGTGAACGACGACTTCAACCACAGCAGCGCGTTTCGCCGGGCCGGGGTCAGATACTCGGCGAGGGCATTACTGTACTGGCTCGCGAGAACGAGCTCAGAATCGAACGCGACATCGCCGGTGACGATCCGATCGTCGCTGTTCAGCCCCGGTGCCTCGGCAATCTGGAAGGGCTCGACGTCGCTGAGATAATGCACGTCGATCTCGACGTCGCCCATGGCCTGTTCGACCGAGAGCCAATGCCCCGCAATCGAGCCTCGAAGCAGCGGGTCGTCAAGACCGCCTCTCGAGACGACTTCGAGGTCCAAGGCGCGTGCGACGGCTGCCCAGTCGTTCTTCGACCCATGTCGCGTGCCTGGCGCTGCCGTCCTTCGATCGCTGTGAGACTGTAAAAATGTCTGCGCGGCAATACCTGCCAGGGACAGGAGGAACACCACCGCCAAGATGAGAGACATACCCGGGTATCGACGCCGCACACGGTCGAGTAAAGGACAATTTTCCGTGCGTCGTGCGGGTTACACCCGTGGGATCATGGGCTTGCGGTCATGCCTTTGCGTTCTTGCACACCCCACGAGTGGTCACCGCGAATGAACGCCCACAATCCCCAGGCACGCCAAACCAACGAGGCGTTGTGCATCACGATTGCCTCGAACAGCGCGAATGCCACGAGCCGGAGGCGGCTCACCAACCCCCGATGGGTGCCAAAAGCGCGATCGGAGAGGGTCAAGATTCCGAGCGTTCTCAGCAACCCGAAGCAATAGATGACGACGACGAGTTGCAGGGCACCAAATCCAATGGCCCCAGTCGCCAACGCAATGATGGTCAAGATGATGCCCACCAACTCGATACTCGGACCAATGGCCTCGACGAACAAGAAATATGGCATTGCGAGATTGCCTGCCGTGCCGTAGCGCCTTTTGAACAACATCGTGCGGTGCCTGTAGAGGACATCAAGTAGCCCCCGGAACCAGCGGTTCCGTTGTCGGGCCAGCGTCTTAAACGACGCCGGGGCCTCGGTCCACGCGACCGGATTCGGGGCAAAGACCACGCGGGCGAAGCGACCCTGCTCATAGCCATATCGTCGGAGTCGCACGACGAGCTCCATGTCCTCGCCAATCGATTGCCGGTTGTATCCACCAATCTCGACCATGGCTTCACGATCGAAAAGTCCGAACGCTCCGCTGATGACAATGGCGCCACCAAGAGGGTTCCATCCGAGCCGCCCCACGAGAAAGGCACGGATGTACTCGACGGTTTGTGAACCGAGCATCCACGTCTTTGGCGCAACATCCATATTCGTCGTCTCGTCCTCGGGCACCCGGGCATCGACGAGGCGAATCGTGCCTCCAACCGCGACGGTATCGGGATGGGTCAAGAACGGCGACACGAGCTCTTGCAAGCCGTTCGCGCCAACGATCGTGTCAGCGTCGATCGCGCACACGAGGTCTCCAGAGGCAACGTTTAACCCCACGTTGAGCGAGTCGGCTTTGCCACCATTGTCCTTGTCGACGACGAGAAGGTTGGGATGTTGCGTTGAGCGTTTGATCGAACGGACGTGGCCGGTCTCGATGCGCTTTTGGTAGATCGGGAGCACATCGACAAGGTCGAACGCTTCCTCGAGCAATTCCATGGTCGAATCGCTGGAACCGTCGTTGACCACGATTACTTCAAGGTCGGGATATCGCAGGGCAAGGGTCCGCGCAACAGAGTCGGTGATCCACACTTCCTCGTTGTACGACGGCATCAACACCGTGATGCGCGGTGCCAGTCGAGAGCCGAGAACTCGTCGCCAGATTTGGTGGTTGTTGCGGGCGCGGCTGCGGTACAGCTCGTACACCGCGGACAGATACACGAGGCTTTCGAGCAGGAGCGAGCCAACCACACTCAGAACGAGAAGGTATGGCGCGTAGCCGAGCAGTTCGGTCATTGCCCGGCCCACGTTGTAAGGGAGTCGAGTTCTTCATCAAAGTCGGGCCGATGCAGTTCCTTGGTTCGCCCGCACGCTTCCAGGTGGTAGCGCGCCATGTCCGCCGCATAGGGGTCGTGCCCATCGAGCGATGCACGCAAGTACATCGCGCCGAGAGCGCCAGACATCGACAAGGCCGCTCCGGCTGCACGTCGAACTTTCCACGACGGGTCCGACAACCGGGCAGCGACCTGCGGAAGGAGCCAGTCGGCGTCGATTCGTGTGCTCGAATCAATCGCGGTCACTCGAACGAGCGCGTCGGGATCATCAAGCAACTCGCAGAAGAAATCTAGATCCTCTGGGATTGCGCCAACCGGCGTTGCTCGGGCGACCAGCCGACGCATCGTTGGGTCATTCGAGCCTGCAAACCTACTGACCTCGGCGAGCAGACGCGGGTCATCGAGATGTGCCGCGACTTCGAGACCAAACCGTGCAAGGTCTTCGCTGGCAACAGCCAGCCACGTGCGCAATGGTTCGGTAATTCGGCCATCGCCGCGAAGAAGCGCCTGCTGTGCGCTGAACCGCACCGACTGATTCTGATGGTTGAGGTTTGCAAAGAGCACATCGACGTAGCGGGCAATCTCATCAGTACCGAACGACTCGATCGTTGCGGCTTGCACCGACGTGCTCGAATCGGCCAGAAGCTGTTCGACGAGGTCGTTGCCCATGCTGCTGCCGTCAGCTGAAAGAACATGCGCAAGCCGAGCTGCCTGTACTCGGCGGAACCAAAAGGCGCTGCGACTCAACCGCTCGATGCGTCGCCGTGCAGTGGTTGCCCCAATGACGTTGACCACACGGCGCGAGAGCTGATCGTCAAAGTGCAGCGGCACGGCGAGTGCAACGCTCCACATCACCTTCGGCGGCATGTTCCGCAGGCTGCGGAGCGCCTCGTTTGCACTGTCGTGGTCGAGGAACGTGGACTCGACGAGCGTCGTCAGCGCAGCATCGCGCTGGTCGCGCTCGCGGGCGCGACGCCAATCGGTGACGCTTCCCATCACCAGGTATACCACGATGCTCATCATGGTGATCGCAATCGCAGCCATCATCATGATTCGATTGCTCGTGACACTCGGTGCCGGAGCACAACACTAGAGAACGGTTTGGTGATCACATCGACGGCGCCGAGTTCGAATGCCTCCCGAAGTTGACCGTCGTCCACCCTCGAACACGTCAAGATAACTGCGGATTGCTCGACGATTCCGGCGCGGGCGAGCGAGCGAAGAATCATCATGCCGTCTGCACCCATGGCATCGAGTTCGAGAAGGATCAGGCGAGGTGGGGCGATTGGATCAGGGCCGACGAGCGAATGCAGCGCCGCCGACCCGGTAGCGATACCGGCACTGTCATAGCCCTCGTTGGCCAGTAGACGTTCAAGCAACCCGCTGAGCGTCGGGTCGGATTCGACGACGAGCACGTCGAGACGCTCGTGGATGCCGGGGAACCAGTCGGATCGCACGATTGCTGGTCCAGCGTTGAGGGCGGCTCTGGAGGCGGCGTTGCTCGCCACCTCGACGAGCTTCTTGACTCCAACACCATCGTCGGGAAAGGCAGCGACACCGATCATGCCGGGAGGTGCGGTGATCTCGAAGTTCGCCGCGGCTCGGATCAACCGATCGACAGCATCGTCGATTTCGGCTCCCCGCAGCAGAACAGCGACGTTGTGGGCATTGATAGAAACCACCGTGTCTTCGCGGCGAAACTCTTCGGCGAGCAGCGCCTGGATTCGTTGGGCCTCCGCGTCACTCGGCGCTGCCCGAAGCGAGATGGTTGCAAGCGCGGCTTTGCCTCGGCCCCGTTCGATCTCGCCAACAGCACGTTCGAGAAGCACCCATGCCCGCTGGCCCGATACCAAGGGTGTCGAATCGTTCGCGACCACACCGGTCGCGTGGTCATTTGCATTTGTCAGTGCCCGCAGTTGCTCCGCCCACGTTCCTCGTTCGCCAATATCTGGGATCGTGAAGTTCGCGCCAGCACGACTGCAGCGCTCGTTTTCGGCTTCGTTTGCGTAACTTGCGGTGACGACGGCCGAACGCGTCGAGGGCGATCGGCGGATCAGGTGGACGAGTTCGCTACGCCGAGGGGCCTCATGGCCAATCACCACAACCCGAGACCCGGCCTCGATCTTGTCGATCAACGCTTGGGCATTGTCGACGTGGTCGATGGTAAAGCCGGCGCTCGACAGCTCGGCCGCCACGTTATTGGCACCGAAAAGCACCGCTTCGGACCACGCCCGTTGCGCTGGACGCAAGGCAATCATGATCTGATTTGCTATCTCGACAGGTGCAGCTGCGTAGTGCAATAGGAGATCTGTCGAGGACGCCACCTTGAGGAGATCGTCGGCACCCATGTCGCTTGTGTGCACGAGCGCTCGGATCACGTTCGATGACCGTTGACCAAGCAGGTTCAACACTTGCTGCGCGTCATCTGGGTGTTCCATCATGAGCACGACGAGATCGACGTCGTCGGGGATGCTGAAAAATGTTGGCGAGTAGCTGATTGCGATACCGCTCTGGTGGAGGTGCCATGCCACTGCGTCGATCTGCGCGTTGGCGCTGCTAATAAAGTGCACACGTGCATCGGTCGACTCTGCCTCACCCCACTCGTCTTCGACTACCGAGGTAATGGTCCGAAGACGATCGACGAGTGCGGCGATGGTCGCAGCATCATGGACACTCGGAACACCACCAAAATAGTCCACGATGTCTCGAGAGACCCGGCCGGCAACAATCTGATCGAGCGCGAAGAACCAATCCGACAGCAACGAGGCTTCGGCGCGGCATTCTGCGCTTCGAGAGATCGACAAGGAGCCGCCGAGGAGCTCGGCGATTGCGCTCTCGATTACGGAAAGGCGTTCTTCAATTCGTTCGCTGATCCGACGCCATACGACGTTGGATCCCACCGGCCGGGTCCCGCTCCCTGACCGATTCGCTATTTTCGATGTCACTACTGTTCCATCGGTGTAGCGGCCACCCAATTTAGGGCGCCTCACCAGAATCGTAATGTGCGATTATTCGCGGAATGTCTACCGTTTAACACCAGCGACATTGCGCCGATTGATAGGTGTGGGAAACACCTTTCGAACCATGATCGTCGCCGGTGCGTTTGCGCTCGCCGCTACGAGCTGCACCTCTGCGCCATCGGATGCGCTGGCGTTTGCAGATTCTGAGCCGGGCACCACAACCACATTCGTGGTTGCCGCCGATGAGCCGGTACCCCTCGTGACGTTCCACGCCGATTGGCTCTGTGAATTGCAGCGTCGAAACTTCCCCGATCTCTCGTCGATCGAAACAGCCCTCGACGAATCGCTCACCGCCAACGGGTTAGGCCGCGTGGCCTACGACGAGTTCGTTGCCGAGTTGGCTGAATCAGAGGAAATGCGAGATCAGGTGCTTAGCCGCTTCCAACAGCGATGCCAGGCCTAACGAACCATTCAAGAATTGGCCAGTTCGTGTCGAAGACACCGGCATGCTGAAACCCATTTTGTCGGTCGGCCTTGCCGCCGTCCTTTCTGCTTCCGTGCTCGTGGCTCCTGCCGGAGCCCAAACTGGCGGCGAGCTTTGCAACGGACTCGTGCCGACGATTGTAGGAACCAGCGGCAATGACGTCATTCGGGGCACGTCGCGCGACGACGTGATCTTCGCGGGTGCCGGCAACGATCAGATCCGGGGCGCATCAGGATCAGACGTAATCTGCGGTGGCGACGGCAACGACACCATCTACGGCGACTCCCAACGCGACGTGATCTTCGGAGATGCAGGCAACGATGTCCTCCACGGCGGCTCTGACGCCGACGAGGTTCACGGCGGAGACGGCAACGACGAGATCTACGGCAATTCCCAAAGCGACCGCCTGTTCGGCAACGCAGGAAACGACACCATCAACGGCGGCCCCGACGCCGACACCCTCGACGGCGGTCCCGGCAACGACATCTTGAACGGATCCTTCCAAAACGACACGTGTTCGAGCGGCGAGGAAACGTTGAGCTGCGAGAATCTCATAGCTGGCGATCCCGACGAAACAACCGGACCCATGCTGCTCTCCGAGACCGACGTGGCGTGGCTGCAAGGCGCTTCTGAATGGGTCAACCTCATGTGGACGACCGACACCGAGCTTCGCAACGTCGAGGTCCGTGTGACTCCTGCATCGGGCGATCTTTCAGTCGAGTACCCAAGCAACGCCGACCGTTCACGTCTCAGCGTCGATACCGACCTTTCGGTCAGCGAGATCGACTTCACCGCAGTACGACTGACCACGGTCGCCGGCGAGCCCATCGATGCAACGGTCGAGATCTCGTGGGATGACGCAAACGGTCAGCGTCAAACCAACGACTTCGCGCTCTCGCTGACGAACCAGGCCTACGAAGGCGACGACTTCGCAATCTTGACCCAAGAGGCGTGGGTCGGCACCGACAGCGACAATCCTGCTGCGAACTGGATCGACCTCGACTATCGGGGGCTGTCCCCACAGAACTCCGCCTTCCGGGTCACCGTGGACACCGAGCTACCCGTGCACTATCCACAGGGCACCTACACGAGCCTTCATCACGATGAGTTGCTTCGTACCGGCGAGACCGACGTCGCCCGCATCTGGTTCGACCCCGAACTCATTGCTGACGGCACGAGCACCCTCGTGATCACCGTCGACTACGTCGACGCAAACGGGATCGACCAATCCATTGCGCACCGAGTCGCACTCACCATTGGCTAGCGGACAGCACGAGGAGAAAAGCCGACGTTCCCTCGCTCCCAATAGCGGTTAGAGCAATCGCCTATCACTAGTGTTCGTCGAATGAAGACACATGCACAGGTCGTGGTGATCGGTGGCGGTGTGGTTGGGGCGTCGATCCTCTACCACTTGACAAAGAACGGGTGGACCGATGTTGTTCTGCTCGAGCGGACCGAATTGACCGCCGGGTCGACATGGCATTCGGCGGGAGGGATGCACACCCTTAACGGCGATCCCAATGTCGCCAAACTGCAGCAGTACACGATCGAGCTGTACAAGGAGATCGAAGAGATCTCCGGACAGGACTGTGGCATTCACATCACCGGCGGCGTCATGTTGGCCGACACTCCCGAACGGGCGGACTGGCTACGGGCCACCCACGCAAAGGGACGCTACCTCGGCATGGATACCGAGCTGATCTCGGTCGCCGAAGCCAAAGAGCTCCATCCAATCTTCGACGAGCAATACTTCGTCGGCGCAATGTGGGATGCCCATGAAGGCCACGTCGACCCCACTGGCGTCACCCATGCCTACGCCAAAGCCGCGCGCATGAACGGCGCCGAGGTGTATCGCGACACCTGGGCGCGTTCGATGTCTCGCGCTGCTGACGGCGGCTGGAACATTCAAACGATTCGGACCTCGACCGGCGAAGACCTCGAAGAGATCCACTGCGAGCACGTCGTCAATGCTGGCGGACTTTGGGGCCGCGAAGTTGGCCGAATGGCTGGCATCGAACTTCCAATCCTGGCAATGGCACACCAATACATTCTCACCGAGGATCTGCCGCAGGTCGCCGAGATCAACGCCAGCACCGGCAAGGAGGTGCTGCACGCCGTCGACTTCGGTGGCGAAATTTACATGCGCCAAGAAGCCGGCGGCCTCCTGCTCGGCACCTACGAACCCAACGGCATCCCGTGGTCGCCAACGCAGACCCCATGGGATTTCGGCATGCAACTGCTTGCACCGGACCTCGAGCACCTGGCACCACAACTGCAACGAGGATTCGAGCATTTCCCGATCTTTGCAGACGCAGGTATTCGCTCGGTCGTGAACGGCCCGTTCGTGTTCAGCCCTGACGGCAACCCGTGCCTCGGCCCAGTCCGCGGGCTGCCCGGCTATTGGTCGGCAACCGCCATCATGGCCGGGCTAAGCCAAGGGGGCGGTGTTGGCCTTGCACTCGCAAACTGGATGACCGAAGGCGACCCCGGGCACGATATTTGGGGCATGGATATTGCGCGCTTCGGCGACTACAACACGATGGCGTTTACCAACACGAAGGTGCGAGAGAACTACGGTCGCCGCTTCCGCATTACCTTCCCAAACGAGTTTCTTCCGGAGGGACGTGGGCTCCAGACGAGCCCGATCTATGACCGTCTCGCCGACGCGAACGCGGTGTTTGGCAACAGCTACGGGCTCGAATCTGCCCAATGGTTCCAGGCCGACGGTAAGGAACCAACCGAAGAGGTCACGTGGTATCGCAGCAACGCATGGGATCAGGTACGTGCCGAAACCCTCGCTGTACGCAACGGCGTTGGGCTAATGGACACGACTGGTTTCGCGAAGTTCAGCTTCGGCGGCCCCGGCGCTCGAGGCTGGCTCGACCACGTTCTGGCGGGCCGTATCCCCCAACCCGGACGTATGTCGCTTACGCCCATGACCAACCACAACGGCAAACTGATCGGCGATCTGACCGTTGCGTGTCTACCGGCAACTCCGGGCGAACCCGAAGGACCATCGTCGACGTTCACCTCGGGAGCAACGGGCAATACCCACGCCGATGGCGAACGGTTCATGATGTTTGGTTCCGGTGTCGCCACCCGGTACTACCAACGCTACTTCGAGTCGCTCCTGCCACACGACGGGTCGGTGACCTACCGAACGCTCGGTTATGAGTTGTGTGGCCTGTCCATCGCTGGACCGCAAAGCCGCGAGTTGCTGTCCCGACTCACCGGGACCGACGTGTCGAACGAGGCCTTTGGGTTCATGGGCTTTCGAGAACTCGAACTCGGCTGGGCAAAGGTGATGTGTGGCCGGGTGACATTCTCGGGCGACCTCGGCTATGAGTTCTGGATGCCAGCGAGCTACCAGCGATATGTCTTCGATCTGCTGATGGAAACCGGTCGTGACCTCGGCGCCGATGGCGCAGGTGTCCGCCTATTCGGATCCAAGGCGCTCGATTCGCTTCGCCTCGAGAAGAGTTTCGGATCATGGGCACGCGAGTACCGTCCGATCTATGACCCGTTCGAGGCTGGCCTCGGACGCTTCGTCCAGATGGACAAGGACTTTATTGGTCGAGATGCACTCGAGGCGGTTGCCAAACATGGTCCTGCTCGGCGCTTGCTGACATGGACGGTCGACGTGGCGCCGGGCCGGGTCTCTGCGACTGGTGAGCCGCACGCAGATGTCATTGGCGACGAACCAATTTGGCTCGATGGCGAGGTTGTTGGCTGGGTGACGTCGGGCGGCTACGCCCACCACAGCGACGTATCGGTCGCGATGGGTTACGTGCCGAGCGAGTTTGCTGATGCAACGTTGGGTTGGCAGATCGAAATTCTGGGTGTGTTACGTGACGCAACATTGCACGCCGAACCCATTTGGGATCCGGCAGCACAGGTCATGAGATCATGAGCACGGGTCAAAACATCGCCGCGGTCATCTTCGACAACGACGGCACACTCGTCGACTCCGAACACATCACACTTTCGGTGCTGATGGAACTTGCGATCGAGCACGGCGCCGATGTCAAAGAGGACGACCCTGAGCGCTTCCTTGGCGCTCACCTCCAGCTGGTCTTTGCCGAGATCGAGCAGCGATCAGGGCAGTCCCTCCCCGACGACATCTTCGACATTTTCCGGACGCGGCAAACACGAAGGATCGACGAGGGCCTCTCTGAGATGCCGGGAGCGACCGAGTGTCTCACCCATCTGGCCAACGCCGGCATACCAATGGCGGTGGCGTCGAATGCGCCGCGTGCAAAGATGACCCGTTGCCTCGACGCCACAGGGTTGCGAGACTTCTTTCCGACAGCTCACCTGATCAGTGCCTATGACGTGGAGGTGTGGAAACCTGCGCCCGACATTTTCCTTCATGCAGCGCACGTCCTTGGCGTCGCTCCTGAACAGTGCGCGATTGTCGAGGACAGCGCGACCGGCCTCGATGCTGCCCATGCGGCCAACGGGCAGGTGTTTGCCCTCGATCCAGCGGGGAAGTTCTCAGATCGACCGCAAACAACAGCGCTCACGACCCTGACAGATCTCCTCGAGCATCTGTAGTCGCGCCCTGAGTCTGCAATTACTGGTTGGAAGCAGCGCCGCGCAGAGTGCCCGAAACCGGCGTGGTCTCGGCCTCATCGCCGAGGAGGCAATGTACGTCGCGGTTCTCGCCCCACGATGACTCGGGTGGGACGAACGTCCACACATCCCATGTGGTGAGGTTGTCTCGACCTCCATCGACGAATAGCTCGTATTCGGTGAGGCAGAATTCTTGACCGATAGAGAACGACTCCTGCACGCCTGGGTAGTCGCCATCGAAGAGGCTCGTGGTGACGGCGAAGACTTCGTATGCGTGGAGTTCAGAACAGTCAACGGTCGAGACCGACGAGATTTCGAGCAGTCCTCCCTCGTCGTTGGTCGGGAAGAAGTCCTCGACGCACTGACCAACCTGAAGGTCAGAGACCCCGGTCGAGCCGTTGAGTAACGACGTCACCAAGAAGGCTCCTCCGGCAATGAGTACTAGCGCAACGATAGCTGCCAACAGTGGACGACGGTCGGTCGTGGACGAGCCCGTTGGGGCGCTGCTCGATGCGGGTCCGTCTGGCGTGGTGCGCGATGGCCGAGGCTGCGGCGGGGAAGATTCGACCGGAGGCGGAGCCGGAGATTCGGCGGGAGCCG
>CALKGG010000013.1 GCA_938084885.1 uncultured Acidimicrobiales bacterium
GCGTTTCCGTCGGCTAGCGCCTCCTCGACCCGACTGCGGACGGTCAACCCATTTTCGCTCGCACCGGGCGATGTTGTGAGCCGCTAGGCGAGGAACTCGAGTTCGGGGAAGCCCCTTGGGGCTGAGTCGATACCTTCGCACGCTGATCGAACGAGGAGCGCCCCGATGGGTCCCACATAGGTGCTGCCCGAATGTACGGATGAACGTCGCAAATTCGTCCAACGACTTCGGGTTCAGGGCCAGATTGTTGCCACGCCTTCGCTAGCTTGCCCGTCATCGACGCAAAGACCCGAGGAGAAATGTGATGACGACGACAACACGAATCAACGCGGTAGATATCGAAGCTGTGGCCGGATTGGCGAACAAGATCAGTGAGAGCCCAGAGGTCGCATCGACGGTCTGGAAATCGAAGGTTTCATGGGACGGCGGATTTAGCTCGCACTCGACGGTTCGAGACTTTGCGCCCGTCCCGTCCGATGAGCCGGCAGCCCTCGGCGGCACCGACACGGCTGCAAACCCGGTCGAGCAACTGCTCAGCGCGCTAGGCAATTGCCTGGCGGTTGGTTATGCCGCCAATGCAACGGCGGCTGGCATCAGCGTCGATCAGCTCGAGGTGGAGCTCGAGGGCGACCTCGACCTGCATACCTTCCTTGGATTGAACCCTGAGGGCAACGCTGGTTTCGAGTCGATTCGTGCAAACGTCACGATCGAGAGCGACGCGAGCGAAGAGCAGCTTGCAGCGCTGCACGACAAGGTCGTAGGAACCTCACCTGTCGGCCACACGCTCGGGCGCGCTGTGCCGGTCTCCATACACCTGGCCTAGAGCGAGGCCTTATCGGCGCAGGTCGAACGGCGCAGTCACCGTAGGATTAGTAGCGATGACAGATCTTGTGGTTGAACAGTTGGATTCCCTCGGCGTTGGTTACGAGGTGGTCGAGTGCGCCCCTGAACTCGCCGACACCGCAGCCTTCTGTGAGGCCTATGGCTATGCGGCCGAGGACTCGGCGAACGCAATCGTCGTGGTCGGTAAAGCGGATCCTCCGGTGTTTGCCATGTGTCTGGTGCTGGCCGACAGTCGACTCGACGTGAACAAGGTTGTGCGAAAGAAGCTCGAGGTGCGCAAATGCAGCTTCGCCTCGGCTGACCAGACCGTCGAGCTGACCGGCATGCAGATCGGTGGCGTCACGCCGTTCGGTACGACCAGCGAGCTTCCGCTCTGGATCGATGCGCGAGTGATGGAGCGCGAACAGGTGATAATCGGCGGCGGGAGCCGAGACCGAAAGCTACTCGTGCCGCCATCGACGCTCGCGGCTCACCCAATGGGTGAGGTCGTCGAGGGTTTGGCCAAGGAGCTGGGCTAGAACGACACGCCGTCAGGTTTTGTGTTGATCGATGAGAATCGGATTGCCATCGGGGTCGGTAATCGCGAACGACGCCGGGCCAGTCTCTGAATCCTGGGTGGTATCTCCGTGTACTGGTATACCCGCATCGACGAGTTGTTGGCGTATGAGGCGAATGTCGGTAAACGCGTCCAGTTCTGCTGCGTTCTGACCCCAACCGGGGTTGAACGTCAGCATGGGCTTGTCGAACATGCCGTGGAACAAGCCAATGACGGCGTTGCCATTCACGAGCATCATCCAGCTGCCTTCGTCTCCGCCTAACGCAGCAAATCCGAGTCGCTCGTAGAACGCGATCGACGCGGCGAGGTCGTCGACGGGAAGGCTTATCGAGAAGGCGCCCAGCGAGGACACAACGGTTGGATGGACGTCGGCCGGGTTCGGTTTTGGGTTCTCTGTCATTTTGCATGCTTAGCAAAACAATCGAGAGTCGATTCGGTGCGGCGCTCAAATATCGACCGTTGCGGCCGATTCTTGTAGCGAAGGCTGGAACCTTCGCAACGAGATGAGATGAGGGCATGAGGTTGGCGAACGAATCTATGGCGGGATCAAGTAGCGGCGTCGAGTGGAACCATTCGCAGCGTGGAAGGTCGAAGCTGCACGACCTGGTTCTCGAAACACACGAGCTCGAAAATGGGGTCGTTGTCGACCTGCCTGCACACCGGTACGACGAAGTCGTCGATCTGGTCAACGGCGTCGAGCAGGAAAGTCAGGACATCGGCAGTGGGCTGACGTTCACGCTCGGCCGAAAAGAGAATGTGATTCTTCTGACCGCAACGAGTAATGACCCGGAAGGTCAGTCGCTGATTCGGTCGATCATGGGCCTTGCGTCATAGCCGGAGCTACCCACCTGCCGCCCGGCCGTGAGTGTTGGCTCGCGGTATCGTAAGGGGATGGTTCTTCTCTGCCGATCGCGCGGGCTAATCGTTGCGCTGCTCTTTGCTCTGGTCGCGGCGGGGTGCTCGTTTGGCGAGACCTCAAGAGCGTCCAGCGACGGTCTCGTGCTTCTATCCGCTGCGGAGATTGAAGTCGTGTTGACAGGGAACACGATCGTTGGCAACTGGGTCGGTGAGGACTACCGGCAGTTTTTCGCAGAGACCGGGAGCACCACCTATGTTCCGGTCGAGAGCGGGCAAGAGTCGGTTGGCGAGTGGCGGGTCAACGTCAACACTGGAATGTACGAGAGTCTTTGGAACGACCGTCCGCCGTGGGACGACTACGAAATCCACTTCGACGGCGAGAACTACTTTTGGTCGGGTCAGGGAGTGGAGCTGTCACCGTTCACGGTTGTTGAAGGCAACCAGTTGGCCGGCGCCTAGCTCACAGATCTAGGTCGGCGGGAACGAGCCGTTGCCGGTTTCTTCAAGCTTGGTGATCTGGTCGCCGACCGAAACCTCACCTTTGGTCACGACCATGACGTTGATCCCGCGGTAGCGCTGCACCTTGTCGGAATTCGCGAAGCGAGAAGCATCCATACCGAATCGCTGAGCGAACTTCGCGCAGCCGTTGTGTGGCTTGTTTGCGACCTCGAACGTTGCCGAACCAATGGAGAACCGGGTGCCGGCGGGGACGTTGTCGGTGCTGAGATCGAAATCGACCAGGATCTGATCGCCGGCGAGCGTCGACTTCTCGGTATCGCCATCAGCCAAGATGTCGAGGATGTTTGCATTCATGACGCAAATCTGGGCTTCGGGGTGCGCTTTGCCATCTGGTGTTTTCTCGTTGCCGCGTGCGATGTAGTTGTCGCCCACGATTCCTTCACCGGGAACGACGCGAATGCTCGCAACGACTTCGCGCGTGTCGGTTTCGGGTCGTATGAGCAGTGTTTTGACGACGCCGTTGTTCGTCGGCGCTGGGGGCAGCTGGGAAACGCGTTCGGTGATTTGTTGAGTCGAGAGATGAGCCATGGTCAAATGTTAGACCCCCCGCAGCTACGCTGCGGAGGTGGTCGAGCTAGTCGTTCGTGCAGAGGTTGGGGCGTTTCCTCTCTGGACGCTCAACGGCGAGAATGTCGTTCCTGATTCGCTCCCGCTGTCACCACGACTGCTGATCGCCCTCGAGGACTGGACGGTGTTTTTCGATGACGTCGGCGGAGCGATGAGCGACCGTGACGTTGTTGATGAGTTCGTTGGTCAGGGTTTCAAAATTGCTCACGCTATTCGGCGGGAGTTGAAGGGGTCGACCATATGGCTCGCGCACCCCGTCACCGACGAGCGCACGCTGATCGAACGCCGAGGGCCTCGCTAGGTTCTCAGAGGTTGGAGAGCGTTCCGAACGCAATGATGAGCAGGCCGGGAAAGCTGGCGAACGAGCTGAGTGAGTTCAGGATGAATCCAGGTGACCTTTCGGCGAACTGATCGTTGGTCTTGGTGAGCCAGTTCAGGGTCGCTCCCGTGGCCTGCATGGCGAGGCCGGCCACGAGCAATACTGCGCCGACTGTGGACAAGCCGCCCTCCCAGCCGGTGGCGCTGACGGCGAACCCGAGGCTGAGGCTCATTGCGCCTTGCATCAGGGTTTCGACATGGGCCATGGCGAGCGAACGGGCCGACGGTGCCTTCATCCGGGCTGCTCCGAGAAGCGAACCGAGGCTGAACCCGACGATGAGGATGACGATTCCGTAGGCGGTGAGGACTTGTGCTGCAGTGGTCATGCGTTCACCCTATCGCAAGAGATGTCACAATGTGCCATATCGGCATGATGATGCAACCCGGCACAGCTGGTTGTCTGGTTACACTGGCCGAATGCCCAACGCGAGCGATCCCGAGCTGACACTTCTCGATCGCCGCCGAATCCAAATGAAGGACGACCTCGCCGCGGTAGCGATCGAGCTCTTTACGACGGTTGGTTTCGACGAGACATCGATGGAACAGATCGCCGATGGAGCCGGCGTTTCGCGTCGCACCGTGTACCGACACTTCCAAACCAAGGCCGACCTCGTCTTTGAGCATCCCCGACGCTGGCTCGAGCACTTCGAGTCCGTGCTTTCCTCACCGCAAGAGAATGAGCCTGCCCGCCAACGCTGCGAGCGCGGAATTATCGAGATCGCCGACATCATTGCGCGCGACCCTGAACCCGTCCTCGAAGCGTTCGCTGTGCGCAACGCGAACCCGATTCTTGGAGCGACCCACGCAAGTTCGGATCAACGTTGGGCAGAACTCGTCTTCGCCACACTCGTTGCCGAACACGGTGAGGCGCAGATGTTCGAATGCATGGTGTGTGCCGGGGCGCTGATCGGCGCCACCAACGCGCTGATCCTGGCCTGGTCACTTGCCTACCCGAACGCAAACCTTCCGGAGATGACGGCGGCTGCGCTCGCTCAAGTCGATGGCATCTGGCCTCGATTGCGCTGACGATTTCGACATCCGCGCTACATGACTGGTGCAACCCTCTCAGTTTCGTTGACCGGTGCTGGTGGTGAGGCGAGCGCCCAGAAGATGTTTCCGGCAAAGGCGAGGCCCGCAATGATCGTGAAGCCGAGCCGGTAGTCGCCGGTTGAGTCAGCGAGGATGCCGGCGAGCAGTGGTCCGCTGACGGTGCCGACCATGACGATGATCGATGACCATCCCATGATCGATGCAAAGTGGGTCGTTCCGAAGTAGTCGGCGCGAATGGCTTGCATCTGCGGCCCGCGGGAACCCCATGCCAGGCCGTGGAGGATGACGAATATTCCAATGGCGATCGAGCCGCCGACCCACGTCATCACCAACAAGCCAACTCCGTGGGCGCACATGGCAACGACGATGATGAGGCGTTTGTTGATGCGATCGCCGAGGTAGCCGCCGAGCGCCGTGCCGATGAACTGGAAGACGGGAATAGCGCCAGCGATGAGGGCCGCGTCTCGGGCGTTGAACGCCCGGTCCTCGACGAGGTAGAGGGCGACATGTGCAATCACGGCGCTGACGACGATGAGTGCCGAACCGTGGCCCATCGAGACCATCCAGAACGAACGAGTCCGCAGGGCTTGGGTGGCGGTGAAGTGATCGTCGCTTACGCCTTCGGCGCGACGTGCGTTGGCGGCGACGTCCTCGGGGATTCCGTCGAGTGGTTCGCCGGTCTCTTCTCGGGTGCGACCAAGAAATCTGGAGGCGATGATGATCGCGATCGTGAGCACGACACCAGCGCCCGCCAGCGATGCCCTCCAACCAAACCAGTCGAAACAGAACACGAGGAGCGGTCCGGCGAATCCGCCGATCGCGAATCCCATCGTCTGGATAGAGAGTGCTCGGGCCCGTTTGCGTTCGAACCAGGGCACGAGGGCAGAAGTGATGGTGAGGAAGCCGGCCAATGCCATTCCGAATGCAGCGACGGACATGGCGAGGAAGAAGTGGGTGCGCGTGTGCACGAGCGATAGGCCAATGAACCCGCCGAGTACGAAGATGCTCCCGAACCGCATCACACGCTTGGTTCCCCATCGGCGCAGTCCCGAACCTTGCGCCGGTGCAATGAGCGCGCTTCCGGCGCGGGTGGCGACAAAGGCAACCGAGAACAAGGTCTTCGACCAGCCAAACTCGGCACGAAGCTCGACTGCGAGGTTGCCGAAGCCTTGCATCCAAAGCATCGACTGCAATGCCCACAAGCAGGCACTCGCGGCGACGACCTTCCAACCAGTGAAGACGCGTCGACTCCAAATGGTTTCCGGACTCGGCGTTGAGGTGGCTGGGGACACGAGGAGCTCGATCTTCTGGGTCGCTCTTTAGGGTATGTCGCCAGGTGTGGGCCGAGCGGTGTCTGAGTCAGCCGTCACGGATTCGGGTCGGCCTGGCCGATAAGGTCCGAGTCGATGTCTTCGCCTCTTGTACCGAAATATCAGGCCATCTACTTGGTCTTGCGCCAGCGAATTCTCGATGGCGAGTTAGCCCCGGGAAGTCGGCTGCCGTCGCAGCAAGAACTCGCTGATGAGTTCTCCGTGACCGTCATGACGCTCCGTCAGGCAGTTGCGGCTCTTGAGTCCGAAGGCTTGCTGTGGGCAGCTCGAGGCAAAGGCACCTTCGTTGCTGACAAGCCCGTCGATGTCCGTGTCGGAAATTTGTCGAGCTTTGCCGAGCAGATGCGCTCTGCCGGGATGGATCTGAGCACCGACGTCTTGTCGGTCGACACGATTGACGGGGGCAAGAGCCCCGATGCGGCGGCTGCGCTTGAAACTTCCGAGCCGCTCTGTCGAGTGTTGCGTCTGCGCAGGGTTGAGGGGGTTCCCATTAGTTTGCAGCGCAGCTACTTCGTGTCGGGGACGGTGTCGATCGACGCCGAACGCGGCCTTGCTGGGCA
Source organism: uncultured Acidimicrobiales bacterium (assembly GCA_938084885.1). GTDB lineage: Bacteria > Actinomycetota > Acidimicrobiia > Acidimicrobiales > SHLQ01 > SHLQ01. The sequence goes on from CALKGG010000013.1 coordinate 6,663, forward strand.
CTCGTTGTATGGCGCAATCGAGGAGTCGACGGGGTGGCAGATCGCCGAAGCTCGGGAAGTCGTGCGCGCGGTTGGCATCGAACGCGACGATGCGGCGCTCCTCGATACCGAGAGTGGGCATCCGGCGATCTTGTCCATCCGGACGTCGATTCAGCAGTTTGGTCGACCATTTCTCTACGACGAAGCCCTGCTTGTCGGGGGGCGCTGCAGCATTGCGGCGGACCGTGGCGTGGATCGTTTGGCGCTCGAATACACCGTTGAAGGAGACCGAGGCTAACGCACGCGCCGCGGTGGAATCCGAGTGAGTGTTGGTAGGACGTTGCGGTCGGTGATTGCGCCGATACCATAACATCTATACATCTAGATGTTTGGAGCAAAGTATGGCTATGCCAATCGCTGCGTCGCCCAAGAACATGGGCGCTCCCAATGACCTCGGCTTCTTTGGAGAATTCGGTGGCCGCTACGTCGGCGAACCACTCATCGAGGCCTGCCTCGAGCTCGAGACCGCGTTCACCAACGCATGGGCCGACCCGAGCTTCCGACAAGAGTTTCTCGATCTGCTCAACGGCTACGGCGGCCGCCCATCACCAACGACCGAATGCGCCAACCTCGGCGAAATGCTCGGTCTGCGCCTACTACTGAAGCGCGAAGACCTCAACCACACTGGCAGCCACAAGATCAACAACGTGCTCGGCCAAGCGCTCCTCGCAAAGCGCATGGGCAAGACTCGGCTCATTGCCGAGACCGGCGCAGGCCAACACGGCGTCGCCACCGCGACGGCCGCAGCGCTCATGGGTATGACATGCACGGTGTATATGGGCGAGGTCGACATGGAACGCCAAGCGCTCAACGTGTTCCGGATGCGCTTGCTCGGCACCGAAGTCCGCCCCGCAATGTCGGGCAGCCGGACGCTCAAAGACGCGGTCAACGAAGCCATGCGAGCTTGGGTCTCCGAAGTTGGCGACACCCACTACTGCCTCGGCTCGGTGATGGGCCCGCACCCATACCCGTGGATGGTTCGCACCTTCCACGAGATCATAGGCACCGAAGCCCGCCAGCAAGTCCTCGATCTCACCGGTGAACTACCAGACCTTGCGGTGGCCTGCGTCGGTGGCGGCTCGAACGCTGCGGGCCTCTTCGCTGGCTTCGCCGACGATCCATCGGTGCGTCTCATCGGCGCCGAGCCCGCTGGAGGTGCAGCAGCAGGTCGAGGCGTACCTGCCATTGTCCACGGTATGAAGTCGTACTTCATGCAAGACGAAGTCGGACAGATTCTCGAAGCCGAATCAATTTCGGCCGGCCTCGACTACCCGGGCCTTGGCCCGGAGCATTCACATCTCGCGAAGACCCAACGGGCCGAGTACTACTCGGTCACTGACGAAGAAGTCCTCGAAGCGTTCCAGCTGCTCAGTCGCACCGAAGGCATCATCCCCGCGCTCGAGTCGGCGCATGCCATTGCATGGGTCATGAAAGCCAAGGACGAACTCGCCGGACAAACGGTTCTCGTCAACATGAGTGGGCGTGGCGACAAAGACGTACAACAAGTGCAGGAGATTCTCGAACAATGAGCGCATCGATGACAACGTCCAACACCCGATCGTTGCGCGGGTACCTAACAGAGCGTTCGGCCAGCGGTCGTCTGCTCATGCCCTATGTCACTGCGGGGGTCAGAGGCGACTGGCTCGAACTTATCGACGCATGCATCGATGCCGGGGCAGATGCGATAGAAGTGGGCATTCCGTTCTCCGACCCGGCAATCGACGGGGAGACCATCCAACAGGCGTCGGTCGTCGCGCTCGATGCGGGGATGACGCCAGCGCAGTGTCTTTCCGAGCTCGCAAAACGCGAGTTTGGCGTCCCGCTTATTGCGATGACCCACTACAACCTCGTCTACCGATACGGACACGAGCGGTTCGCCGCCGACCTCGTCGGCGCTGGTTGTTGGGGCACCATCCTTCCCGACTTGCCGCTCGACGTTGCTGGCGATTGGATAACCGCAGCGAATGAGCACGACATCGAGAACGTGCTGCTGGCTGCGCCGGTAACGAGCGATGAACGCCTCGTCGAGGTCGTCGAAAACACGGGCGGGTTCGTCTATGTCGTGTCGACCATGGGTACCACCGGCGGCCGTGACACGGTCGACGATGCCGCGACTGTCCTTGCTCGTCGAGTGAAAGCACTTTCTGATGTTCCGGCGATTGTTGGTTTCGGGATTTCGAATGCGGAGACCGCAGTGACTGCCGCCGAGGCGGCCGACGGCGTCATCATTGCATCCGCGCTGATGCGCCGAGTGCTCAACGGAGACAGCACCGACGACGTTGCGTCGCTCGTGTCTGAGATACGCGTCGGCCTCGACGAGGCCTACGGTGCCTAGCGCAGTCTCGCCCCGTTAGGCAGGGTTCGGGAAGGGCCACGAGTTCGGCGCGCATTCGCCAATGGTCTTGCTTTGCTGCATCATGACCGGAGCGAGCTGGCCAATCCCGGGGCAGTCTTGGTGTCCCATGCCGATTGCGTGGCCGACTTCGTGGTTCACCAGGTATTGGCGATACGCAACGAGCGAGGTGTCCCAGTTCTCCACGGCGTTCGTCCAGCGTTCGGCATTGAGGACGACCCGATCACCATTTCGACACGAGAAGTATCCGTTGGTCCGAAGCGGTGCGCACAGTCTGTCGACCGTTGAGGGACTGGCCACAATGATCCGAAAACCTCCCGGTGGCACCTCGCTATCGGTGCGGCCAAAGGAGACGGTCCCGCTCGCTCGCCAGCTCCGAGGATCGGCGAGGACGCCATCGATGAAATCGGCGATCTCGTCGGCGTCGAAGCCGGTCGCCGCCTCGACCTCGACGCTGTATGTGTGAACTCCAGGTCCAGGCCCATGTCCCGACATGCCCGACGCAACAACGAGCGCCGTCGGGTTTGCGGGAGTCGTCGTTGTCGATGAGGTCGTCGGTGTGGTCGTCGATGTGGTTGACGTTGTTGCCAGCGGCACTGTTGTCGTTGGCAGCCTTGTTGTTGTCGACAGCATCGTGCTCGTCGGTGGGGAGCTGCTGGTCGAGATTGGGTTGGTTGTTGCGGGGACCGAGTCTGTAGCCAACACGTCCGCCTCGTTGCTCGAAACCAATGCAGACCCCGACGACGCCCACACCCACAACATGATGAACATCAAGGCTGCTGACAGAATCGGCGGGAGGAGTCGGCTCACGGCCCAGACGTTACGCGGGTGCCGACCAGCGACTGGCCATCCCCTCGACTCAACCCCCGCTCGAGCGATGTTCTGCTAGCGGTTGCGGCGAACCTCGTAGGCAACGAGCGACGCAGCGACCGCCGCATTGAGCGACTCGACGCCGTTATCGAGCGGGATCGACAACAGCCCATCGCAGGCCGCGCTGGCATTGGCGCTAAGACCATCGGACTCATTGCCAATGATGTAGGCCGCCCGCTCCGGGAGCAACGCATCGAGCAACGGCTCGCCATCGCCATCAAGCCCATATACCGCGAAACGATGCTGTTCGAGGATCGCGAGCGCTTCGAGCGTGTCCTCAGTTCGCAAGATCGAGGCCCGAAATGCCACACCCGCCGAGGCCTTGATCGCCACTGGGCCAATGTCGGCTGTGCCCTTGTGAGGAACGACCACGCCGTCGATCCCTGCAGCGGTCGCCGACCGAAGGATCATTCCCACATTTGCCGGGTTGTGCACCCGATCCAACACAAGCACCGAACACGCCCAGTCCTTGCCCCGACGACGCTTCTCGCAGAAGTCCGACAAGTGTTCCATTGCAGGCGCAACCACATCGGCAACGACGCCTTGATGATGACGGCTCGAGCGCGCAACAGCGGTGACCTTCACTTCGGCGACATGGTCAATCGTGACCTTTCGGCTCGCTGCCATGCCGCGAATCGTGTCGATCTCGGGCCCTTTCGCCGATTGGCTGAGCAAGATCTTGTCGAAACTCAACGACTGATCGTGAAGCGCTTCGATGACGGGCTTGCGTCCCATCACCGTCAGATACTGGTCGCGCGGCGATGTCACCGAGATCTCAGTTTGCAACGACGAAGGACAGCCGGCCGACGCCAGCCGCATCGTGCCCATTCGCGACAGTGCCATAGGTAATGGTGGTGGCGAGCGTTTGTTCGCCCACGTAACTCTCCATCGACTGCACCGCAGCTGCGCCTTCGTCTGAGAGGTCGAGGGTCAACGAAATTCGATCGCTGACGACGAGATCGTCGATCTTGCGAGCCTCCTGGATTGCGCGCACGATATCGCGGGCAAGCCCTTCAGCTTCGAGCTCGGGGGTGACCTCGGTATCGAGAACGACCACGGCATCGTTTGATGGAAGCGCCGATGCGGTGACGCCCTCTGCCGGCAACACATTAAGCGTGAACTCGTCGGGAGCCAGCGTGTGTCCTGCAATCTCGATCGAGCCGTCGTCGTTCTGGGTCCAGGCGCCCTGCTTTGCCGCGCCAAAGACCTTCTGCACGTCGCCGCCGAGGCGCGGTCCAAGGACCGAACCGTTTGGCTGAAGTGCGAACGTGGCGAAGGACTCGAGATCTTCTGAGAACTCGACCGACTTCACATTCACTTCGTCGGCAATGAGGTGAGCGAGGCTCGCCACCGATGCTGCGCCATCACCGGCAAGTGTGAGTACCGACAACGGCAAGCGAACACGGAGGCCCTGGTCTTCGCGGAGGCGAAGCGCGGCAGATACCACGGTGCGAACGCGGTCCATGTTGGCGACCAGGTCGGGGTTGGACGGGAAGTCTTCAGCGTCAGGCCATGGGGCCAGGTGGACGCTGTGTTCGCCGGTGAGACTCGTGTAGATCTCTTCGGTGATCATTGGTAAGAACGGTGCGCCGAGCTTCAAGAAGTTCACGAGCACGGTATAAAGCGTGTCGAATGCCGCCTGCTTGTCGGCGTCGTCGGCGACGTTGCCAGCCGCCCAGAAACGGTCCCGGCTGCGACGGATGTACCAGTTGTTCAACGCATCGAGGAACGAACTGATCTGCTCAGTCGCCCCGCCGAGGTCGTAGGCGTCCATGCGATTGGTCGTCTCCTCGATGACGGCGCGCAGCTTGGCGAGGATGTAGCGATCGAGCTCGTCGGTCGAGTCGGTGCGAATCTGCGCCTTGTAGCCATCGGTATTCGCGTAGAGGGTGAAGAACGAATACGCATTCCAGATTGGCAACATCACCTGACGGGTGACCTCGTCGATGCCGCGATCAGAAATGCGGGCGTCGCCACCGCGCACGATGTTCGAGTTCATGAAGTACCAGCGGAGCGCGTCGGCGCCTTGCTTGTCAAAAATCTCGCTCGGTTCGGTGTAGTTGCGGAGCTTCTTTGACAGCTTCTGGCCGTCCTCTGCAAGGAGGATGCCATGGCAGATCACGTTCTGGAACGACGGCTTGTCGAATAGCGCCCCGGCCAGAACGTGCAGCGTGTAGAACCAGCCGCGAGTTTGGTTGATGTATTCAACAATGAAGTCTGCGGGATAGTGCTCCTCGAACCATTCCTTGTTTTCGAAGGGGTAATGCACCTGTGCAAAGGGCATCGACCCGCTCTCGAACCAGCAGTCGAAAACCTCGGGCACGCGGCGCATCATCGACTGGCCAGTTGGGTCGTCAGGGTTTGGTCGCACGAGTTCGTCGATGTAGGGGCGATGCAGGTTCGTGGGGCGAACGCCAAAGTCGGCTTCGAGCTCGTCGAGGCTGCCGTACACGTCGATGCGTGGATAGTCGTCGTTGTCGCTGCGCCATACCGGGATTGGTGAACCCCAGAATCGGTTGCGGCTGATCGACCAGTCGCGGGCCCCTTCGAGCCACTTGCCGAAGCGGCCGTTCTGCACGTTGTCAGGGATCCAGTTGATTTCTTGGTTCAGTTCGACGAGGCGTTCACGGAAGTCGGTGACCTTCACGTACCAGCTTGGGAGTGCCCGGTAGATGATTGGCGTGTCGGTGCGCCAGCAATGCGGATAGTTGTGCTCGTAGCTCTCGTGGCGGATGAGTCGACCGAGCCCGCGGATGTGGCGGATGATGTCGCCGTTGGCTTCGAGCACGTTGCGGCCGGCAAAGTCGGTGACGGCGCTGGTGAACTCACCCTTGTCGTCGACCGGCACCACCATGCCCATGCCGTTCTCTTCGGCAATGCGCTGATCGTCCTCACCAAAGCCGGGGGCGGTGTGGACTACCCCAGTGCCTTCAGCGGTCTCGACAAAGTCGCCGGCCATGACGCGGAAGGCGTGGAGGTCGTCGCGGTCGGCAAAGTAGGGAAGGAGGGGCTCGTAGGTTCGCTCGACGAGGTCGCTTCCTTTCACGACGCCGTATTCGACCGCGCCCTCGAGTTCCTTTGCGTAGGTGGGAACGGTTGCAGATCCAAGGATCAGATACTCGCCGTTCAGTTCCACGATTGAGTAGTCGAGGTCGGGACCCACGATGAGGCCAAGGTTCGACGGCAAGGTCCACGGGGTTGTCGTCCAGGCCAAGATCTTCATCGGGCCCGGGTCGCCCTCGACGGGGGTCAGGCTAAACGCGACGGTGACGGCCGGATCTTGGCGCGGTCGAGTGGCGTCATCGAGACGGATTTCGAAGTTCGAAAGCGGCGTTTCGGCGCCCCAGCTGTAGGGCATGACGCGGTTGGCCTCGTAGATGAGGCCTTTGTCCCAGAGCTGTTTGAATGCCCAGATGACCGACTCCATGTAGTCGAGGTCCATTGTCTTGTAGTCGTTGTCGAAATCGACCCAGCGAGCTTGGCGGGTGACGGTCTTTTCCCATTCGCTCGTGTATTTCATCACCGAGGTGCGGCAGGCGTCGTTGAAGTTGTCGATGCCGAACTCCGTGATGGCGACGCGGCCCGATACGTCGAGCTGTTTTTCTGTTTCCATCTCGGCGGGAAGGCCATGGCAATCCCACCCAAAGCGACGTTCTACCTTCTTTCCTCGCATAGTGTGGTAACGTGGCACCACGTCCTTGACGTAACCCGTCAGCAGGTGACCGTGGTGGGGAAGGCCATTTGCGAACGGCGGACCGTCGTAAAAGACGTACTCAGAGTCGTCGGGACGCTGGTCGATCGACTCCTGGAACGTATTGTCCTCCGCCCAGCGCTGGAGAATTTTGGTTTCAATCGCCGGAAAATCAGGCTTGCTGACGGCGGGATACGGCGGGTTTGACGCGTCACTCATAGGTGCTCAGGCTATCGGGCCGCGACGATGCACTCGTCCACGGGAACCTTTGAACTATGGCCCGAAGAATCAACGCGTAGGCCCAATGGGCTATGGACTCCAGAACACGGATTTGAGCGGTATGGCTCATGATCGCGAACAGCCAGTGGGGGACCATTGGAAGGAACCATTCGGCGGAAAATTGAGAGGTGCACTCGTATGACACGACCATTACGAGCGAGATATGCCATGGCCACAGTGCTTTTTGCTGGAGTCCTCGGCTTTGTAGCCTTGCTATCGGGGAACGCGACGACTGCTAGCGCCGCGGGCGCAAACCAAGGCCAGCTCGTCCCCGAGAACGCACGACGGGACCTCCCCGTCGTCACCGATGGTCGCGTGTTGGCGCACGCGCAGGTCGGCGACCGTATCTTCGTCGGAGGCGACTTTCAGCAGGTCGAACTCATCGACGGAACAGTCATCACCCAGCCGTACCTGTTTGCCTACGACATCGATACCGGCATCGTCGACCCCAACTTTCGACCCGTGATCGACGGCCTGATCCGCACCTTGGAACCAGCCCAAGACGGAAGCGGCCTCTACGTCGGCGGACTCTTCACTCGGTGGGATACCTCGTTTCCACTTCGTGTCGCCAAGCTCGATGCGCTCGGCACGCTCGATACGGCCTTTACTGCTCGAGCTTCGGCCCGCGTCCAGGCAATTGCCCAATCCGGTGACTGGGTTTATCTCGGTGGCGACTTCACCGACGTGTCCGGTGTTCCTGTGTCCGGTCTTGTTCGAGTCGACCGCCTGACCGGCGCCGTTGACACCTCCTGGACCCCGAGCTTTGTTGGTTCGATCAACGGAACCCAACTCGTTCGCACGATC
>CALKGG010000014.1 GCA_938084885.1 uncultured Acidimicrobiales bacterium
GGTCACTACCGCTTGGTGGAGTTCGTCAACATCTGGCCCCGACGGCGATGGGTGGAGCACGACCACGACGCCTTGACCGTGCGCGACCTGGGCTGCCCCGGTGCCTGCCACGCACCACGTGTCGGTCTCGATCGTTTCGCCGTGAACGCCGCGCCATGGCAACAACTCGATAGCGGCGGCAGTCCGCTCCTTTGCCTGGTGGGGGTCCGCACCAGACACTGCGAGTATCCCCGCCCGCGCGTTCACCTCACTACCCGATGCATGGCGGTATGGGTTGGTGACTGATCGATCGTCTCGAGCCACGCATGGGCATCGAGGGTGAACGATTCGGCCGAGGTGCCAGTTGCGCCGATGACGATCACCGATTCCACGCCACGGTGGCGGAGGTACTGACTGCGAGCCAGCGACCGGGCCAGGCATGCTCCTGCGCCCCGGAAACACCGTTCGGGCGGCAGGTGGACACCGCCTGTTGCGGGTCGACCAGCAGGGAGACGATCGAAGACCTGCAGTGTCTTCTTCCACCGCAGGTTCCGAACACACACGCGGGCTAGCAGCGCCCAGAGAACGGGTTCAATCTTGCGATACACCGGAGTGTTCGCATGCACGTGAACCGCGGGCCCGCTCGCTCTCATCACTCTACGCGCTCCACCTCTCTCGACCCGCCACTTCTAGGTTGCAGCTGCCGCGGCCAATTCACCCAATGTGGTATTCGCCGTCGAAAAAGTCAAAAATCTTGACCCTTCTCTTGAAACTCCATTGTGTCATATCTATAGTTGCACATGGGCGGGCCGGTGGTCGGCATGCCACTAACTAGCGGAGTTAAACATGTCAACATACGACAAGCCACAGCTACTCGAACTGGGAGTCCTGGCAATGGACACCCTCGCCTCAACAGGCAGCAAGGGCTCGCCTGCGAACCCAAGCGGTGACGAGAACGACGAAGGCAACAACCCAGCCGAACAGCCGTAACTGACGAACGACTACCCCCTGCCGAAAGGCAGGGGGTCTGTCTCTTCTCGCGCTTTGCGTTAGCGCCAGCGTGAGTCGACGAGTTGATTGAGAAAGGCGCGGACTCGTGGGTGACCCCAAAATTATCTTCAGACCGAACCCCCAGGTAATGAGCACTGCTCTGCCTGATGGCGGTTCGGTCCTGCTCGACCTCGAGTCGGAGCTGTATTTCGGCCTGAACTCGGTCGGCACCCAGATCTGGAGCCTCATTGGCGAGGGCCACTCCGCCGGTGAGGTCATTGAGCAGCTGGCCGACGACCACCCCAGCCAAGAGCAATCCGTGATCGAAACGGACTTCTGGGCGCTCGTCGGCCAATTGCGCGAAAAAGCGCTGCTGGCTAAGGCAGACGACATCTCCTGACGATGACCAGCAACTGGCGGTGGTTGCCCAACTCGCTTGGCATGCTCGCAGTGGACGACGTGCTTCCCAACGCGCTTTGCCAGGCGATCCTCGCAAAGCACCCCGAGTGGTACGAAGAGGCGGCCTCGATCCACCGCGACGCCGACACCACCGTCGACCAGGCTGTTCGGTCAACGCGGGTGCTCACACCACCCAAAGAAACCAAGCACGAGATTCAGCAGTGCCTCACCAATCTCGTACCTCAACTACAGGATCACTTCGCGGTCGACCTCGAGCGAGTCGAGAAGGCCCAAGTCTTGCGCTACGGCGTCGGCGACAAATTTCGCAAGCACCGTGACGGCAGCGCCGACCCAGAAACCAAGGGTCAACTGTTTCGCAAAGTCTCGCTCGTGCTCGCCATCAGCGAAACCAATGCATATGCAGGTGGAGATTTCGTGATCTTCCCCGAGTCGATCGATTTGCACGGCCGCGGCTGCGTCGTCCGAATTCCTTCGGGCGGCCTCCTCGCCTTTCGCGCCGACCTCCAACATGAAGTCACCGAGGTGACCAACGGCGAGCGTTTCTCGGTGGTGTCGTGGGCCCGATAGAACCGTCGAAGCTGAGCGCCATCTACGTCATCAACCTCAAACGGCGAAACGACCGACGCGAACACATTGAGCACGTCCTCCACGATGCCCCAGCGCCCATCCATTTCACGAGTGACTGGGACGGACCTTTCGACGGCGCAGAGCTCGACATCGACAACCTTCCCGAGCCCTACTCGATCTATGAAGGATGGAAGCTGCCGTTCGAGTCGGGTCAGGAGTACTGGGATCGACCGCTCTTCCCCGGCGAGGCCGGATGTACCCTCAGCCACCTCGCGGTGTGGGAACACGTCTCGGAACAAGCGACAACATGTCTCATCCTTGAAGACGACGTCGTCCTCGCCGAAGACTTTTGGAGCCGCTCAAAATCATTTGTTGCCGCTATGGAAACCAACGGCGGCCCGGAAATGATCTATCTCGGCCGGTCGCTCGTAGGCCCAGAGCCAGAACCCAAAGACGGAGTCGTTACCGAGCCCGGCTACAGCTACGGTTCGTTTGGTTACCTGCTCACGCCACCAGCTGCTCGAGCTTTCGCCCACTCAGACATCGCGACCCATATCATCCCAGCCGATGAGTTCTTGCCGGCAATGTATATGGACCACCCGAGGCCCGACATCCGAATGCTCTTCCCACGAGCGGTTACGGCCTTCGCCGCGAAACCTCCGCTCGTCTCACACGCCGAAATGGGAAGTGACAGCGAGTCGTAGCGTGCTTATGGATGCACCTTCTGTGGCGGAACCCACATTGGGAATGTAAAACAATTCACTCTCCGTGTTACCACCCGTAGGGAAAGTTGCTACATTAAGAGCTACTAGCACGGGTTGACCCGCGGCCCGGCTGGAAGGGATTAGTGCAATGAGCGAATACGAAACTCCAGAACTTACCGAACTCGGTGTTCTCTCAACAGAGACTCTTGCGTCAACGGGAAGCCAAGGCCAAGGAAAGGGCGACGACAACGGCGTTGAAGAGCCATAAACCAAATCGCACGAAGTAGTTCTCAAAGGGAGGTGTTAGGGGTTCGTTCCCGAAGCGCCTCCTTTTAACGTTTTGCCCACGTTGCAGGGGCGCTCGCACACGTACATTCCGCTAGCGCATGCAAGTCTTAGTAAGGTTCCGCTGGTGAAGGCTAAACATCTTACCGACCGTCCACCACGGGCGGTAATCGAGTTGCTCGCTGGCAGACAGCTACCCTCTGAGATTGGCGCCGATGCAGTCGAGTATGCGCTCACTCACGAGATTTCGAGCCTGCTTGTCGCCGAAGCAAAGCACCAAGGCGTCAGCCTTCGGTCGAGCAAGCTTCACGAGCTTCACGCGACGCACATGGGGCGCGCCAACCAGCAGCAAAAGTGTGCTGCCGTTCTCGAAGAGCTAGCTCAACTCGCAGAAACACTCGGAGTTCCACTGTCGGCTTTCAAAGGCCTTGCGTTGGCGCGAACCGTCTACGCTGACTCGGCGAGCCGACCGAGCAACGACGTCGACGTTCAAGTCGGCCCCTGTGATCGGCAGGCGCTGATCGAACTACTCCGGGCACTTGGCCGTGGCCAAACGTCAGCAGAAGCCATTGCAAATCTGGCCGACGAGGGCAGACCAATTCATGAGGTGTGGGGAACCCTCCAAGGATTTGATATCGACATCCACTTCAATCCGTACGGTCTCATCACTCCCCTCCACTCTCCCGAAAGTTCATGGCACGCAAGCTCGGCATCGACCTTCGACCTCTGCGGCACCGAGATCGACTGCCCCTCGCCAGAACAGCACCTGCTGATCTGTCTCGTGAACCTCGTCCGACGAGGCGGCGGCGCTCTACGGTTCTACGCCGACGCAGCACGCATCATCGCGGCGGGAGTCGATTGGCCGACATTCGAGGTCCTGTCCAAGAGTGAACGCCTCACCTACATCGCATCGCAAGCGCTATTGGCCTTGGAGCGAGACCTGCAACTCGACATCCCATCCAAGGCATCGGCGGCAGCCTGGTGGGGCCCCAGAATCGGCGAACCGCCGGCTCGCAACAACCCGAGGCGCAGAGGTCCGTTCCTTACTCTGCGACTGGACGAATTGCGCGCAGACGATCTTCGAACTCTCGCAGGCTGGTACCTACCAGATATTTATCTACGGAATGCCGGACGATAAGAGGCAGCTAGGCCAAAGTTGGTCTATTTGCTTTTTGATGACGACGTGGCAACATCGTGAGTTGGCGAGGGCGGGATTAGGCCTAGGTGCCCACGAGCAGGGCACCTAGGGTTAGTACCCTGCTATGCAGGCGTGCCCTTGGAGGAATTTGTGACAGGCGTTCCATACTTCAGACCGAACATATCGGAGGAAGAAATTGAGCTCGTCGCATCCTCGTTGGCATCAGGGTGGTTAACGTCGGGCCCTCGCGTCGCAGAGTTCGAGAAGTCATTCGCCGAAGCTGTCGGAGCAAAATACGCAATCGCTCTGAATAGCTGCACCGCAGCCCTGCATCTTGCGCTCATTGCGCTCGATGTCGGCGAAGGCGACGAGGTTATAGTTCCGACCCTGACGTTTGCTGCCACTGCAGAGGTAGTCCTCGCTGTCGGTGCGGTGCCCGTGCTCGTCGATGTTCTGCCGGATACTCTTGCGATCGATTTTGATCGCGTTCGATCTGCGATCACTCCTAAGACTCGAGCGATCATGGCGATGCACTACGGCGGTTCAGCCGCTGACATGCATGCTGCCGTGGCAATCCGAGAGGAGAATCCTCAGATCTCGATCATCGAAGATGCCGCCCACGCATTTCCGACTCGTCACGAGCTGGGCATGGTCGGAAGCATCGGCGATGCAACATGCTTTTCCTTCTATGCGAACAAGACCATGACCACCGGCGAAGGTGGCATGCTCACAACGAACGACCCAAAGGTCGCCGAGCACGTTCGGCGATTGAGCCTCCATGGCCTAAGCAGGGATGCTTGGGCTCGCTTCGAGACACGCTCGAGTTGGGACTACGACATCGTCGAGGCTGGTTGGAAGTACAACATGACCGACGCTGCTGGATCTCTTGGGATCGGTCAACTCGCTCGAAGTGCCGAAATGGCACAGATGCGACGTGACATCGCTGCCCGTTACGACAACGCATTTGCCGATGTTGCGGGGATCACACCCAGGAACGGTGGAGAGCCGGCCCGAAACGCCTGCCATCTGTATGTCGTTCGTGTCGATAAGCAGAAGTTCGGAGTCTCTCGGTCGGAGCTGATCGCCCTGCTCGGTGACGCCGATATCGGCACGAGCGTTCACTATCGCCCACTTCACATGCATTCGTACTACACGAAGACGTACGGCTACGAGCCTCGAGAATTCCCAGTGGCTGCAGACGCATTCGACGAAATCGTTTCGCTTCCGATGTTTCCCGGGATGACCCACGATGAAGTGGACGTGGTTGTCGAACGAATTCTCAACGCCAAAGCATCGTGACGAAGCGTCTGTTCGACGTAGTAATGGCAGGGACCGCTCTAATCGTTTCTGCACCGCTGTTGATTGCGATAGCGGTCCTCGTGAAGGTCACCAGCCCAGGGCCGGTGATATTTCGCCACGAACGCGTCGGTATGAACCACGAACCATTCGAGGTCCTGAAGTTCCGAACGATGAGTGCTGGCTCTGAAGGTGCCGAAATCACCGCCGCAGGCGACGCTCGGATCACAAAGGTTGGCGCCGTCCTCCGAAACTACAAACTCGACGAGCTCCCACAGTTGATCAATGTCGTGCGCGGCGAGATGAGCATCGTCGGTCCACGCCCAGAGGTTGCGAAGTACGTCGACCTCGACGACCGCTACGACGTTGTGCTTCGCGTAAGGCCTGGGCTCACGGACCCAGCTTCACTCAAATTCCGCCATGAGCAAGAACTGCTCATGCAAGAAGCCGACCCGGAAGACTTCTACGTTCGAGAGCTGTTGCCAGAAAAGGTAGCGCTTGCAGTCGACTACGTGAGCAATCAATCGATGCGGGGAGATCTTCAACTGATCTTTCGAACACTTCGAGCGATTGCACTGTGAAAATTCTGCTCATTCACCGGTACTTCTGGCCGGACACTCCCCCATATGCCTCGATGCTTCGGACGATCGCTGAACACCTCGCAGACGAGGGACACGAGGTCGAAGTGTTTACAGCTCAGCCCTCATACGGTGGAAGCGACAAACATACGAAGAGCCCGAAGACAGAGCTGATCGGTGAGGTTAAGGTCCGGCGGGTAAATCTCTTGGCCGAGAAGCCTGCGCAGATGCTGCGCCGGGGGTTGAATCTCGGGTTCTTCGCGTTGCAGGTCTTCGGTCACGCTGCCCGACGCGACCGTTACGACGTCGTGATGGCCGCAACGACACCTCCGATTCTCATTGCGCTTACCGCCCGATTGGCCTCAAAAGTCTCCGGAGCGAGCTTCGTCTATCACATGCAGGATATTTACCCGGAAGTCCTTGCGGCGAACGAAGGAAGACCTCTCGGAAAGCTCCAACGAGCACTCCGAGCGCTCGACTCGTTGACGACGAAAAACGCCGATCGCGTGGTAGTTCTATCGAGCGACATGGTGCAAACCCTCGGTCGACGACACCCCACAGATCACGTGAAGGTCATAAACAACTTCCTGCCCGATGCCTCACACTCCCCGGATGCCGAAGACCTAGAAACTGTCACATGGGCCCAGGACTCGTTCCAGGTCGTCTTCGCTGGCAACCTCGGTAACTTTCAAGGTCTCGATAACGTAATCGAGGCATTCTCGCAATTGGATGAACGCGGTGTCCAAGCACACCTCGTGTTGGTCGGCAGCGGAGCGGCAGAAGAAGCGCTCCGTGATCAGGCCGCAGCGATGCTCGACCGGCGAGTGTTCTTCGGTGGTCGCGTGAGTCAGAGCAACGCTGAACAAATCGTGTCAGCCTCAGATCTCGCACTAGTGACGCTCAACAAAGGCGTCATCGCCACCGCGTTCCCAAGCAAGACCATGACCTACCTTTCGTGTGGGACCCCGGTTCTCGCCGCCGTCGAACACGACTCAGAACTTGCATCGCTTCTAAGGACAGAGAACGTCGGAGCCTCATGCCAACTTGATGCTGCTTCGATTGCAAGCGCAATCGAAGCAATGGTGTCTGCTGAACGAATCGACTCCGGGGCGATCGAAACGGTCGCAGCATCGTATGCCTCAGCCGAGAGTCGGCTACCCCAATGGGCAGCACTATTTGGGGGAATGAATGACTGATCTCAGATATGTCTTCCTCATCGGCGCTGCTCGATCAGGAACAAAATTTCTTCGCGATACCTTGGCAGCGAGCACCGATGTAGCCGAGGTACCTTACGACATCAACTATGTGTGGAGGCACGGCAACGAGTCATGCCCACACGACGAGCTTGGACCCGAAGATATTGATAGCCGAACGGTAAATCACATCCGTAGAAGCATCACTCGTCTTGCGCTAAAATCTCACGTCGGCGATGCCAAGGTGATTCTCGAAAAGACAGTCTCGAACACACTTCGTGTCGACATGATCAGACGAGTTTTCCCAGAAGCTGAGTTCATCTATCTCGAACGAAACGGCCTCGATGTCGTCGAGTCTTCATACCGCCAATGGACGATGCCCGCCGACCGTTCATACCTCCTCGAGAAGCTTCGCTACTTTCCGCTCAATGAATGGCGATACGCGCTCTGGTTTGCCAAGAACATGCTGAGCCGAACGTCGGCGGACCCTATCTGGGGGCCTCGGTACATGGGCATCTCCGATGATCTTGAACGCCATGGCACAGCTCAAACGTGTGCTTTGCAGTGGAAGCACTCTGTGGAAAGCGCTCGCCTATCGATTGATGCCTCTGACACCAGCGTTGTACTGTACGAACAGCTTGATGACCCTAAGGTTGGTGTGGCGAAGTTGATTTCGCTACTCGAGCTGTCGGACGGCCAAACCGTCTCACAAAGATTCGCAAAGCAATATCGACGCACCTCAACGTGGCCGGGAGCGCTGCCCGGAAAGGACCTTCCAGCCATTCAGCAACTGATTCAAGACACAGGTTCGCTATAGGCCGCAATGCCTATGGGTCGCCAAACTGTGCCGAAATACCATTGGACACGAGTCGGCATCCGCAAAAGACCTGTGGTTCCCTTCTCCCATAGCTACTTGTAAAGCAGAACTCACATGACCTCCTCGAAAACTCGAACACCGATCCGCTTTGCTTGGAGCAGGCAGAATCCCGTCCACCGCGCTGTAATGCGTCAAGCGAACGCTGCGCTGGTCAAGCTGCCTGACCCAATCAAGTTCGGCGCAATCGGGCGCATGAAGACCAAGGCCTTGCCCTACTCGCTTGTTTCGCAGCTTTCGGTAGTTCAAATTGGTGCACCATTCGACACTCTCGGGTCCGGCAGGTCACGCGCCGCTCACCTCGGCCTTAGCGCTGGCAAGGGTGGACATTTGCTCGTCATCGAGCCCTACGAGACCAGCTGCGAAGTATTCCGGAAATGGGCCGCGAAGAACCTCGATTGTGAAACGAAGGTCGTAGCGCTTGCTGCTTGGTCATCGGAAGGCACAACGGAACTTTTCGTTGACGACCGACACCCAGCAACCAATTTCTCAGCAGACACCGTCGAATACGACCAAGAGCGGCTGAACGATTACAAGACAGTCACGGTTCGTCAGTCGACGGTCGACCAGATTGTCGAAGAGCAGAACGTTCCGATGCCTGACCTTGTCAGCATCACGACCAACTGGGCCGAGCGTGAGATTCTCCAAGGCATGACGGGCCTCATCGAGAATGGTCTGCGATATATATCTTTGGCTCTCGGCGAGAACGACGAGGACTACCGAGAAGAGATGGCTGAGCTCGGTTACGACCCCGTGGGCTTTGATGACCGCGGCGTAACCTACGAGCGTCGCGCGTAGAAATCTCGGCGCTTTCGAACGCGGCGACCCCGCACCTCTACACACGAGTATCGAGACACACAGACCGCGGCAGCTACGACCATCGGATCGGTTGAGGAACTGACCACATTGCTCATAGGCAGCGGTCGCATAGTCACGCTCGAGAGGATCGCCATACCGATCTGATCGGGACGCGGGTCATTGGCTGCGTTGATTCACATCAGGTGACGGGCGTGCACACGCTGGCTCAACATCTTGACCGATAATCGCCGGTAGCTTCAGCCACCGGCTTCGTCGCGCTTAGACTTATTCGCCGGCCACGATCTGACTTGTGCTGGCAACGTTGTTACTGGTGTCCCAAGTCCACGCGGTAACCACGAGGTTGCTGCCATCTTGTAGCGACAGGTTGGTGGTCCAGTCTTCGAGACCGGTCGGGGTGAACCATGACCATGTCTCGACCCACGTGATGCCGTTGTAATAGTCGCCTGTTCCCATATTCCGGACCAGTGGGATGCCCCCGAAAGCGGTGCCAACCGGTTTTAGAGTCGGTGGGTGTGTGAGCACGCAGCAGCGTACCCGGTTGGTGTTTGGTAGTCGAGCGATGAGTGCCGATGACGGCTGTTGTAGTTCTGCTTCCAGTCGGTGA
>CALKGG010000015.1 GCA_938084885.1 uncultured Acidimicrobiales bacterium
CAGCATCACCAGCACCCGCTGAGAGACCACAGATTCCTATGCAGGGTTAGCCCGCGAGGTCGGAGACGACGGTTTGGATTTGGCGGAGCCCCTCCGCGAGTTGGACGGTGAGTTCGCGAAGTTCTGTCTCGGCAATATCGACCTGAATCGGCACGTCGAGCACCACCGGCACTTCGGCCTGCACGGGCACCGTCTCGTTGATGGGGACGTCGACATCGAGCTGAATTGGCACATCGACATTCACCGGAACGTTCACATCGACCGGAACCTCAAAGCCAAGCCCCGTATCGATCTCGATCGTGGTGTCGACGGCTTGGTCAATGGTGATGATCTCGTCGATGGGAAAGCTGAAGTCCCGATCGATTTCGATCTCGGTGTCGATCACGACAACCTCGTCAATCGCTACCGCAAATTCGAGTGAGCTATTTGAGAAGTTCTCAAGCTCGGCGATGGCTTCGTCGAGGCCCGCAGACACCTGCGGTTCGAGCGCGCCAACCTGTCGAGCAAACTCGATGACCTGAGCCGACACGATCGCCGATCCAGCCGCTCCCTCTTCGACCCGGACAAGATCGTCCTGAGCTCGGGCAAGGTCGGCTTGGGTGTTGTTCAGCGACCTCACGACGAGCCCAAGGGCGATGACCACGCCGACGAGCACAATGCCGAGGATCACGACGGCGGTCTTTAGGAAACTGTCTTCACGCATGGGATGCTCCCCGGTGGTTGGTTGAGATAGTCCGGCCAAGCCGGAGGTCGTCGCTGCGGCATCGCCGGAGCTGGTGTTGCGAGCAAACAGCGCCGCCACGAGCCCAATCACGGCCAGCACAGTGGCGGCGAGAAAGGTCTCGGAGATGGCACTGGCGGTGAGTTCTGCCGAGGCCGCCGTGACCGCGGCTGGAAAGCCCGGGTCGGTGATCGGCGGCAGTTCGAGGGTGCCGCGCAGCGCATTGAATCGAGCGAGACCCCATGCCGTCAGCGCAGCTAGACCCACGCTCAAACCAACGAGCCGGACGATCATGACAATCGCAGCGGCAGCGCCGCGTTGGTGAGGGGGCGAGGCGTCGACCACCGTTGCTGTGGTCGGGGCGAACACGAGACCAAGCCCGGCGCCGAGAACCGCCAACTGTCCGGCGGCGAAAAGGAAGTTGAGATCGGGCGTCCAGGTAAGGCCCATCACAAGCAAGGCAACCGACGCGAACGCCATACCCATGATCGTTGGAAGCCGATAGTTGATGCGTTCAGACAGCCGACCGCCGACCCACGACGCCACCGCCATCGCTGCGGTGAGCGCGGCAAGAACCCAACCGGCCAACACCGCCGAACGTTCCAGATCGATCTCGATCGCATTGACGAAGATCGGAACGTCCACCATTGCAATGATCAGCGCAGCGCCAACGATCAGGTTCACGAACAAGGCAATGCGCAGGTTTCGGCTCGCGAAGAACGCTGGATCGATAAGCGGGTCCCCGGTCCGGCGTTCGTGGCGAACAAACAGAAGTGCGAGCACCAGAGCCACGGGATACAGCAGACCGAAGTCGAAGCCACTGCCTCCTTGAAGTTCTTCGAGCCCGGTCACACTTTGGATCTCGGCATTGCCCAGCAGCGCAAGGTTGAGAGCGATCAGCGTGAGCGAGAGCAACACCGCGCCAGTCCAATCGACGCTCCGCCTCTCACCATTGACGGTGCGAGGTTCGTCCATTCCGGCGAGCGCCCACCATGCCAGCGCCACCCCGATCAACGCGAGCGGGATGTTTAACCAGAACTGCCAGCGCCAGTCGAGGAACCGGACGAGCAGCGCGCCGTAGATGGGCCCAAACACCCATCCAAAAGTCTCGATCGCGCCGAGGTTGCCAAGGGCACGAGCGCGCGTGTCTTCGCCAAACACCTCGCCGACCACCGCCAACGCAACCGGCACCATTGCACCGCCACCAATTGCGGTGAGCACCCGACCCACAAGGAACGGCGCCATAGACGACGACAGCGGAATAACGATCGTGCCAACCATGAACACGCCATACGCAAGGACGAAGAGCCGGCGCCGTCCAATCACATCGCTGAGCCGGCCCGCAAGGGGCATGATCGACACGAACGCGATCAGATACACGTTGACAATCCATGCCGCATCGTCGAGGCCGTCGGGCAACGTCAGCCCGAGGTCGTTGATGATCGGCCGAAGCATCGTCGTCACAACAGTGAGATCGTCGGCGGCGACAAACACCGCAAAGCCAACAACCCAAAGGATCGAGCGCGGTGACGCCGACCGCGTCGAATCCCCAGTGACGTTGGTCGAGGTCATCTACTCTTCCGGCGGCGAAATGTCGAAGGTCTCGCCGTACTCACTGAGCTCCAGGACCCAGTCGCTCACGTCGCCGTTGAACGCCGTCGAGAACTCGACCGACGTCACCTCGGCGGTCACTGGATGCAGCCAGAGGTCGAGATCGACCGCTTGGCCGCTCACCAGACCAGCAGTGATTGCCTGCATGCGATCGGCGGGCGCCGTGCCAGTCAGGTGGTATCGAGTTGCATCATTGCGATTCTCCTCGCCCACGACCACCACGTTGGTGAGGCCCGAAATCAGCGGCATCCAGCCACCGACCGGGTCAAAGAACAGGCTCGGGTCAATATCGAAACCCGGTGGCAGCGTCTCGAATCGTCCGGTCGTCGGGTTCGATAGCCACACTTCGTCGCCGATTGCGACAGCTCCAAGTTCAGTGCGCAACGAGCCAGCAACGGTCACGACGAGGATGGCATCGGCCGACCCCGGCACGCTGAAACGGCCGTCGATGTTGTCGAGGGAGATCGATTGGGCACCGTCTATGAAGACGGGAGCACCGGTGCGAGCGAGTCCGAATCGGACACTCGTAACCTCTCCCATTGCTTCCGCACTCGCCTCTTGCAGCAATTCGGCATCGAGATCAAGCGGTTCTCCACCGAGGTCTTCGCCACCGCTACACGCCACCAAAAAGGCAAACATTGCGGTCATCAACAGAACTAGGCGGTGCATGAATGACAAGAACGTCTCCCTGGCTGACCTTGCGAGCTTACGCGAGCGATCGCCAACCAGGTCCAACGCAGGAACGAATGAAAGATTCCGGGGTCCAAGAGCGAGCTATGACGCTCGCGCCGACCGGCGCCCTGACGGTATGGGTTTACGAACCGCTCATCGTGACGTCGTCGATGACCAGACTCACGCCCGCAGCCGACATTGGGAGCCAATCGACATCGTTGCCGACGGCTTGAATGTCGCCCAACATCTTCTGCAATGTCGACGCGATCGTGATCTCGCGCAACGGTTCGCCTAGTTCGCCGTCGCGAATGCGAAGACCTTCAGCTCCGGTCGAGAAGTCGCCGCTGACTGGATTCACACCAGAGTGAATTCCCGCAACGCCTTGAATAAGGACCCCGTTGTCGATGTTGCGGATCAGCTCTTCCTGCGACTGGGTGCCCGGTTCAAGGAACAGTGCACGAGTACCTACGCCGGGCACCGACGAGTAACTGCGGACGGCCGAACCAGTCGACGCGGTGCTCATTCGACGGCCCGTGTATGCGTTGTGCACAAACGTATTGAGCCGACCCTCGTCGATAAGAACGTTGCGGCGACTCGCCATACCTTCGCCGTCGGTTTCGCTCGCGGTGAAGGCGTCTCGATTGGTGGGGTCGTCGACCAGGGTGAACAGCGGCGATGCCACCTCTTCACCCATGCGATTCGCAAACAGCGAGTAGCCCTTCATGACCGCCTCACCTGACATTGTCCCGCCGAGAATGGCGAGAAACTGGGCGGTGACAAACGGGTCGAACACGATGGTGACGCGTTCGCTTGCTGGTTGGGTCGCCCCGAGAAGGCGCGTTGCCCGGTCGCCGGCATCGGCAGCTGCACGGTCGACATCGAGGGTCTGTGGGTCGCGGCCTACGCTGAAGCCGAAACCAATCTGCGTGTCGCCGTCTTCTTCGGCCAGGGCCGAAACCGTCACGTAGGACCCCGAGTCACGACTCGTCACTTCGACTCCCGACGTAGACACGAGCGCGCTTTCACTGATGGAGTCGACATAGTCGGCGGATTCGATCCCAGTAATTCGCGGATCGCTCGTCATTGTTTGCGCTTCGAGCCGGATCGCCATGTCGATCTTCGCGTCGGTTGCCATGGTATTGACCGACTCGTCGTATAGATCGAGCGACTGGACGGGCACGCCGTCGGGGCTTGCCAGTCCGAGGAATTCGTCGGGAGTACCAAACGTTGCATTGTCGCGTGCCTCGGCGAGCGTCTCGGCGAGCACGTCCTCATCGAGCGAGCCGGCGTAGGCGAAACCCTGCTTGTTGTCGACGATGACGCGAACGCCAACCCCTTGGGATTCACTTGCGGTGAACTGTTCGATCTCGCCTTGATAGACGCGAATTTCGGTGTCGCGTTCGTGAATCGCGACGACCTCGACGGCTTCGCCGTCATTGGCCCAGCTCAGAACCTTCTTCGCGATAGGTAGTAGTTCGGCCATGGTCGTTACGCGGCCGTGCCACCGACGGTCAGGCTGGTCACCCGAAGTGTCGGGGTGCCGTCACCAACGGGAACGCCCTGGCCGTCTTTGCCACAGGTTCCCGGATGGCCCATAGCAAAGTCGTTGCCGAGAGCATCGATGCGGGTGAGCACCTCGGGTCCGTTGCCAATGAGGTTGCCCTCGCGGATTGGTTCGGTGATCTTGCCGTCTTCGATGAGGTAGGCCTCGGTCATGCCGAAGACGAAATCGCCGGTCGCGGTATTGACTTGACCGCCGCCAAGCTGCGCGACATACACACCGTTTGGGGTGGAGGAAATGATGTCGGCAGGGTTGTCTTGGCCAGCGGTGATGTAGGTGTTGGTCATCCGCACCATTGGGAGGTGCTGGTAGCTCTGGCGACGGCCATTGCCCGATGATGGCCGGCCTTCTTTACGGGCACGAATGTTGTCGTACATGTAGTCGGTGAGGATGCCATCTTGGATCAGGACGTTGCGTTGTGCGGGTCGTCCTTCGTCGTCGATGGCAAAGTTGCCCCACTCAGCCGACATGGTTCCGTCGTCGATGAGGGTGACGAGCGGGCTGGCGACCTGTTCTCCCATGCGTCCAGCAAAGACCGATGCGGACTTTGCAACGAGGTCGGCTTCGAGACCGTGGCCGCACGCTTCATGGAAGAGCACGCCTCCACCGCCGGGGCCAACAACGACGGTCTGAGCGCCCGATGGTGCTGGGCGAGCGCTGAGCTTGGTGATTGCCCGGTTCGCGGCGATTCGCGCCATCTCTGTGACGTCGTGGTCGTCGAAGGTTTCAAAGCCGATCGTGCGACCGTGGCTTTCGCGTCCGGTCTGCATGCCGGTGTCGCCCATGGCCACGCAGTTGATCGAGAAGAAGGTGCGAACCTGATCGTCGCCGGCGATGAGGCCGTCGGAATTGGCGACGAGGATCTTGCGGCGGCTATCGCCATAACGTGCGCTGACTTGCGAGATGGCATCGCCAATGGAGCGTGCCTCTTCGTCGGCGCGTTGGAGAAGTTCGACCTTGGTGCTCTTGGCAACCGTCTCGGGGAAGGTTTGCACCTCGATGTTTCGCGACGCTTCTTGGCGTTCGAGACTGACCTTGCGCACGCCTCCTCCGCCACCACGAGCCGCGGCTGCCGCAGCCTCGGCAGCGTTGCGAAGGCCCGTTTCGGAGAGGTCGGCGGTGTGGGCAAAGCCGGTGGTGTCGCCTGCGACGACACGAATTCCTGCGCCGCGGTCACGACCAGAGGTGAGCTCTTCGATCTTGCCGTCGTCGAGGAACGCGGACGAGTTGCGCTTGTCCTCCACGAAGACCTCGGCGAAATCGGCGCCTCCGGTGAGGGCGGCGTTGAGGGTGTTTGCGACCAGTGATTCGTCGAGCACGGAGGAGCACCTTTCGGGGTGGTTACGTTAGGAAACGCAGGGACCAGATGGTCTCTTCATGCTATCGACCAACCCGTCCATGCGGGTGAGGGGTTTGTGCCGTACCTTTCGACGCCTTGAGGCGTCCGTTGACGTTTCCCCCTAAGATTCGAGGGTGGCAATAGAACTGGGCCTTCACGGTGAAGCATCAATGGTCGTTGGCGAACATGAGACTGCGCTGGTCCATGGCACCGGCGACGTGGCTGTATTGAGCACGCCGCGCCTGCTCCAACTCATGCAGGAAGCAACAATGGCGGCGCTCGACGGGCACTTGCCCGAAGGCATGATCACCGCTGGCCTTCGCGTAAACCTCGATCACCTGCACGGCACTGGCGTCGGCACCGAAATCACTGCCAATGCAACGCTTGTTCGTATCGAAGGTCGCCGGTTGGTTTTTGATGCTGAGGCTCACGGTATGGGGATGCTCATCGGCACCGGGCGAATCATCAGAGTTCAGATCGATAAAGAGCGGTTTCTCGCGAACTTGTAATGCCTGATGGCAATTCCGGCTCCTCTCGCCGCTCGTTGGTGGCCTCGCGAGGTTCGGCATTGGGGGCGAGCCACGTGGCTTTGCGTATGACCAGCATCGACACCAACACGCCGAGCGCGCCTCCGGTGGCGTTCAGCCAGAGATCGTCGACATCGAACGAGCGATAACTGAACCCGAGCGCGGCAGAAATTGCGAGCTGTGAGAACTCGATGCCCATCGTGGTGGCCACCACCAAAACAATCGCCCGCGTCGCTGACCCAACGCGCCGAACCACCAGCGGGGCAAGGAATCCGAGCGGGAACAACAAAAGGAAGTTGCCGACGATCTGTTGGATGAACTGCGGGCCGGAATCGGCTGCGTCGAGGACGGTCGCAAAGGGGGTGAGGTTGCGTTGGACGCCGAAGCCAGCGTTACTCATTGCCCGTTGCTGGTCGATGATCGCGCCGTCGATCGGGAACGGAAAGAACGTCGCCGCGATCACGCGCGAAATGTAGAAGGTAAACACGAGCGATAGGAGTATCTTCGTTGGCGATTCCCGCTCGATTCGATCGCCGCGAAGAATCCATACACCCCAAATGATGACAATCACATACGTGACCGATCCGTTGAGCATGCCAGCGCCTTTCTTGCGGTCCTGATAGGTAATCACCAGAAACCTCACTCGAACGATCGATAGCGGTGTTGTTCCTCACTTGTTCGGCCAAACTGAGGGTTCTCCACACTCTCTGCCCACTGCATCGGGCCTCTTTACCGATCTGGAGCTATCGTGAGCAGTGATGTTGCTGTCGACCATTACCGGTCCGAGCGATCTTGATGCGCTCACCCACGAGCAACTTGACGCGCTCGCCGAAGAGATCCGCGAACTGATTGTTGCCTCGGTGTCAAAGACCGGAGGTCACCTCGGTTCCAACCTCGGTGCCGTCGAGCTCACAATCGCCCTGCATCGGGTCTTTGATTCGCCGAACGACATCATGTTGTGGGACACCGGCCACCAAACCTATGTCCACAAGATGTTGACCGGCCGGGTGTCGGCGTTCGAAGGCCTTCGCCAGCCCGATGGCATCAGCGGCTACCCGTCGCGCGAGGAGAGCCAGCACGACTGGATCGAAAACAGCCACGCCTCGACCGTGCTGAGCTACGCCCACGGACTCGCCACTGCCGAAGCGTCAACCGTCGGCACGGGCCGACGCATCATTGCCGTGATTGGCGACGGTGCGCTCACTGGTGGCATGGCCTACGAGGGCATCAACAACCTCGGCCATTCGAAGAGCAACGTGACGATCATTTTGAACGACAACGGGCGCTCGTATGCGCCGACCGTTTCGCTGCTCACCGACTCACTGGTCAAGATTCGTTCGAACCCGGTGTATATGCGCCGCCAGGCAAAGATGGAACAGATCGCCGAGAACATCCCGTGGGTTGGCGACCATCTCGAACGCTCGATCCACGCAACCAAGGCAGCGATCCGACACATGTGGGAGCCGCCTGCGTTCTTTGAGAACCTCGGCGTCCACTATCTCGGACCGTTCGATGGCCACGATATTGAAGGTCTCGAAGCTGCGCTGCGGAATGCGAACGAGTTCGACGGGCCCACTGTTGTTCACGTCCTTACGCAGAAGGGGCGCGGGTATGCCCCAGCTGAGAACGACCCAATCAAGAACATGCATGACACGTCGGGGATCAAGGCAGGCAGTTACACCCAGGCCTTTACCGAGACGCTGATCAAACAGGCTGAGGTGCATCCTGAGATCGTGGCGATCACCGCCGCGATGCCTGACTCGACCGGACTATTGCCGTTCCGCGAGCGTTTCCCCGACCGCACGTTCGATGTGGGCATTGCCGAACAGCACGCAGTCACCGCTGCAGCCGGTATGGCAATGGGTGGGCTGCGCCCGGTCGTGGCCGTCTACTCGACGTTCATGACACGAGCGTTCGACCAAGTGAATCTCGATGTGGGCCTGCATCGTCAGCCGGTCATCTTCTGCCTCGACCGTGCGGGTATCACGGGCGATGATGGGCCGTCGCATCACGGTTTGCTCGACATGGTGCTGTTCACCAAGGTTCCGGGGATGACCGTGTTTGCGCCGTCCAGTTACCAAGAACTCCAGGTCCAGCTCGGTGATGCGGTCGAGTTGTGCACCGATGGGCCGGCGATGATCCGCTGGACAAAACAGGCCGCGCCGTCGGTCACCGAACGAGAGGTTGGCGTTGGTCTCAACGCCCGCAAAGCTCGTGAGGGTAGTGACGTCTGCATTATTGGCGTTGGCAAGATGCTCGCCGAAGCAACCGAAGCCGCTGAACTGCTCGAGGCCAAGGGAATATCGGCAACCGTCTGGGATCCTCGTGTTGTTTCACCGCCCGATCCGGACATGATCGAGGATGCCGCCAGCCATGGCCTTGTTGTGACGATCGAAGATGGCCTTCGCAACGGTGGAGCGGGCGACGGTTTCCGGGACAAGATCGAGTCCTATATGCATGCGATCGGCGCCGATGCGTCCAGTTGTGAGATTCGGGTCCTCGGTATGCCACGCACCTACATTCCTCACGACAAGCCGGCAACGATTCTGTCCCGATATGGCCTCGACGCTGCGGGCATTGTGTCTGTCGTCGGGAACGCTCGAGGGCTGTAGCCACCGTCTGTTGCTGGCCGACCCGAACGCTGATCGGTAGGCCGGTATCGACATCTGACGCTCCGGAGCGCAATACCGTAGAAATCTATGTCCGACGCGCTGCGCCCCAACATTGTCCTGACTGGCTTTATGGGAACGGGCAAGAGCGCTGTTGGTCGTCGCATCGCGACCCTCACGGGCCGGACGTTCGTCGATCTCGACGCCGAAATTATCGCGAAGCACGGCAGCATCCCCGACATTTTCGCCGATGGCGGCGAAGCGCGCTTTCGTGCCATCGAAAAGGCGATGGTGGCCGAGTTCGCGCCGAAGCGTAACCAGGTGATTGCGACCGGTGGAGGGACCTTGCTCGATCACGACAACGTCGTGGCGTTGTTGGGAGCTGAGGTGTTTGCACTCACGGCGGACGCGAGCGAAATCCATCAGCGCGTAATGGCCGACGGCATCGAGAGCAGGCCACTGCTGGCAAACGCTGAGGACGTTCCCGCCACGATCAACGCAATGCTCGCTGAACGGGCCGAGGCCTATGGCCGGTTTACGTCGGTCGATACCACGGGCAAGTCGATCGATGGTGTGGTCGATGCGCTCAAAGAGGCTGGGGCGCCGATTGTTGCCCACGAGTTGCTCGATCCCGAACGGGTAAAGAAGAAGACGGATCAGATCCTGCTTGGCGTCGTGGGAGTGGTGTTTGTGATTGCGGTCGTGCTCTTTGTGTTGGTGGTCAGTTTCTAACCTCTGCGCGGAGGCCACACGTCGAACCCTGCTGCGATCTCATTGCAAAGTCTTGAAGAGTAAAGAGGTCGCTAGAAGTCTCGTGACCTCCGAGGTCTTTGGCCTCTGGCCTGTTATAGCTATTCGATGCCCAAGAACTGTCTTCGCTCTCTTCTCGCTGCCCTTTTTGGTCTTATGCTCGTCGTCTCGGCGTGTGGCGGTAGCGATTCTGCTGATGCTGGCGCCACTGGCGGGTCGGCCGATGAAAGCGAGAACGCCGACCCAGATGCTGATGCTGGCGCAGACGGCGCAGACTCCGATGGCGCAGACGCAAGTGTCGAACCCTCTGTCCTCGAAGGTGTCGACGGCGCGCTCCCCGACCTGACTGGTCCGGTTGATCCTGTGGCGATCACGAACCTCGTTGGAGCGCTCACCCAGGTGCCACCGGAACCTGATGAACTCACCTGTTTGTTGGACAACACCGATGGCGACTCGCAACTGACCGAGGTCCTTAATGGGTTTGGCATCCCGGGCTATGTTCTCGAACCGGAGGGTTTCACTGCCCTTGCGGTCAACACTCACGAGTGCGTGGACGAGGGCACCTTGGTCGATTCGCTCGCCGGGCTCTCGACGTTCGAAGATGACGACTCGGCCGAGTTCCGCACTTGTATTGCTGGTCATGTCGGTGACGAAACGAACGGCGATCTGGCCTACACGGGGCTATCGGCGCTGCTCGTCGGGTTCGACATTCCCGAAGGCGCCTCACAGATGACATTCGATGCAGTGACCGAATGCGTGAGCAGCGATGACCTAGCCGAACAGGTCAGCTTTCAGAGTGAAGCGCAACAGGGATTTGCGGTCATGGTCGATCGTGAGTGCGTTGCTGACGGGCTCGATAATGAGGCGATACTCGCGTTTTGGGGCGCGTTTATACTCCAAGAGGGCGACAGCTCAGGGATCATGGCCTTGCTCGAGGGCTGCACGTCGGAGTTCAGCTCGGGGCTTGCCCAAGAGCTGCCGGAGGACTTTGCGCCGTGGGCTGGCCAAGGCGCTCTCGCGGCGATCGATCCGGCGGTTCGCAACGGCGTGTACTCGACTCCGCCACCGAACGTTCTCGAAGACGGTGTTGACTACCAGGCGGTCCTCACCACGTCCGATGGCGAGTTCACGATCGACCTGTTCGAAGACACCGCACCAATCACGGTGAACAACTTTGTGGCACTCGCACGGGATGGCTTTTATGACGCAACGACGTTCCATCGGGTGCTTCCGGGTTTCATGGCCCAGGCCGGTGACCCGACCGGCACGGGCAGCGGTGGCCCCGGCTACAGCTTTGATGACGAAGAGAGTGCGCTCACCGAGATCGATCGTCGCGGCCTTCTCGCAATGGCGAACGCCGGGCCGAACACCAACGGTGGTCAGTTCTTCATCACGTTCGAGCCTGTGGACCGTCTCACGGGCCTGCACGCCGTATTCGGTGAGCTGATCGAGGGTGACGCGGTACTCGCCGAAGTCGACCTTCGTGACCCACAAGAGCCCACCTCCCGCGGCGAACAGCTCATCAGCGTCGTCATCACCGAAAACTAGCCGTGGGGTCAGGTCTCATTCATAACCCGACTTCTCACCATCATGGCCCGAGCCGCAAACCAATTGGCCGTGGGGTCAGGTCTCATTCATAACCCCCTCCTGGCCGCGAATCAGACTCGCTCCACGTGAAGCAGTAGCTTCGACTCATGGCTCACAGCGACGACCTCAACGGCGAATCCACGCTCACCCGAGAGTCGGTCGAGCTGT
>CALKGG010000016.1 GCA_938084885.1 uncultured Acidimicrobiales bacterium
CTGCGTTCGTCTGCGCGGTGGTCGTGTTTGGTTCTTCGAAGATACTGGCGATGCTTTCGGCGGCGCGATCACCAATCGTCAACTCGACTGGGCCTTTTGCGTCGAAACCGAGGAACGCTGGGACGGCAAAGAACCCGACGATGGCAACACCAACGGTTGCCACAACACCAATGAGTGCAGCGCGCGTCTTTCGTTTCATGGAAGTCACCGTAGAGCAGGAAACGAGGTCGATGGGCCAGAAAATGTGTTGTTGCGGAGATGTTGAGACCGTCGAAGGTTACGAAACGAAACGTGCCCTAACCCCGCGACACACCGCGCTTCCCGCATAGATTGTGCATCAGGATAAACAAAGGTGGGATTTTGTGGATACTCGCGCCGACGCGACCGACTTTGATGACCAGCTCGACCTCGAGGATCCAGCGTCGTACCCAAAGGTCGATGATCTTCGAGCATCGTGCGACCTGGTCATGAAAGGTGGCATCACCTCGGGGGTCATCTATCCCCAAGCAATCTGCCAACTCGCCACCGATCACCGGATTCACTCGGTCGGCGGAACCTCAGCTGGAGCCATAGCAGCAGCCGGTGCCGCAGCAGCAGAATATGGGCGTGCCACAGGCGGATATGCCACGCTCGCTGGTCTTCCACGATGGTTGTCATCAACGGCCGAACACAGCACGCACACGAACCTGTATGAGATGTTCCAGCCACAGAAACGAACCGCTGCCCTCTATCGTCTCGCATCGATCTTTATTGGCCAGCCAGGCTGGGCACAACGGGCGCTCCGCAGCATTGTCCCCGGCATTCGAGTACTCAAACCAACGCTTCTCACCGCGGTCTTGGTGGCGCTCCCCGCCTTTCTCGTGCTCCTCGGTGCCCTCGAGGGTTCGTACACCGCAGTGGTTGCCTCGGCGCTCCTGTTCACCATTGGGCTCTTTGTCAGCATTGTGTTCAGTGCGTACTCACAGGCGAAGATCCAAATGAAGGAGAACCTCTTCGGCTTGTGTTCTGGCATGCCCGGCCACAACTCGACACATGCCGCGCTCACCCCATGGTTGACCGAGGAGATCAACTCGATAGCGGGGCTCGACCGGTCCGGACCTCCGTTGACCTTCGGCATGCTTGAGGAACGTGGCATTACGCTCGCCATGCTCACGACAAACATCAGCACGGGCACCCAGTACGCCTTGCCATTGGAACAACGTATCTGGGCCTTTGACCCAATCGAGTTCCGGCAACTCTTTCCCTCTTCTGTTGTTGAGTGGATGGAAGCCAACCCGGGCCAACGGAGCCCTGACACATTGTCGAGCTTGGCAAAACACGGGTTGTGCCCACTTCCCGCAGCGGCAGATCTACCAATCATTGTTGGGGTTCGGATGAGCCTCAGTTTCCCTGCACTGCTCAGCGCCGTGCCTTTGCACGCCATCGACTATCGGGTGTCATTCCAGCCGGTCGTGACCCACTGGTTCTCCGATGGGGGCATCACCAGCAACTTCCCGCTGCATTTCTTTGACAACGCTGTGCCCGGACACCCAACCTTTGGCATCGACCTCGAGACGGTCGACGAGCGGTACATCGTTGATGACGAAGCAGGGAACGTCTCGATGCCGGAGAGTAACGGTCAAGGTATCGTCCCAGCCCACAACCTGATCGAGACGGTTCCACAGTTCGCTCGCGCCGTGAAACACGCCGTTCAGAACTGGGCAGACAACATGCAGACGCACATGCCCGGCTACCGCGATCGGATCGTGACGGTCCGCCACACAAAGGACGAAGGGGGCTTGAACCTCGACATGGATTCGATCACGGTCGAACGGCTCTCGCTTCGAGGACGCCATGCTGGTGGTCGAGCGCAACATCAATTCGATCGAGATAACCATCGCTGGATTCGCTATCGCTCATTCCTTCACGTCTTGGAGAAGTTCGTGCGTCCAGCAGCGGCGACAATCGAAGCATCTGACGAGTGGCCAGACCGCTCGTATCGAGACATGGTTGCCAATCCCGAACCGCGGCCGGACTCGTGGTCGGTGGCGTCGGCCGAGCGCATGACCAACGAGATCACCGGCCTCGCGCTCGCCTTTGCTGAAGAGGAAGCGAACAGGACCACGGTCGCTGACGATGGGACGACCTCGTCGAAGACATTCGCCAATGGCGCTCCGAAACCATCTCCGACGATCCAAATTCGGCCGCAGCTGTAGACCGCAGCTCAGACCACGTTGCCTAAAGAACGCCGCCGATAGGGTGCTGGAATGCGTTTACTCGTCCGCCAGCTGTCCCGCGACACCACCGAGGAGGCCCTGCTCGACTTATTCGAACCGTTCGGGTCGGTCCAGTCGTGTGCCATCGTGAGTGACGAGGCGACTGGCCAGTCGAAGGGGTTCGGCTTTGTCGAGATGCCCAAGCCCGGCGAGGCCAAAGCCGCGGTGAAAAGCCTCAACGGTTTCCTTCTCGACGGCGAACGTATCCGAGTCAAGAAGGCCGGCTAGCCAACGGCCCTTTGATCCAAGCCGCTTATGCTCGACGCTTCTTTACCTCTTCGGTGATCGCGGGAACGACTTCGTGGAGGTCGCCAATGACCGCCCAGCCTGCCTTGGTAACCATGTTGGCTTCGGGATCGGTGTTGATCGCGAGGATGTTCTTGCTGCCCATAGCGCCAACCCAGTGCTGGGTGGCTCCCGAAATGCCGGTAGCGATGTAGATCTGCGGGGCGATACGAGTGCCGGTCTGGCCGACCTGATCGCTGTGGGGGCGCCAACCGTTGTTGGTCACTGCACGACTGCAACCCACCTTGCCCCCCAGCTCGGCTGCGAGCTCTTCGAGCGGCGCAAAGGCCTCTTCAGAGCCAACAGCACGACCGCCGGAAACCACGACCGGTGCAGTCGAGAGCGTGATGCCTTCGGACAACACGACGCGATCGGTGATGACCGAACGCACCAGGCTGTCGTCGATGTCGACGGCGAGCTCGCTTACCGCACCAGCCGCTGGAGCAGCCGATGCTTCGACGGTGTGCGGCGCCATGGAGATGAGCTTCACATCGGCCTCGAGGGTGGCGTCTTCGAGAAGCGCTCCGCCCCACTGACTCCGGGTCATCGAGGTGACATCTGGTGCAACGTCGACGCAGTTTGCGACGAACGGCAGGTCGGCGCGAGCAGCGAGCTGGGCCATAAGTTCGTTGCCGCGATCGGTACCGCTTGCCAGTACGACCGCAGGGCTCTCCGCTGCAACCGCACCAGCGAGGGCTTGCCCCCACGCCTCGGGGTTGTAGTCACCAAGGTTCGGTGAGGTCAGATGGTGGACCACGTCGGCGCCATACTCACCCACCGCGGCTGCAGCGAGGTCGCCACCATCTCCCATGACGGCAGCATGCACGGATACGCCGAGGCCTCCGGCGATTGCACGGGCCGAGGTCAGGGCTTCAAATGTCGATTCGGGTACGTGACCACGATCGTGTTCAATAACGACGAGAACGGCTGACATTTACATCACTCCCAGTTCTTCGAGCAGGTCGACAATGGCCGGCGCTGCATCGGGGCCATTGCCCAAGATCACGGTTTCACTTACCTTCTCTGGCGGCGACTTAAGGCGCACCTGGGCTTGGCCGCCCGGTTCGGCGCTCGCATCGACCGAGGTCAGCTCGGCCTTCTTCGAGGCCAAGCGACCCTTCATTGTTGGGTACCGAGGGAGGTTGATGCCCTCCTTGACGCCAACACATGCAGGAAGCGGCAGCTCGTACACCTCAAAGCCGCTGTCGACCTCTCGACGGGCAATGATATGGCCTTCGCCCGAAGCCGGATCCTGGCCCTCTGGCAGTTCGAGACCTTTGATGCCGTTGACCATTGGACGGCCGAGGGCGTTCGCGATACGAATTCCTACTTGGAATCCGCCCTGATCGGCCGATTCGTTGCCGAAGATGATCAGGTGAAAGGGACCGTCGGCGGCTTCGAGCTCCTCTATTGCAGTAACGAGGGTCGCTGCGGTCTGTTGGGGGTCTTTCGGAGCCCCGTCCGTTGGCACGAGCACCATCTTTGAGATGCCGACCGATACCGCAACGCGTAGCTGCTCTTCAGCTTCGGGCCCGCCCATCGACAGCACGGTTGCTTCGCCACCGTATTGCTCCACGAGTTGTACGGCAGCTTCGACGCCGCATTCCTCGTGAGGCGACACGGCATGGCCGAGGTTCTTGTCGTCGACGTACTGGCTGTCTTCGGTGATGTTGATTCGGGCACCCGGAGCGGGCACTCGTTTCACTAGCGTCAGAATACGCATGCAGCGCTCCTACTCGTTCAAGCTGGGATATGGATGATATATCACCACGTCGGTCATGTGCTCGTCAAGCGCAACATTGCACGAGCCGGTGAGTTTCGACATCCTTTTTGGCCTCTTTGCGGCGAAACGTTAAACATCTTGCCGGACTAGTCGATCATAAAGGTAGAACGCCACGAGGAGTCCGGCGGGTGGGCTCCTCGTGGCTCTCTATTTTTCGGCAGAGCTCTCGGGGCTCGAGCGATCAGCTGCCCTTCAGGCGGGTGTTCTCCGGGTCGAATGCCGAGCCGGTGCCGACGACGGTGCACGGGAACAGCTCGTTCATGTACATCACCTTCATCTGGGTTCCCGGCGCTGCATACTCCGCTGGCACATATCCAAGCAGCAGGTTCTTGCCGACGCTTGGTCCATAGCCGGCAGTAGTGACCCGGCTTACTCGGCCGTGACTATCGACGAGACGCTCGCCATCGGCGGTGAGAATTGGCTCGTTGCCACCTTGCATCCACCGCTGACGACCCTGGCTGTCGACGTTGTCGTCGACCTGCAAGGTCACGCAGTGCACCTCTGGATCGCCGGCTTCGCGAGCTGCGAGGTAGGCCTCTTTGCCAATGAAGTCCGCAGCCTTGACCTTTGGACGGGCAAGGCCGGCTTCGATTGGGTTGTATTCGCTCTCGAGCTCGGCACCCATGAGGCGGTAGCCCTTCTCGATGCGACCAGTAACGGCGTAGACGCCCATGCCCGTTGGGCGTAGACCGTGATCGTTACCTGCGTCCATCAGGGCGTCCCACAGTGCTGGCCCGTTATCCCAGCCGGTGTAGATCTCCCAGCCGGTGTCGCCAACGTAGGAGACACGGAAGATGGTGCACGCAATGCCGGCGATCTCGACGTTGGTGACCGAGCCGTACGAGTTGCCCGCAAAGCTGAGATCGGCATCGGTGAGCTGGCTCAAGATGGCCTCGGCGTTCGGGCCCCAAAGGCCGAGCGTCGTTGTGGTGCGGCTGAGGTTTTTGAACGTGACCGACTCGTCTTCTGGCAGGTACTTCTTGATCCAGTATTCGTCGCGGCCACCGTCAAATGCGCCGGTGACGATTCGGACGGTGTCTTCACTGGTCTGCATCATGGTCAGGTCGGAGTGGAAGCCTCCATCTTCGTTCAGCCATGGGGTGTAGGCGCTCGTGCCGATGCCCTTGCAGACCTTATTGACCGACAAGTACTCGGCGAAGTCGAGTGCGCCTGGCCCCGATAGCTCGAACACCTGAAAGGCGCTGAGGTCGAAGAGCCCAGCGTTTTCACGCATGTTGAGGTGCTCGCCATTGATAATTGGGCTCCACCAGCGGTTATCCCATTCGACTTCGCGCTCGGAGAGGCCGTAGCGCTCGACGAGGTCGGCATTCGAGTTGTACCACTGCGCACGTTCCCAGACGCGGGCTTGGAAGAACATGGCGCCGAGCGCTTCTTGGCGGCTGTAGTACGGGCTTTGCACAAGGTTGCGGCGGCCCTCCCACTGCTCTTGTGGGTGAACAATCCCGTAGGTCTTGATGAAGTGCTCGTCTGCACGGGCCCAGATGTGATCGTCGCCGCGCTCTTCGGGGTAGAAGCGGGCAAGGTCAGATGCGTGCGGGTCGATGACGCGTGGGTAGCCGTAGGTCATCCACTCGGCGACGACCTGGGCCATACCTGGACCTTCCTTGACCCAGACCGCAGCGGCCGACCACAGGTTGCGGACCTCGACGGTTTCGCCGAGGCACGGCATGGCATCGGGGGTAAGCGAAAGCAGGCCGTTGATGGCGTACTTGATCTCGGCGTCGCCGAGGAAGTCCATCAGCTCGATGGCAGTTTCCATCTGCGGATCGAAGTCGTCCTGCGTGAACGGCATCTCCGTTGGAGTGAGTGCTGCTTCGTCGTTCGATGGGATGTCGTCTGGGTGATGAAGGATCGCGCGGTGACCGTACGAGCCAACCTCCATCGAACCCGCTGACTGGCGCTCGTAGCAGAACGTGTCCATGTCACGAACAATCGGGTAGCCAATCTCGTTGTTGGTCTCGGCGAGCACATCCATTGGCCCAACGTCGGCCATCTGGTGCACTGCGGGAACGAGCGGAATGGTGGCGCCGGCCATGTTGGCCACACGATTGCTCCACACGCCGCATGCCACAACGACATAGTTCGCTTCGATGCGACCTCGGTCGGTGACCACCGCACTAACTCGTTGTTGACCATTTGGCGCGTCGACGGTTTCGACGTCTTCGACCTCGGTGTTTGCGAACACTTGGAGGACGCCCTTGTCCATTGCTTCGTTGCGGAACAAGGTGCCGGTGTCGAGCGAGTCGACCACCGAGACCGTTGGGCAATGGAAGCCACCGAGGATGATCTCTTCGTTGATGAATGGAACGAGTTCTTTGACCTGTGCGGGGGTGAGTAGCTCGGCCTCGACGCCCCATGCAGTCGCTGATGTCATGCGCCGGTCGAGTTCGTCCATGCGTTCTTGGGTGCGGGCAACTTCGATGCCCCCAGAGTCGACTGAGCGGTCGAGGTCTCGGTATTGGTTGGCCGACTGAACACCGAGTAGCGCCATCTCTTTGTTGTGGTCGACGGGGAAGATGAAGTTCGATGCGTGGCCTGTCGAACCGCCTGGGTTTGGCAACGGGCCTTTGTCGATGAGGACGATGTCCTCCCAGCCGAGTCGGCTCAGGTGTCCGACAAGGCAGCTACCAACGATGCCGGCACCGATAACGACCACATTGGCCTTTGATGGAAATTCGCTCACTGGGTGTCCCCTGGTTCGTGCGGTGGGCCATCGATGGCCGTTCGCTGTCTGATAGACCGCTGATATATCAGCTGTGTATCTGATGAAGACTAGAGGTGAGGGCCCCAGAACGCAAGCGTTATCGCTGCACACACCGTGCTCGTTTGATGACGGGGACTGCTAGCCAATCAGTGAATCGAACCAGTCGTTGGTGAACGTCCGAGAGGCATCCAATGACTCGACCAGCTCGACGAATCGACCACGGTTTGTATAGCAGCCCATGTCGAACAGGTCGGGGGCGAAGACTTTGCCCCAATGCGCCCGCGGTTCAAACGGCTGGAGGACTTCGGCGACCCGACGTGCTGCGGCATTGGCCTCTCGTTGATTCGGCACCCACGTGAAATGAAAGGCCAACGATTCGCGACCAACATGGGGGCTCATCCATTGGCTATCGCCGGCGACGGTGCGGAGCTCACTCACGAGCAACGCGTCGGCAATATCACGCTGCACCGTGGCGATCGCCCGCACGGCCGCACCCCCCTGTGTTCGGTCGACGAAGAACTCCGACTGGATTTCGTTGCCGGCGCTCGGGGTAAAGCCGAGCCGGAAATGTGGCAGGCGATCGACCGCCGGTCCCGGTACGCCGAGCTGGTCTGTGCAGGCATCAGGATCAAGCTCGCGTAGTGGATGGCGCTTCGTGCCGATCTGTTCGAGCGTGCCGAGCACCGCGGCGCTCGATGCCGGCAGTGGGTCACCGACCCTCGATTTCACCCAGAGTTGTTCGATATCGCGCCAGCGCGTGAAGGCGCTCACGCTGTAGCCAGCAGCGAAGACGGCGTCGAGGTTCTCGACGAGCGCCTCGATCGACAGATCTCCGTACACGATCTGTGCAACCTCGAAGGCCGCCTCGACATCGACGCCTACAGCAGTCACCAACCCGAGCGCGCCGAGTGACACGACGGCGCCATCGAAACGCTCATCAGCACGCGAAATCTCGATCATTTCACCCGTGCCGGTGATCAGCTGGACCGCGTTAATTGCGCTGGCCAGGTTGCGGTTCGTGTCGCCGGATCCGTGCGTTCCGGTAGCCACTGCACCGGCGATCGAGATGTGTGGTAGCGACGCGAAGTTCGACAGGGTCAGCCCGAGCGGAGCAACGAGCTCGGCCAATCGTCCATAGGTCATCGACCCGTTGACCCGCACGCTGCGCCGATCCGTGCTGACCTCGAGAAACTCCGGCAGCCCTCGGGTATCGAGAATGCAGGCCCCATCACCGATTCGATTGAATGAGTGTCGGCTGCCGAGCGCCCGCACCTTTGTCGACCCCGCAATGACCTCTTGGGCTTCGCTCAACGACTGCGGCGCCACGACGCTGGTTGCGTCGAACGTGATATTCCCGGCCCAGTTCTGCATCCGCCCACAGTAGCTGCCACCTGCACATGGATTCGACGACGAGCAAGGGGTGGGCGCAGCATTGGTCCGCCCCACGTGATCCCACACTGATAGACGTCTGATATATCAGAGGTCTACACTGAAGAGGTGAGCACTATCGAGCTGTCGAGCAATCAACCCGAGTCCCTCGGTGAACAGGCGTACATCTCGCTGCGCCAAAAGATCGTCCGACTCGACTTTGCTCCTGGCGACGTTTTGAAAGAGGACGAGCTTCGCGAGCAGCTCGGCCTTGGACGCACCCCCATTCGCGAGGCGCTCTTACGGCTGCAACGCGAACACTTCGTGACCGTGATCCCCCGCCGCGGAATGTTCGTCAGTGGAATCGAAATCGATGAGCTGTCCCTGCTCTTTGAGACCCGTTCGGTCCTCGAACCTTATGCGGCTCGCCTCGCTGCACTCCGGGGAACCCCCGAGCAGTGGGAGCTCATGGAGGAGACCCTCGAACAAACCCATGACCCGTCCCTCGATGCAGAAGCACAACTCGCCCTCGACCGCCGATGCCACGAGATCATCTGGGAGGCTTCGGGCAATCGATTTATCTCCGACACGCTCGACACCCTCTACGCCCAAAGCGACCGACTTTGGCACCTCTACCTGTCCGACGTTTCCGATATGGCTCACGCCGTCGAGGAACACGAAGCAATCCTTACGTCGTTGCATTCGGGCGACGCCGATGCAGTGGCCAGCCTCGTCGAAGCCCACGTCCAGAGCTTCGACGCCCAAATTCGTCACGTCGTGACGAACCAACTCACCGCCCCCTTGCAGCAATAGCACTGGCCAACATCTTCACCTGACGTCGGGAACGCCCGACGGGTACTGTGGGCTGATGGATCTTCCTCCCGTGCCATCGGGGTCTCCGAATCCCCACACGGTCGCGTGCCACACCGCCAACGGCTCCATCATTGGTGGATCGGTGGTCGCCGTCGCCGGGGGAATTGCGATCATCGTCATGTTCGCCGCATCGGTGACGCCGATCGCGGCGCTCATTCCGTTGCTATTTGTTGGTATTGGCGTCTTTGCCGCGTCCCGAGGAATGGCCGAGAACGCCAATTGGCATCCGGTCGAGCTCCAGTTCGCGCAGTGGCCGCTGACGCTTGGCGGAGCCACCGAGGTCATCGTTATCCGACGAGCAAAGAAGGCCATCCCCGACGTTGATCACGTCGAGATCACCGCCACCCTCACCTGCACCGAAACCGTCACGTACACGACCGGGAGCGGAGACAACACCCAAACAAACCGCGATCGCGAGGTCGTTGCGCGCGCCGGACTGACCGTGACGGGGTCGATTGGCGCTGGCACCTTCCGGGGAACGGGCATGCTCGACGTGCCCACCGACTCCGGAGCGCCAACACTCGAACTCGACCACCACGAGATCGAGTGGTCCCTCGATGTCGACCTTGGACAGCTCTCGAGCACGAACGCCAAGATCGACATCGACTGTCTCGTGATCGCCGAACTCGATCGACGATTCGTCAACTTCAACGATGCTCCCCCGCCACCGAGGCCGTTCGATGTCTGATCACCTGCTGTCTGTCCATCTCGCGTCGGTCGCAGCCGAAGTCGGCGACGCGTTTCGGCTGTCGATCAGCCGCGCCCCCGAGGACGGCAAACAGAACACGCCTGGTTTCGGGCGGGTTCGGGCAATACGCGTGCACCTCGAATACGAAACTGATGGTCGAGGTGATACCGACTCGCTAGCGTTCCCCGCTCAACGAGTCCCCATCGACAAGTTCGGGATGGGATCGGCCGACCTCGAGATTCCCATTCCATCCAATGCCCCAATTTCGTACACGGGTCAGCTGATGAGCATTCGTTACTGGCTACAGGTCACCACAGACATCGAGAAGTCGCTCGATAGGCGTCGGGAAATCCCCGTTCTCGTCGTTCCCAAAAACGGAGCGGGCACCTACATCGCTGCACATCCACTCGGAGCGTCACCCGATTAGCTGCAACGCCTCAGGACATTCGACCAGTCTCATGGGCCCACATGGCCATCTCCACCCGATTGCGCACACCGAGCTTGTTCATCAGGCTCGCGAGGTGGGTCTTGACCGTGCTCAAACTGATATACAACTCGTCGGCGATCTCGGCGTTTGTCCGGCCGACCGCCACGACCGCAAGCACTTCTTCCTCACGTGTGGTGAGCGCCTCGAATGGTTCGTTCGGTTGGCTAGACGGCGCGTCAGCGAACGATTCGAGCAGACGTACCGTCACACTCGGCGCAATCAGTGCGTCACCTTTGGCCGCTGACTCGATTGCCTGGACGAGCAACTCGGGACCCGCGTCCTTCAATAAGAATCCTCGAGCCCCGGCCTTCAACGCGCCGTGAACGTACTCGTCGAGGTCGAACGTGGTGATGACCACAACTCGCATTGGACTCACGACATTGGGTCCGGCGAGCATACGAGTTGCCTCGACCCCATCAAGGTTCGGCATGCGAATGTCGAACAGACAGACGTCGGGACGCAGCCGGCGAGCCATCTCGACCGCTTCGCGACCGTCCACAGCCTCCCCCACGACGTCGATCCCCGGTTGGGCATTGAGGATCATCTTCAGGCCCGTCCTGACAAGGTCCTGGTCATCGGCGACAAGCACTCGGATCGTCACGAATTCACACCCGCGGACGTTGCACTCCGCGGCAGGTCCGCTTCGGTTATCCAGCCACCACCAGGGAGGGGGCCAGCGCTAAAGGTGCCACCGAGCAGCGTCGCCCGCTCTTGCATCCCAACCAACCCAAATCCCTGAACATCGGCGCGTTGGGGCACTGGCGCACCATTGTTGATGACCTTTAGACGCACCGTGGACGGACCAGCGGTGATGTTCACATCGATCTCGGTCGCCGTCGGCGCATGACGGCGAATATTCGTGATCGATTCCTGAACCAATCGATACAGCGCGGCGCTCATCGTTGGTGAGATGGTGCTGAGGTCTCCGTTGCGCTCGAGGGTGACAGCAGCACCCAGCCCGCTCGTGAGCTCTTCGAGGTGCTCAACTCCACGACCGGGCACGAGCGGTGCTTCGACTCGCAACGCATCGACCACGACCCGCATCTCGTCGAGCGCCCGCGATGCCGACTCTTCAATCGCGTCAAAGGTTCCGAGCGCCGCATCGGGGTTACTAGCAAGCACTGCACGCCCTGCCTGGGCCTGCACCGCAATTGCCGAAACGTGATGGGCAACCGTGTCGTGCAACTCGCGTGCGAGAACCTCTCGCTCTTTTGACCGGGCATTGAGAAACAGCGCCTCTCGGATGTTCGTGTTTCGCCGAAGGACGATGCCCGTCTCGGCGGTCAGTGCAATGATGCCAGCGCCAACGATCGTGTCGCCGAGTGTGGAAAAGCCCAGTGCGAAATCGAGCAGCGCAGAGGCCTGGACAAGGACGGCGCCCCAGATTGCCTCGCGACCAGAACCCCAACGAAACGCGCTGTAGATGAGCGCCAAACCAAAGACGAGCGAGATGACGTCGGGGAGGTCGTGACCTCCAATCGCTAACGCCACGTCGAAAATGCTCAAGGGAATCATGACGATCGCAAGCGCCAACAACGGCCGGGTTCGGCGAAACAGCAGGGTAAGCGGCAGCGGCACCATGAGCGCCAGAAATGCGGGCCTCCACGGTATGTCGCGAACAGCAAGCTCGATCGCGAGCGCCATCATGAAGATGATGACAACGACCGGGTCTCGCCATACTCGCGGCGGCACGTTCCTCGGCCTTGGTTCGGCGAGAAAGCGGCGAAAGGCAGAAGTCATACCCTCACCATAGGAAAATCGGGGCGCCAGAGTGATCGGCCGAAAGTATGAATACCAACCGTCCTCTTGGCCGACCCACCTCCGGCCGCATGTCCGATGCGCAACCCAACTCCCGTCTTCAGGATGGACCCCACGACGAGCAGCCGGTTGACGGCGCAACCAAAGGGGACATGATGACGGCGAAGCTTTATCGACTCGGCCACTGGTCGGCGACCAAACCATGGAGGGTTCTCGGCCTGTGGGTCGTCACCGCAATCGTCGTGGTCGGCGCTGCAGCGTTCTTTGGTCATGAGCTCGAAGATTCATTTGACGTGCCTGGGCTCGATTCTCAGCGAGCTGTCGATCTGTTGCGCGATGCTGGCGCCGATACCGCCGGAATCACCGCCCAGGTCGTGGTTACCCCGACAGATGCGGGAGCAAGCCTTACCGAACGGGGACCAGCGCAGCGAGCACTCATCGATCTCGAAGCCCACATTGCCGGGTTGGCGAACGTGCGAGCGGTCACTCCAACCGCCGAGGCCGCGCAAGCGGGCGTGGTTGGATCACTGATTTCGCCCAATGAACGGATTGGCTTGCTACGAGTCCAGTATCCAACGGTCGAGTCATTGAGCGCTGATGACCTCGACAACTTGGAGGCGGCCGTCGACGAGTTCGCAAACTCCGCGCTCCAGGTCGAGATGGGTGGCGAACTGAGTTTCGCATTCTCCGAGCCCGAGGCTGGAGCGGGCGAACTGATCGGCGTCATCGCTGCAGTGGTGATCTTGCTGGCAGCGTTCGGTTCGGTAATTGCGATGGGCCTGCCGATCGGCGTTGCCTTGTTCGGTCTTGCCATCGGCGTCAGCAGCCTCTCGATCGTTGCCTATGTTGTTCCAATCCCAACCTTCGCCCCGCAGATCGCAACGATGGTCGGGCTCGGTGTTGGCATCGACTACGCGCTCTTCCTCATCACTCGCCACCGCGAGTTGCTCGCCAGCGGCCACGGTGTAGCCAACGCTGCTGGCACCGCGGTTTCGACAGCCGGGACTGCGGTCATCTTTGCTGGCGGCACGGTGATCATTGCCATCCTCGGCCTCGGCATTGCCGGCGTGCCCTTCATCACCGCAGCCGGCATTGCGACCTCGGTCGTCGTTACGACGATGGTGCTCGGATCCCTCACGCTGGTCCCTGCGTTCCTAGGACTTGTTGGGCACCGTATCGATCGCTTCAGCATCCGTTCGACGCGTTCGACCAGCGAGGTAGGACGACGCTGGTATTCCTGGGGTGAACACGTGACTGCCCACGCGTGGAAGTACACAATTGGCGTCACTGCATTTCTGCTCTTGTTGACCGCGCCGGTTCTCGACCTGCAGCTCGGCTTTCCCGATGAGGGGACCCTGCCTGAAAGCACGTCCCAACGGCGGGCATATGATCTTGTCTCCGAGGGC
The DNA here is from genome assembly GCA_938084885.1 of uncultured Acidimicrobiales bacterium. GTDB lineage: Bacteria > Actinomycetota > Acidimicrobiia > Acidimicrobiales > SHLQ01 > SHLQ01. The sequence goes on from CALKGG010000016.1 coordinate 13,629, forward strand.
TTCGGTCCAGGCACGAACGGCCCCCTCGTAATCGCCGTCGACCTCGACCGACTGGACGGAGACGCCGAGACGATCGTGTCACAACTCGTATCGAGCATCACCGCCGATCCAGGAGTGGCCGCCGCGACCCCACAGACCATCGACATCGAGGCAGGGGTTGCAGCCATCATTGCAATCCCGACCACTTCGCCACAGGACGAGGCAACAACCGCAACGATTGCTCGATTGCGCAGTGAGGTCTTCCCTGAAGTACTCACAGGCACCGGAGTGACCGCGCACGTCGGTGGACTGAACGCAAACTTCGGTGACATTGCCGACAGGGTCAGCGAACGTCTGCCCCTCCTGGTCGTTTCAGTGATCCTGCTTTCCTTTGTCCTTTTGACCATGGTGTTCCGGTCGGTCCTCGTTGCGTTGAAAGCAGCACTGCTCAACTTGTTGAGCATCGGCGCCTCCTATGGAATCCTCGTCATGGTCTTCCAGTGGGGTTGGGGCAAAGAACTGATTGGTTTGGAGACGACCATTCCCATCGTGTCGTTCATCCCAATGTTCATGTTCGCCATACTCTTCGGCTTGTCGATGGACTACGAGGTGTTTCTCCTCAGCCGAGTGCGAGAGCACTACGTGGCAACCGGTGACAACGACCGTTCGGTCATCGAGGGTCTCGCGAGCACGGCCCGGGTCATAACCTCGGCGGCGCTTATCATGATCTCGGTGTTTCTCGGGTTCGTCGTGTCAGAGGATCCAACCACCAAGATGTTCGGCTTGGGTCTCGCAACGGCGATCTTTGTGGACGCGTCGATTGTTCGCATGGTTCTCGTGCCCGCAACCATGAAATTGCTCGGCGACCGCAACTGGTGGCTTCCCGCTCCGCTCGCCCGCTGGCTGCCAAGCATCGATGTCGACGGCCCACCTCCGGTTCCTGCGCCGGTTGGCTAGTTGCGAGCCGTCGACGCCTGACTCGACGAACCAGCAATGCATGACCCAGGTCGGGCCCCGAGGCTTCTAGTCTCGGGGCGTGACCAGCGAGCGAGACAGCGTCGTCGATGTAACCAGAAGCACCGCACATGCGTTGCTGCGGCTGCAGGGCGAAACGGCGAGCCGTGCCCTCGCCGAGCTGATCGTCCGCCGGTACGGGATGCTCGACGACGAACAGAAAACACGTTTCTTTGAGGTCTTGTTACACGAGTTCGGAGCGAACCGGTCAGCCGTTGACGCTGCCATTGCGGCGTATCGATCGGATCCGTCCGAGGCACACACCGTCGCCCTTGCTGAAGCGGCTGACAGTGAACGCCTCGACCTGTTCCGAGCAATTAACACCGCCCCCGGCGGCATTGCGACGCTGCTCGATATGCGAACCGAGCTTCTTTCTCGACGGAGAACACATCGCGAACTGGCCCCTGTCGAACAAGACCTGAAATATCTGCTGTCATCGTGGTTTAATCGGGGCTTCCTGCACCTCGAACAGCTCGATTGGACTACACCAGCCCACATCCTCGAAAGCCTTATCCGCTACGAGGCCGTCCACGAGATCCGCGGCTGGGATGATCTTCGACGGCGGCTCGCACCCGATCGCCGTTCGTTCGGGTTCTTTCACCCAGCGCTACCCGACGAGCCGATTATCTTCGTTGAGGTCGCCCTCACGAAGGGGCTGGCAACCTCCATTCAGGACGTCATCGACGCTCCCCCACCAAACACCACTCCGAGCGACGCCGATACCGCAATCTTCTACTCGATCACCAACTGCCAGTCAGGTTTGCGTGGGATCAGCTTTGGCAGTTTCCTCATCAAACAGGTCACCGAACGCTTGAGCTTTGAAGATCCCGCGATCACCACGTTTTCGACGCTCTCGCCGATTCCTGGTTTCGCGGCGTGGTTGGCCAACAACTATCCCGATGCCGATACCGCCGACCAGGAACTGCTCGAACGCCGGTGCGCGGAGTACCTCGTCACTGCACGTCGGGGCAACCTGCCCGAAGATCCAGTGGCACGGTTCCATCTGCGCAACGGTGCGTGCATTGCCCAGCTCAACAGCGAGGGCGACACATCGGAGAAAGGCATGGCCGAGTCCCACGGCATGCTTGTCAACTACGTGTATTCGGGCCAGGACCTGTTGGCCAACAACGAAGCCCTCATGCAGGACGGTCAGGTGTGTGCTGCCGCAGCGGTCACCGAGCTACTCGACCAGTAGCCACCGCACACGAACAACTGCTACTGCTCTGAACAATCTTGGGGACCCACCGCCGAGACGACGTCAGACGGGGGGTCATTCGACCACGAACTCGACAGCCCAACCGAGATCAGCCCGTCGTCCTCAACCCGGTCGAGAACGCCCGTTCCAGTCTCGGGATGCCAGTAGATGACCGCCAGGTCCTCGACGGTACACAGCACGGTAATACGTTCGTATCCAGCGGCGATTAACGCCGGGTCAAAGACGTCGAACACGTTCGTCGTCGAGGCATCATCGATCGGGCTCCACTCGTGGAGCACCGAGCCGGCCTCGGATCCAAAGAGGCCAAAGCCCGGGTCTTGAACGACGATCTCGCCGACCCGTTCGAACCCGTCGGGGGTCTCGATGCTGTGGGCGATATCTTCGGCCAATGAACGCCGGTCGGCATCGACCTCGCCCGAGCATGCTGCGAAGCTCAACGCCGCCAGAAAGAACCATACGAGCCGAGAAGACGTCATGGCCCTCAGGCTACGCCCTGACCTCAACGCAGAGCTGTCGGGCTGGCGCCGACTCGGGTGTTTCCAAGGTCGGCTCGGTTTCCGGCATGGTTCCCCGCCGCAATGCCGTCATAGTTCGACACCGACGTCTTGAGACGGCTGAGTTTCGAGAACTTCTCGACAATCGCCTCATCGACCGACGCTTGGCGCGACGCGAGCACCGGCAACACCGAGCCTGACCCCTCTTCGGTGCTCGCCGACTCCGTCGCGGTGCGGCGGGCCTCCTCTAAGCGGCTGCTCACCGTCCAGGCAAAGCCGTTGAGGAACGACCGCCGAAACGACTTGGTGCGGTTTCGCCCGCGGGCATCGACCTGGGCGCCATGGGACAACATGATGTTGACTGCTTGCACCAGCAATGACGTGAAGATGAGCTCGACCGAATCGAGGTCGGAGTCGTAGCCAACGACCGTTGCATAGTTGCCGTTTCGTGAGAACAGCTCGCCCGACGAGACCATGTGCTGAAACTGCTCGTCGTCAAGACCCAAGATTGCGCGACATCCATTGGCTTGGGCAACGCCGCCCAGCAACATGTATTTCTCTTTGGGATACGGAGCGGGGATAAAGATGATTCGGGTGGCGACCGCGCCGCGACCCGTTTTCTCTTCGATCAATGCAAGGTCGATTGCATGCGCGGCGATGAGCTCCTGTGCCTTGGCGGTTAGCGCGGCGGCCTCTTCGGGGTAGCTCGTGGACTCCGCCTTGGCCAAGAGCGCACGAATGGTCTGGAGTACACGGTCGGGTGAAGTCATGGCTCCACTCTCTCACCTCGGTGTGACAACGTGGCAGAATTGCGTCGTGGACTCCACCTTCTCCAGACGCCATCTCCTTCGCCTCGCCGGTGTCGGCACCGGTGCACTGGCGCTCGCAGCATGCTCGGGTGACCCTGACGCCGACCGCACCGTGTCGGCCAACGCAACAGGAGCAATCTTGGACTGCGTCCGAACGGTCGAACAAGACGCGCCGTTTGATCTCGATGTCGCTCCCGAGCGCGTCGAGCTCGCGAACGGTCGCCCAGGTTCGCTGCTCGAGATCAACTTCACCGTCCAAGATTCCGACAATTGTCTGCCGGTTCCCAACGCTGAAGTTACGTTGTGGCACGCCGATGCCCAAGGCCGCTATTCCGGTGTGGCCAATCAGGAAACGAGTGGCGAGACGTTCCTGCGAGGTACCCAGACAACCAACGCGAGCGGGACGGTGTCGTTCACGACGATCTATCCCGGTTGGGTCCCCGGCAGAACAGCGCACCTCAATGTGAAAGTGACGTTCGCCGGAGAAACTCGGTTGGTCACCCAGCTGTTCTTCCCCGATGACATCACGAACTCGATCTATACGACCCACGAGGCATACGTCGAGCGCGGTGGCAAAGACACGACCAACGACACCGACCCCGGCGGCGCGCGTCTGGCTCGTCTACGGATGGAAGTGATCGAGGCGAATACTGGCCATTTCGCGAGCCACGCAATCGGCATCGATACCTAGGCAAAACAGACACTTAGGCAACACGTCGGGCGGGTTACACGCTCGTGCGGTCGATCAACTCGATGAGAATCTGCGCGAGCTCGCTGCTCTTGTCTTCTTGAAGAAAGTGCCCAGCTCCCGAAACCGTGGTGTGTGGTTGGCCGTCGGTGCCGGGGACCCGCCCAATGAACGCGGCTTGCCCACCCCGGGTAATTGGGTCCTCGTCGCTGAAACAGCACAAGAGCGGCGTAGTAAGTGTGTGCAGGACGTCCCATGCGTCCTTCTGTGCGTCGGCTTCGGGGTCCTCGGGCGACGTCGGCACCAGGCTTGGCCAGATGCGGGCTCCCGCCTTGTACGAATCGTCAGGGAATGGTGCGTCATAGGCCGCAATCACCTCGCTCGAAAGATCGCTCGTGGTCGCCATGTTGATGATAAATCCAACGGGAAAGTCCTCTGCGGTCTTCGAGAACTGTTGCCAGTTCAAAAAGTCTTCTGACATCGTGGCGGTGCCGTCGGGGAGGCCGGTATTGGCAACCGCTACCGCAGAGAATCGATCGGGTTGCGAGGTCAGGAGGCGCAGCCCAATGAGCCCGCCCCAGTCTTGGCAAAACATGGTGATCGATGTCAGGTCGAGATGGTCAAAGATCAGGCTCGACATCCAGGCCACGTGACGGGCGTAGGTGTAGTCGGATTGTTTGGTCGGCTTGTCGCTGCGCCCAAAACCAACCTGATCGGGAACGATCACTCGATGACCAGCCGCCACGAGCGGCCCTACCATGTCGCGGTACAGGTAGGCCCACGATGGCTCGCCATGCATCAACAGCACCGGCAGCGCGTTGGGGTCTCCCTCGTCGATGTAGTGCACGCGCAACGTTGCACCGGCCTCGTCGGCAATATCGGCATAGTTTGGTTCGAAGTTGTATCCGGGAAGGTTCTCGAAGCGGTGGTCCGGCGTGCGAAGAGTTTCCATGGATGAAACCTAGGCGCTCCCCTTCCATTGCGGCGAGCGAAGTGCGTGTTTCGTCGTTGCTATTGGGTTGGACCAAACCGACTTGGCGCTGGACCAACAAGGCCAACGCGAACGCCGCCGGGCACGTCGTTGCGACGGTAGGTCACCGCAATCAGCGCAACGAATGCAGCAGCTGCGAGCAAACCCCAGCCAACGAGCAGCTGCTGGTCGACCTCAACGCCATTGAACGCAAGCGTTGGGATAACCGACAGTTCGAGAATCGTCGAGTTGTCGCCGGGGCGTACGTCGCGAAGGGGCGCACCATCGGTACCCAGGATCTCTGCGCCGACATCGTCGACCGACACCGAGCTCGCGATTCGGATCAGATTGTCTATGTTCCCCGACGCCGTTGCGTCGGCTCGGAAGGCAACCAGGAAAGTGGTGGATTCGCCTGGGGTCAAGACGCCTCGGAGGGTCCTGGTCGCGAGTGCACTGTTGGTGTTCCAGCCACGTTCAGCGAGCGTAAAGCCCTCTGGTACGTCCAAGGCAAGGGTGATATCTGACGAGTTCACAACGCCGTTGTTGAGCACGGTAACGGTGTAGGCAACGGTGTCGCCTGGTTGGAAGACCGAGCGGTTCGAGCCTTCGGCGAGGTCGGCAAAGATCGCCAGGTCGTATTCGGGTGGTGCCGGGAAATCGATGGCACCTGCGCTGATGTCATCTTCGAAGCGGGCGGGTTCGCCGAACCCGTTGTTGGGGCGAGAGTCGCTGTCTACCAACGGTGTGCCGTCGATATCGGCGATTGGTTCGCCAAAGAAATCGACCGCGATCGCTCCGGCGATTTCCGCGGTGTTGTTGATCACGCCGATCGCTCCCTCGCCGACTTCGAAGCGGATCTCGACTGTCCAGGTGGCATTTGGGGCAATGGGTTCGTCGATCAGCAACGTGGCGGTGCCGTTTTGCTGTTCGGTCCAACTTTGGCTTTCAACAATCAGCCCCGTTTCGGGAAGGTAGTTCACGATCTCAACGCCGCGGGCAAAGACGTTGCCTTGGTTGATGACGGTGATCTCGAAGAAGACGGCGTCACCCAGGCTGAGTTTGTCGGCTTCGATGTCGTCTTTGAGCTGCACCTCGAGAGCCAGATCGAACACGGGTGGTTCGATCGTGACACCAGCGACGTCATGGTCGTCCTCAGATGCTGCTCGTGGAGCGTTAGCCCGTGCAACCGACCGTGCTTCGGGACCAGCCGATTCGGCTTCGGTATCGGTATCGGTAGCAGCGAGTATGCCTTCGGTGTCCTCGGTGTCCTCGGTGTCGGTGTTGTCTTGCGCTGGCTGCGGTGCTGCCGCTGCTTGCAGGGCGTCGAAGTCGACCTCGCTCGCTGGTGTGTTGTCATAGCGGGGGTTGTTGTTCGGTCGAGAGTCCACGTCGCGTGGAGCCGGGGTGCTTGGATCGCCATCACTATCGGCGCTTGCAATCTCGGCCCAGTTGTAGATCGTGCCCGCGGCTTGTGAGTTGGCGATAAAGGTAATTGGGACAACCACGCTCGCGCCCGGCTCGATTGGTCCTGGGACCGGCCGTCGCAACGTTGCTGTGCCGTCGCCGTTGTCTCGCCAGTCCGGGTCGACCAACGTCAGCCCTTCGCGTGGAAGATAGTTTGTGAGAGCAACATCGGTAGCGCTAACCGAGCCCTCGTTGACGATTCGGAGGTTGAACACCACAGCATTGCCAATCGGGGCAATACCGGTGTCGCCGCTGCCGCCAGCCACCGTCGAGGTCAAGGCAAGGTCGAACTGGCCAATGCGAACGCCCGCAACGTCGTGATCGTCTTCATCGCCTCCGGCGCCGCCGACCTCATCATCGGTTGCTGCATTTGGACCCGCGGGGCGGGCGTCGTTGTTCACGTTGCGATCGAATGTCGAATCGACGTCGCGGTAGGCACGGCCGGTTCGTGGGTCATTGATTTGTTGACCACGAACATCGACGGCTTTGGCACGAGAGATCTCGGCCCAATTGTTGATCTGACCAACAGCGTTCGAGGTGGCAACAAAGCTGATCGAAACCGATGTGGACGCACCTGGAGCAAGCCGCCCAGGTATTTCGATGTCGGCGGTGCCATTTGCTCGGGTCGTCCATGCCGGGTCGGCGAGACGAAGGCCCGACGTGGGCAGATAGTCGGTGACCAAAATGTCCGATGCGTTGATGTCGCCCTGGTTGAGAACCGTGATGGTGAAGGTGACTCGGCTGCCCGGCACGATCGTTGCCAGGTTCGTTCCGTTCGAGACCCGTGTGGTCAACGCAAGGTCGAATACGTCTACGGGGACGACAAATCCAGCGACGTCGTGATCGTCCTCGTCGCCGCTCGCGTTGCCGACTTCGTTATCGGTGCCAGCGCCTGGACGTGGCGGTTGCGCATCGTTTCCAGCGTTCGAGTCTGGCCTGGAGTCACGATCCGGAAGCGCCCCAGAGGCAGCGTCGCCGGTCGACGCGTTGCCGTCGTCGAAGTTGACGATCTCGGCCCAGTTCTCGATTTGGCTCACCGATGCCGGCAGCGCCTCATTCCAACGCATCACGATGGGGATGCTCGTCTGCTCGCCGGTGCTGAGCCCACCCGTTACCGTCACGACGGGGCGCTGCGGGTTCGAGGCGTTCCACGACCACGAGCGTCCGCCAGCCGAACCAGCAGGATTGAGTCCGGGCACGAAGTTCGCCCACGCATCGTTGCGGTCGTAGTCGAAATAGTCGATGATCTGAAAACTGTCGACGCTTCGGCCTTGGTTGATCACGGTGAGGGTAAACGTGACCGTGCGCGCGGTCCGGTTGATCGTGGCGGTATCTACCGTTGTGCGCAGTGCCAGGTCGAAGGCTCCGAGCACTGGCGAGTTATTGCGCCGTCCAGCTTGGACGGTCACATCCTGGGCGGTGAGGTCGGCGTTAAACGAGCCTCCAGGGAGCGCACTCGTGTTTGTGCGTGTATCGAGGCGAACCGTGTAGCTGACGGCGGTTTGCACGCCATCTGCCTTGTTGAACGTGTAGTTGCCGTTGGTGTTTGTTCGGGTCGTGGCAACGACTGAGCCAGCACCATCGATGAGGTTGACGGTCACCCCCGAAAGCGCCTGCTCCCCACCATTACGGACCCCGTTGCCGTCGAGGTCCAAAAAGACGGTGTTGCGGATGATGTCGGGCGTGTCGGTCGCATCGCCATTGGCCTGGGCGAAAACGGGCCCGGCTGTGGCTATCGCTGCTAGGAAGCTCAGAATCGCCGCCACGATGATGAACCCTGATTGGGACCTTCTGGAAATGCTCACAATTTCCTCCTCGACGACACCTTTCGGCGCCTGATTCGGAAAGATGAGTCAAAAGGCCCATAACCAGTGTTCGGTCTCGGCCGACGGGTATGCGTCGCAGAAGCAAGCGAATCGCCCGGAGAACAGCGATCGATCGACGTGTAGTGCGGCTTAGGCCTTCTTGACCTTGTCCTCGATGATCAACACCGTGCGGCCATCGACCTTGCCCTGAATTGGATGATCGCCTGGGACGAGACGAATTCCTCGAACCTTCGTTCCGACCTTGATCCCGCCGGACTTTCCATCGAGCTTGAGGTCTTTGATGATCACCACGTCGTCGCCATTGGCCAGCAGGTTCCCGTTGCTATCGCGGACCTCGCGAATCTCGTCGAGGTCCGACATCCATTCGTGTCCACAGGTGGCGCACTCGAACCCATCCTCTGCGACTAGGGGGTCGGGCATCGTGCAGATTGGACAGTTCGGCGCAGTACTCATGGCCAACTTTCTACCGGCCAGAACCGACCAGCACGCAGATGCTTACATCGCAGCTGGGTGTGTGCGCTCGAGCCGTGGACCTGAGCCGAGCCGAAGCACCCGCTCGAGGGGCCCCACCCTGAACCACACCCGCCACAGCAACGCAAGGACAATGAACGACCCATAGACGACAACGGTGAACGTCCATTCGGCGCCGAGCGTCGTCTCGGTTGTCGGCGGTACCACGTTGGTGAGCCACGCTTGGTAAACGTAGTAGGTCAGCGACAGTGAACCCACGGCAACGATCGGACTCACCAATCTGGGCGCACGTGGGGCAACCAGAACTGACACACCCACGATGGCAATCGACGTGCCGAGTGCGCTGAGCACCCACGCGGGCATGGCCGAGTGGCCTTGGGCGTCTAACAGCCGAGTCAGGTGAAACATCCCGTCTCCGGCGTTTCCGCCGAAGTCGGTCTGGAACCCAAACCGCGAAACAAGTCCGCTCGCTACCACCGGGATACCAACACCAACCACGGTGCCGACGCCAGCCAGGGTCGCAGCGACCCGTTCGGAGCGAAGGTTGATGCGCCCGAGGATGATCCCCGTGATGAAAAAGGCACCCACCGGGAAAAGCGGATAGAACCCGTCGAAGAACAACGATTCGATCCCTTCAGCCGAAGCAAGCTCGTCGAAACGGGTTTGCACCCGCGGGATTCCAACGACCTGGTAGGTCACCGCGCCAATCGCGGTGAGGATCGGCACGAGGCCGACAAGCGCAGCGGTTGGGAGGCGGAACAGGACCGTCGACACGACAAAGAACAGTCCGTACGACTGGAGAACAATGGCCAACCGGGGCACGTGCTCGGTCATGAACAGCCCAAGCGCGAACAACATGACAGCCCGTAGGAGAAGATCGCGTTCAGGGGTCGTTGACCGTCGCGTCAGATACGTGACTCCGAGTCCGCCAAGCAGCAGGAATAGCGGCATTGCGCGCCCTCGAAACAGCTCGGCGAACGTCCCTAGCCCCGCCCCTGGTTCCTCTCTGAAGTTCACGAAGTGCACGACGGTCATTGCGAACATGGCAATACCTCGGGCCAGGTCGATACCGGTGATTCGCGTCGTTGGAGCGAGCAAGCCGACGTTCGCTATTCGCCGACGTCGGCGATCTCTGCGGCGTCAGCCATGGCGTCTTCGCCCTTCTTCCACAGGTTGCCCTGCCACAATTCGTCGAGGCCGGTTTCCCCCGATACGCCCGGCGAAACCAAGTAGTCGGCGTAACTCGTTGGCTTGTGTCCAGTGAGGTTGTAGAAGTCGGGGCTGCATCGAGTGTAAAATCCGTTGGTGAGGTATTCGAAGAACTCGGCGCGGGTGCTGCCGAAGTCGTTCTCGAAGTCTTCCATGCTCTGGGCCCGATACTCGATGGACATACCCATCGCAGCGCCGAGGTCGGCGGCGATCTCGGCCATGGTCTGCGGTTCGGGACCGGTGATGTCATAGAACTTGTTGGCATGGCGCTCAGGACCTTCTCGCAACACCACCGCAGCGGCCTCGGCAATATCGCGGGTTGCAACGAACGAGTTCCGGGCGTCACCGAGTGGGTTACTAAACCAGCCGTCGTTCCTGATTGACTCGCTGTCGGTCTTGAGGAGATGGTTCATAAAGAAGTTGTTGCGCAGAACAGTGACGTGCAGCCCTGCGTCGATCAAGGACTTCTCTCCCCACCAGTAATGCTGAAGCATCAACGGAATTCCCGCGCCCTGTCGTGAAGAATGTTTGTCCGGGTCATAGGACGCCGTGTTGGTATCGGCCCCCATACAACTGACGCGAACAACATGATCGATCTGGTCGGCTCGACGCCCGAGCTCTTCACTAAACGCAAGGTGGCCTTCGATCATTGGGTCGAGCGATGCCGAGTAGACCGCGGTCACACCATCGAGCGCTGCTGGCCAGGTGGCGGAGTCGTTGAGGTCGAAGTGGACAATCTCATCGGCACCCAGGGCGGTGAGGATTTCTCTGTTGTCCGGATTGAACGAGCAGGCCCGGATGGTAAAGCCACCGTCGCGGGCAAGCGTCGCCACGAGTTCCTTGCCGATGCGGCCGGTAGCAGAGGTGATGAGAACGGTTGGAGTTGACACGTCTCAGAGTCTACGACTCCTCACGCTTACCGAGCGAGGGTCGCAGTGGCCGACATTGCGAGTCCGCCGTCAGCGGTCGCTGCCCAAAGCTCGACGTCGTCTCCGTCTCGGTTTCCAGCAATCGTGAACGGGGCGCCGTCGACAATCGGTGCCAAGCCACGGAACGAGAAGCGCAAAAGTCGTTGCCCTGTCTCGCCAACGGCGAGATCGGCGAGCAACGTTGCGGTGAGCGGGCCGTGGACGACGAGACCGTCATAGGCCTCGACGTTCTCCGCGTACGCACGGTCGTAGTGGATCCGGTGACTGTTAAAGGTCAACGCCGAGAAACGGAACAACATGATCTCCAACGGCGTGATCGTCTGGGTGAACTGGGCGTTCTCCGGCGCTGGCTTTGGAGTGGGGCGTTGGGCATCTGGGTCGGGAGCCTCGCGAAACACCAGGTCTTGCTCTTCGAGAATGCGTTGTTCGCCACCGACAGAGAGCTCATGTTTTACGGTAACGAAACAGAGCGTTCCCGACCGGCCGTCTTTCATTGTGATCTTGTCGACGGTGGAACGCTTGTGCACTTCACTGCCTAGCTCGATGTCGCCGAGGAACTCGAGGCGGCTTCCCGCCCACATGCGTCGAGGTAGCGCCACGGGAGGGAGAAGGTCGCCTCGCTTGGCATGTCCATCGCTGTCGAGCTCATTTGTCTTGGCCTGCGGCAAGTGCGTGATGAAGTGGCGCAGCGGGGGCAACGGATCACCCATTTCGAGCACCGCCTCCCGGTTCAGCGTGCGTTCTAACTGATTGCACGAGCCTGGGGAGATAACTTCGATCCGCTCTTGGGTGCGTCCAACCCAGGACTGGAGGGTTTCTGTATCAGTGGTGTATTCGCCGCTCATGAGCGAAGTCTGCCATGACAGACGGTCCACTTGCGACGGCGCGACTCCAAGAGTCGGCGAACGTCGCGTGTTCGTGGCGGCCGACCAACAACTAGATCTTGTGCATCCGAATAGAACCTTTGGCCTCGTCCTTCGCGGTATACAACGCGGCGTCGGCAGCGTTGATAAGGGACTCGGCTGACACATCGCTGTCGAAGGTCCACCCAACGCCAATGCTGAGCGAAACCTGCTGGGTCCGGCCATCACCAAGTGGCATGGGCGGAGTAACCGAGGCAATGATGCGCTCGGCTGCGGCCATGGCTTCATCGGGTGAGTCAACGCGAGCTGGAAGTACGAGGAACTCGTCGCCGCCCCATCGGGCGACGAGGTCACCGGATCGAAGGGTGCTCTGAATGCGTTGCCCCACTGTTCTGAGAACACGGTCGCCATAGTCGTGGCCCAACGAATCGTTCAACTGTTTGAGGTCATCGAGGTCGACGAACAGTACCGCCGACGCCCGCAACTTCGACGAGGCAGCCATGAGCGACGAATCTAAACGAGCCACGAACTCACGCCGATTCGCGAGACCGGTCAACGGGTCACACGTTGCGAGTCGGCGAAGGGTCTCTTGTTCTTCGAGGAGCTGACTCTCCAACTGACGGCGCGCGAGCAATCCGCCGAGAAACTGCGCCATGACCGTCATGGTTTCTAGGGCCGTGTCGTCGAAGGCGTCAGCGTTGTCAAAGTTGTCGAGTGCCCAGAACGCGACCGTCTTGCCGTCGACGATGACCGGCGTGGACAGCGTCGACTTGATCTCGTCGGCTCGTCCAACAGCATCCATCCAATACTGGCCGTCGAGGGACTTTGCCTTTTGGCCAATGGAGTGCACGACCTGGGCCTTTGGCGTTTCGATGTCACGAAACAGGTAGGCCTTGTCGAGGGTCGTGAGTTTGAGCTTCTCAAGGTCGAAACCAACCGCGGCAATAAAGCGGAATTTGCTCCCACCGTCGATTGCGAGCTGCATGCTGCCAGCCTGAGCCGCGGGAACAATATCAACGGCGACCTCGAGGAGGCGTTGATAGAACTCGCCATCGGTCTCAGAATGGCGAGAGAGGTCGCCGACCTTAATCAGGGCAGCAACGAACCGCCTGTGCATTGCAATGACGCGATCACGTTCGGTCGCGCAATCTGCGTTTTCACAGGTCTTCACATGTACCTGATCGGCATGATGGCCACAAACTGTACGGATGGCTACCTGACACCCCAAATCTTGGTAACCCGGCTGATTATCGGGGCTCGGTCAACCCGGCCATCGAGGCGGTGACTATGATCGGGAACGATTCGCTGAAGGACGGTGTGTTGAAGATCCTCAAGTACAAAGCTGACCGACTCCCGGTAGCGGTCTTTTTCACTCTCAGCGCCATCGACCTTGCGATCTATTTCGCCGTCGATAACCTCTGGGTGATCGTCACGTATTGGTTGGCCATGATTCCAACCAAGGGCATGGTGAGCGCCTGGAACCACCACCATCAACACGTCGCGATGTTTCACCACAAGCCGCTCAATCGCCTGCTCGAACTGTCGTTTGCGTTTCACACTGGCGCTACCACCAACGCCTGGGTGCTGCACCATGTCCACGGCCACCACAAGCACTATCTCGACCAGGACAAAGACGAGAGTCGCTGGCGCCGACGATCGGGCGAGCAGTACGGCTACGTGCACTACACGGCTGTCACGGCGCTGACCGCCTATCAACGGGCATACGCTGTTGGCCTCAATCACCCGCGACTTCGTCGAGCGTTCGTTGGTTACGGCCTCCTGACGTTCGCTATCCTCGTTGCCCTCGTTGCGTTCAAACCAGTGAATGGACTGTTTCTGTTCGTCTTCCCGATGATTACCTCGCTCACGATGACCGTTGCGGCGACCTACCACCACCACGCTGGCCTCGACACCGACGACCATATGTTGGCCTCGCACAACTACACCTACAAGATTCGCAACATCCTCACCGGCAATCTCGGCTACCACACTGCCCACCATTACCGCCAGGGTGTGCATTGGTCCAAGCTCCCAGAGCTGCACGAATCCCTCGCCGACAAGATCCCCAGCGAATACATCAAAGTCTGAGCCCGTATCATGACGGCCATGATGCGTCAGCTGACCTGGAACGAGATGACGGACGCCGAAAAGGCGTGGGTTCATCAACGAGGCACGGCAGCCGATTCGGCTGACGAGCTTCGTCCCGCAATTCGTGCGCTCGTCGACGATGTTCGCCAGCGCGGCGATGCGGCCCTGCTCGACGCGCTCGCCCGGTTCGATCACGTCGACATCGCCGCCGATGGCATTGCGGTTTCGACTCAAGAATTCGACGACGCGCTCGCGACCATCGATGCGGGTGTCCACGACGCAATCCGCCAAATGATCGCGAACATTCGGGCCTTTAACCTGGCGTTGCTCGAACGGCGACAAGGCTGGACTGCTGAGATTGCGCCCGGCCACACCGTCGGCGAGAAGGTTGGCCCGGTTTCTGACGCTGCACTGTTTTGTCCGAGCGGGAAAGCGAGCTATCCATCGGTGCTTGCCCAGATCGCCACACCCGCCGTCGTTGCTGGTGTGGCCAACATCTCGGTCATTGTGCCACCGCTGCCAGATGGCAGTGGCAGGGTCGATGATGCTGTCCTTGTCGTTGCTCACGAGCTTGGTCTCGATCGGGTGTTTCGAGTCAATGGCCCAGCTGGAGTCGCAGCGGCGGCCTTTGGCACCGACACCATTCCCGCCCACTCCATGATCATTGGCCCTGGCAGCCCCCCGGTTGCGCTCGCCCAGTTGGAGGTTCGGGCCTATGGCGTCGACACCGTCGTGTTGGGGCCGACAGAATCGCTCGTTCTTGCCGATGCGTCCGCTGACCCGATTCTGCTCGCCGCTGATCTGTTGAACGAAGCCGAACACGGCACGGATTCGACCGTCATTCTCGTCACGTCATTTCAGGCCGTCATCGATGCGGTGAGTATCGAGGTAGAGCGGCAGGCAAGGGCGTTACCTGCGGAGCGGAGGCTGGCAGCGCAGTCGGCGCTCGGCGTCAACGGTGGCGCGATCTTGACCGACTCGATGGAACAGTCCGTGGAGGTGGCCAATTGGTTCGCGGCTGAGCACTGCCAGTTGGCGGTGGCGAACCCGTGGCAGGTTGCCGACACGATCGAGCACGCTGGCGAGCTTTTGCTCGGGCAGCACACGCCGTTTTCGGTGGGGAATTTCACGCTGGGAGGGCCTGCGGCGTTGCCGACGGGCGGCTTTGCGAATCGTGCTGGCGGCATCACGGTCGAGAAGTTTTGTAAAGCGGGGGCGATTGGTCATCTCACGGCAAACGCGCTGAGTGCGGTTGCGAAGAGCACGATTGCGTTGTCAGATCACGAAGGTTTTGACGCTCATGGCAATGCCATTCGGATTCGCCAGAACTTAGGCCGCGATGGTTGACGCTGCCGAGCTTCTTGTTGCGTCATAGATCTCTCGAGCAATGAGCACGACAAAGAACTGGGCGACGCTGAGCCCGGCGATCGTTGCGCCGCCAGCGGTCCCGTAATGGAAGCTGATGACGAGTCCGGCAACGACGGCAAGTGATCCCCACGCCATCGATACGACCATGATGACCGGCACCCGCCGAGCAGTTAGTGCCGCCGTTGCGGGAGGCCCAACGAGCAACCCGAAGACGAGCAAGGTGCCAATGGCCTGAAAGCTCGCGACGATGCTCAACGCCAAGAGCGCTAGGAGGACCTGCTGGGCCAGCTTGGGACGCATACCGAGTGTTTGGGCCTTGTCGCTGTTAAACGTGAGGGCGAGAAAGGGGCGATAGAAGGCAATGGTGGTGATGACGACGATGGCGGCTGCGATGAGCTGCGATCTGATGTCGCTACTGCTGACACCGAGCACATCGCCAAAGAGCAGCGACGTCACCTCGGTCGAGAACGAACGCGCTTGGGAAACAATCACGATGCCGAGCGACAGCATGCCAACGAACAGCAGCCCAATCGCGGTGTCTTCTCGCACGACGGTCCGGTTGGAGACGACGCTGACGAGCCCACTCATCACGATTGCTGCGGCGAACGCCCCAATGAGGGGGTTGAATCCCAAGAGCACGGCGAGGGCGATTCCTGGGATGACGCCATGAGCGAGGGCGTCGCCGAGAAACGCAAGTCCTCGAAGTACGACCCACGTGCCCACGAACGACGTTGCGACCACCGCTATGAGGCTGCCGAGTAACGCTCGTTGAAGAAAGTCGGGTTCAAATGCTTCGAGAATCCACTCCACGGACGGACACTCTAGGCCCCGAGCGCTGCGGCGATGCGCTCGGCGTTCGACCGCACCATGTCGATGTAGGTTGCGCCATTGGAATCGGCCGGGCCGAGCGACTCGGAGAACAATGCAACAACGTCAACGTCGCCAACCTCGGCTGCCAAGGTTTGCGCGAGCTCGTCAGACGCTGAGCCGTCGGCGAAGATTGCCGAGACACCAGCGTGTTCGATGAGTTCAGCGAGATCGGCGAGTTCTTGTGCGCTGGCCGCATCGCTGGTGTTCGTTGCGGGAATGATCGTGCCGACGACTTCGAAGTCGTACCGATCTGCGAAGTACCCAAAGACCTCATGGTTGGTGATGAGCACACGATTTGCCGTGTCGATGGACGCCAGCATCTGTTCGACTTCGGTATCGAGTGCCTCAAGTTCGGCCACGTACTCATCGGCCGACGCTGCGAGCGCAACGGTGTCGAGTCCATCGATGTTTTCTGCGAGGAAGTCTGCAATGTCGTGCGCAGCCTCGGCTGCTCGAGCAGGGTCGGTGAAGAAATGCGGATCGGCGCCCTCGTGACCGTGCTCATCGTCACCGTGCTCATCGTCACCGGCAAATTCGAGCGTTTGGACCGCAGATAGTGCTTCGAAGATGAGAACACCATCGTCCTCGGCGGTCTCGATGACATCGAGCAATCCTTCTTCGAAGTCGCCACCATTGACGATCAGGGCCGACGCCGCACCCATTGCGGCAACCTGCTGAGCCGACGGTTGGAAGTCGTGTGGATCAGCGCCCACTGGCATGATGATCTCCACGGCCACCTGGCCGCCGACAACATTTTCAACAATGTCGCCAAGAATATTGGTCGTGACGGCAATCGTTGGCGCATCGACGACCTCGCCGGCTACCGAGATATCGACCTCTCCCCCGCAGGCTGATGCGGCGAGGGCGACCGCCGCGAGAACGCTGGCGAGAGTTCGAGCATTGTTGCGCATTGCAGCTCCAAAGTGAGAATCAGTATCAGTATTGTTCTTGCACGATAGGGGCCCAACCTCGGCAACCGCAACCTATAACGAGAATCGTTTTCATTCTGAATGTCCGGTAACGTACACGCGTGCCCGTCATGATCTCCACCGACAACCTGCGCGCGTCCTATGGCGAGGTGACCGCGCTGTCCAACGTCAACATCGAGGTCTTCGACTCGTGTTCCCTCGCGGTCATTGGACCGAACGGGTCCGGCAAATCAACACTCCTCGGCCTACTCGCTGGCACCGTTACCCCCACCGCAGGTGTCGCCACGGTCGAGGGTCCCGCCCCAGCCCTCGTACTTCAGGCAACAACGGTGGATCGCAGCTTGCCGATCACCGTGCGAGACACCGTCGCTCTTGCCCGCTACCCCACGCTCGGCTTGTTTCGCCGGTTTGGTGCCGCCGACCGACGAGCCGTCACCACAGCTATGGAACGGCTACACATCGACGACCTTGCCAACACCCAACTGCACGACCTCTCTGGAGGTCAGCGCCAGCGAGTCCTTGTCGCCCAAGGCCTCGCGCAAGAATCAGGAGTCCTCCTGCTCGATGAGCCAGTGAACGGACTCGACCTGACCTCGCGGTCGATCATCATGGAGATCATCGACGAAGAGGTTGCCGACGGGCGTTCAGTCATCGTCACCACCCACAGCCTCGAAGATGCCCAGCGCTGCCACCAGGTGCTCTTGTTGAACACCACCCCGATCGCCTATGGGCCACCGGACCAAGTCCTGACCGAAGGCCACCTACGTGAGGCATTCGGTGGCAACTTCACCAAAGTCGGGAACAAATTCGTCCTCGACGACCCTCACCACCATCACTGACCAGATCAACACGAGCACCGCCCGCTCACCGTTAGGATTTCTTCTATGTCCGATGCCGAAGTAGATAACGAAGTCGCCACCCTGCTTCGTAACGCAGAGCAGCGGTACACGACTGGCCGACGCCGGGTCGTAACCGCGCTGCGCCATGGCACGGGCCCCCTCACGATGGCCCAAATTCTCGCCCACGACGCCTCGCTTTCGCAGTCGAGCGTGTACCGCAATCTGACCATCCTCGAAGAGGTCGGTGCAGTCACCCGAATCGTCACCGGAGACGACTTCTCTCGCTACGAGCTCGCCGAACACCTCACCGAGCACCATCATCACCTGATCTGCACCTCGTGCGGCGACGTCGTCGACTTCTCCCTCGACGACCAGGTCGAATCGACGCTCGATAGCTCCCTACACGTCGCGGCATCGGCGTTGGGGTTTGTGGCGAGCAGTCACCGTCTCGACCTTCTCGGCACCTGCCAGAACTGTCGCTGACGCTCGGGCACGAACACCTGCGTTGTTGGTTCGGCCAGCGACCTAGCCGTTGTCACCTGCAGCGGGCGTCTCGTCGAACGGAAGCGGTCCATCGGGAGCGCCCGTGTCGCCTGGAGGATCGTCAATACCCTCTGGTACGACGCACTCGCCCGCAACCTGTGGAACATCGCCGGCATCGGCGGCGACATTCTCGGCCGCTCCGTCAGCACCGTCTGGCGACCCGTCGACATCGGTCCATGCGCCGCCGAGCGTCGTGCAGGCCGCAATCGCCTCGGCGCGGGCCGCGTCTTCTGCCGCTTGTTTCGCTGCGGCTTCGGCAGTAGCGATCTCCTCGGGCGTCGGTAGCAGCGCAAAGCGGGCAAACGCTGCACTCTCGGGCACGACATCGAGTCGCTGGTGATACCCGCGACCAGCTCGCGTCACGTTGGCCGAATACGCGAGATCGTGGTTGTAGGCAAAGTAGCCACGCTGTTCACCCGCGGTGGTAAGCATCGACCCCGCCGAGTCGCAAAGGTAGTTCGCCGTTGCGAGCGCAGCGTCATAGATGTTTTGCGGATCAGAACGCCCGTCGTCGTTGCCGTCGGACTCATAGAGACTCCATGTTGTCGGGATGAACTGCATAGGCCCAACAGCACGATCGAACTCCCGATCACCATCGAGCCGCCCGTTGTCGGTATCGGTGATCCGGGCGAGCCTGACCAACCCGTTTGTTTCTTGGGTGCGGCCGGTGGCGTCAGGAACGGGACCGGTTGTCTGCCCGGAGAGAATCCGGCCGTCGAGAGGGATCCCAAGGATGTCCTCGGTCGTTTGGCCGTTGACGTCCAACGTCGAGTCCCCGAAGTACCCGTGGATGCTCTCGATCCGAGCGATGCCCGCGATCTGGGACCAATGGATCCCACAACCAGGGTCTTCGACTGCGAGCGTATTCGACGCCCGAACGTAGGCGTTGAGGGCAACGAGGGGTATGTCGGTTCCTTCGACGAACGAGTCGAGACGCTGATGGTAGGCAACTCGGTACTTCGCACCGGTGACTTCGGTGTATGCGACCGTCCGCTCGATGATGTCGTCGAGCTCATCACCGCGGTCTCGCAGCTGAAGGATCTCGTCACGAAGTTCGCTCCGCTCATTGGCCAACGCGTCGATCTCGGTGTTCAGATCCGCAATGGCGTTCGCCCGCACAAGGTTGGCGGCTTCGATAGGCGCGAGATCTGCGGCCAGTTCGGCCCGGACGAGCTCGCTGCTGCGAATCAGCGCTTCGAGGTCGGCAATGTCTTCTCGTTGAAACTCTCGGACTTCGTTGGTGATGACCCGACGCTCGATCACCTCGGTGTTGTCAGGATCGGTGAGCAGCGTTTCGAGTTCCATGTTTTCGCCGGTGAACGCCTGGAGTGCAACCTCGACGATTGCGCTGTTGAGCACCCGGACCTCGCTGTTGAGGCGTTCTTGTTCATCGATCTCGGCTCGGTCCGCCACGAATATTTCGCGCATCTCACCTTCGGCAGAGGTGATCTCTTGTTCGATCCGGCCAATCTCGTTGCGAGCCGCAGCGATCTCGTCCCCCGCCGCATCGATCCGAGCTTCGGACAACGCAATGTCCGCGTCGACGGTTGCGCGGGCCAGCTCGCCCGTGGCGACGGCCTGAGCTGCACGCAGGTGTTGCTCGCGCTCCTCGTCGACGTCTGCCTCCTCACGTACGGGCAGGTTTTCGACGCCAGTTTCGAACACCGAGCTCGCACTGAGCTCGCCAAAGTCCACGTCGGGTATCGGGGCCAACGGTTCGCTCTTCAGCTCGAACTCTTCAATGGGGTCGACCCACGGCTGGTCGAGGAGTGCTTGGTCGATCTCGAGACCTCGTACTTCGAGTGGTTCGGCCTGGCCGAATGCAGCAGGCACCGCCCACAGCTGGGCCAACGCGAGTACCGCCGCCATCAGCAGCGCGGCAGAAAGATAGGTGTGTCGTGTACGCGTCATCGAAGTGAGGTGCCTATGCGTCGCTCTGACGCCCATTGCAACAACATCGGCAGCAACGCAGCGTTGCTGACCTCTGGACCCAACAAATTTCTCTCCAGCGACGCAGTGGCCCGCAGCCCGAGCTCGGCGTCGACCAGGGCGTTTCAGTCGCCGTTCGGCTCTTCGGCGCCCGCCCCGTTCTGACGGCTCGATTCGGTCGCCGGTGCATACGTTCGATGTGCGAATCCATGAAGCTGCGCAATGGTGGCCGCATCGACGCAAATGCGCCGTACCGGCTGCGTGGCAGAGGTGTTGTCGACGTTGGACGACGACACAGCAACTGCGTGTCCGTTGGTATTGGCTGCGCCAACGAGTGAGATTCGACCGCTCGTCACCTCGCAGCGCCCATGCTCCCAGTCGAGGACAAACCCACCCGGCCCGCCAGGCTCGGTCAGTAACGCCTGGAGGAATGGGGCGAGCAACACGGGCTGAACCAGGCCCTCGAAGGTGCCCGGACGGCAGTACCCAAGATCGACGAGCGTTGTGCCAACAGCCACCGGGCAAAGGACGCCGTCCTCGCTTTCCCAAACCTTGTTCGTCGCCGCCTCGACTGTCGCACCTGTTCGCGGCGTCAATGGCATGAGCCGTTTCGGGTTCACTCCGTCGACGACACCGAGCAGCTCGACAACGATTCCACCAGCGTCGAACCCGAACTCGGCGAGTCGTCCACCAGCAAAGGCCGCGTCTTCGACGAGGCCCCAGCCATACCCGGCCCCGCGAAATGCCTTCGCAACTAGTGAGCGAAACTCGCCCAGCGAAAGGTCCAACGGCTCGCTGTTAGCCATCGATACCGACGGGTTCGGGGTAGCTCCAGGCATCTGGATCCGATACGGCCACATCGTCGGGGAACGGCGCACCGCGAAACATGGTGATCCGCACCCAGCGATCGGACCGAGGATCAAAGTGTGTCGCGCCAAAGAAGCTCAGTTTCGAACGGAGCAAATCGATCGGTAACATCTTCGCGTCGATCGTGTTATCCCTGATTTCCCCGTATGGCGAGTCGGCCAGCAGCAGCAGCCGGCGAGCGCTATGACGGTGCTCCGGGTGCACTCGAAGGAACTCGGCAAGGGTGCAGTCGTCGTCCCATGCACAAAGGTCGTGATACATCCGCGCTGCATCGCGTCCTGGCTGCAGCGGCTGTTCGTAGTCGGAAATTGGCTCGACATGGCGTTCACCGAGGCGGGGTTCGAGCTTTTCTTCAGAGACGTACCACGCTCGTGCATCGGCATGGCCATCGTCCCAATCGGTCCCAAGCGCCCATCGATATCGCGCTTCGAGCGCTTCGCGGACGGTCGCCATCGATTGCGAACCATCGATACGGACGGGCAACGACTCGTCGGCGTGCATGTGGTCGGCCAGGTCGTCGATGAGATGCCCGTACGGCTCCAACACGAGCGAGACAACCAGCTCTTGACCTTCGACCGATAAGGTGTCGTGCGCCCAGGCCACCAGCGAATCCCACGCGTAGACATCGGCGAGCGTCGAGCGAGACACGTGCGCGTCCAACAGATCAAGGTCGGTTTGGAGATCGGTGAGCTTCCGGCGCTGGGCGGGATGCTCGGAGTGCCATGAGTCGACGGTTGCTCGGGCCCGTGAAAGAACATTGACAAAGGCCGAGACTTCGTCGTCTGTTGCTCGCTCCACGGCTCGAACTCGCGCCAACGCTTCTTCGCGAGCGCTCACCCAGTTGTTGATCAACCGGGGGTGTGTGATGAGAAAGGGTGCCATCCCGAGGCCGGTCGAGTTGCCAACACCAAATCGGCTGCGCAGCGACGGTTCGAGCGTGACGGCGGTATCGGGTGCCTTGGCTGCTGCAATATGTTCGACCAGGTCCATGACGAACGCTCGAATGAGAAAGACGGTCAACATTTCAACCTGGAACGGTGCGAGCAATTCGGGGCGATCTTCAATCGAGGTGCGATCAGCAGCGCCGAACTTACCGCTTCCGTACACCGCCGTTGTTCGCATCAGGTAGCCAACGCTGTCGACGAGGTCGACATTGGGTTGGCGACCGTTGGCAAGTGCATCCACGACTTCAGAGAACGCTCGCACCGATCGATTGGCCCGCGACAACGTCAGTTCCTTTGCTGAGACACGACCAGCTTCTTGCAGGGGCACATTCTGGCGAAGCCGGTCGATATCGTCGGCGGTCGGGGTCCCGTCGTGCAGGGTAAAGGTCGCATCCCACGCGGTGGCGATGACCCGATCTGATCGCATCTCGGGAGCCAGGTCGTGGCCGAACGCTACGAGGGTATAGGTGCGGTCTGGTCCGGGTGTAGTGGGCACCGTAGCGGTGTAGAGCGCCGTGCCAACGCCAGCAGCATCGAACTCGAAAAGCGGACGGTCAAAGATCCACCGATCCCGCTTCATTCGCCGCAACAGCGTCCGCATAAACGACAGGCGGCACTGATGGAATGAGCCCATACGTTCGAGGCGCATGACCAACTCGGGCGGCCGCCGTTCTGACGTGCGTGTTGGCGTTGAGTCCGTCATGTTGACACTGCCCGACGATGCTCTGGCGCGAAACTCTCAGCGAAGAACCGGTACCAATTATTGCCCATCAGCGCTGCAACCTCGTCACGGTCGAACCCAACGTTCCCAAGGCCCGTCTCGATCCGTCCGAAATCGCGGTTGTTTGAGAACCACGAAGGCTGGGGCGGAAAGCCCGGCGCCGACGCGGAGCCTTCGCCGTAGTCGATGCCTTTGGTCCAGCGGCCGACGCGCATCCACGTGACGATGCTGTCGGGTTGGTTTTGGCACAGGTCGCTGCCGATCCCAAAGTGGGCAACGCCGTAGGTCTCGGCGGTGTCAGCAACCATCTGACAGAAACTCTCAAGCGTGCACGCAGGTCCGTCCTTGAGATGGTGGGGATAGAGCGAAAAGCCCATCATTCCGCCGTTCTCGGTCACGGCCCGAATGACATCGTCTCGCTTGTTTCGCAAGGCCGGGTGCCAGCCATGTGGGTTTGCGTGCGTGATCGCAATCGGCCGTTCGGACAGATCGGCTGCTTCGATCGTGGAGCGATCTGCGGAGTGGCTCATGTCGATGACGAGACCGACTCGATTCATTTCACGAATGACTTCTCTGCCCATGCGCGTAATGCCTGGGTCCTCGTCTTCGTAGCATCCTGTTGCAAGCAGCGACTGGTTGTTGTAGCTGAGCTGCATGAAGCGGGCGCCGAGCGTGTGCAGAATCTCGACCAGGTCGATGTCGGCTTCGATAGGCGACGGGTTTTGAAAGCCAAAGATGATCGCCGTGCGCCCCGATTCTCGAGCACGGTCGATATCGGCGGCGGTCGAACACGGCATGATCAGATGTTCGTACTCCTGAAACCAACGATTCCACCGGCTGAATTCGGCAACGGTCTCGCGAAACGTTTCGTGGTAGGCAATCGTGACGTGTACCGCGTCGACGGCCCCTTCACGCATCTCGGTGAATATCTGTTCTGACCAATTGGCGAACTGCAAACAGTCAATGCGATACATGACGTCCTGACGACCGTGCCGAGATACGTGTTCCCGGATGTGACGAATGATACACCGCTCCCGAAGCTGGCCTACGCTCCATCGGTACCGTCGCGTTTGATGTGTAGCGTGACCCGCTGATTATGTTGGATTCGACATCCCCACAGGAGCGATCATGACCGAGTTCTTTGACACCGTCCCCACGCCAGTGGCGTTCGCTGGGCAGCTAGCCGGCGACGGCCTCGCATACCGTGTGTACAACCCCGATCGCGTCGTTGCTGGCAAGCGCATGGAAGACCTCCTGCGCATTGGCGTCTGTTACTGGCATAGCTTTGCCTGGCCTGGCTCGGACATCTTTGGTGCCGGTACGTTCGACCGTCCGTGGACCAATCCTGCAATGGACCCCATGGATGCCGCTCGGATGAAACAAGATGCGGCGTTCGAATTTATCTCGAAGCTCGGCGTGAAGTTCTTCTCGTTTCACGATGTCGATATGGCTCCCGAAGGAGCGACACTTCACGAATCCAAGACCAACCTCGACGCCCTCGTCGACCGTGCCGGCGAGAAGATGGCCGAGACCGGAATCGAGCTGCTCTGGGGCACGGCAAACCTTTTCTCCCACCCTCGATACGCAGCAGGCGCAGCAACAAACCCTGACCCGGAGGTCTTTGCCCACGCAGCCGCCCAAGTGCGCCACATGCTCGACGCCACACACACCCTCGGCGGCAGCAACTATGTCCTGTGGGGAGGCCGCGAAGGCTACGAGACCCTGCTGAACACTCGTATGAAACACGAAGCTGACCAACTCGCCCGATTCCTGTCAATGGTCGTTGAGTACAAACAGAGCATCGGCTTCACCGGCACCCTGCTTCTGGAACCGAAGCCGCAAGAACCAACTAAGCACCAGTACGACTACGACTGTGCAACCGTGCACGGCTTCCTCGACCGATACGACCTCGCTGGCGAATTCAAGGTCAATATCGAGGTTAACCACGCGACCCTTTCGGGCCACTCCTTTGAGCACGAGGTCGCGTATGCCATCGACAACGGCATCTTTGGCTCGGTCGATGCCAATCGAGGTGATCCGCAAAACGGCTGGGACACGGATCAGTTTCCGAACTCGGTCGACGAGATGGTCCTGGCGGTGTACGAGATTCTGCGGAGCGGCGGATTCACCACCGGTGGCTTCTTGTTCGACACGAAGCTTCGCCGCCAGAGCATTCGCCGCGATGACCTCTTCCACGGCCACATCGGCGGTATCGACACGCTCGCCCGTGCGCTGCTCGTTGCCGAGAAGCTCCTCGCTGAAGGCACGATCGAAGGTGCACGCGACGAGCGGTATGGCAAATGGGCGTCGGGTCGAGGAGCCGAGATCTTGGCGGGCAACACCACGCTCGCCGAATTGGCCAACGATGCCGTTGCCACCGATCTTCAGCCGACGCCAGTTTCGGGCCGACAAGAAGAATTGGAAAACGTCATCAACACGGCAATTTGGAGCGTCGAGTAGCTGCTCGTTATGCAACGTGCCCTGGACGCGGGACTTCCCCACACCTCAGGTCGGAGGGACCCTTTGTGTGGAGGAAGTTCCGTGAGGCGCCTTCCCTGGAGAAGGCCACCCCGCCTCACGGCATCCCGCCAAGAACCACTCTGGTCGATCCACCATGGCCCGTCTGCGTACAATTGCGCACAAGGACACTTTTTCTGACACATTTGTTGCCGATGTCCGCCCGCCACCTCGATTGCGACCGTCAACTGATCGCTGAGCGAGTTCGCTCGGCGGGAACACCGCGCACCTATCCAAGCGGAAGCATTATCTTCCATGAGGGTGCCGACTCGACCAACGTGTACGTCCTCGATGCCGGGTTGGCGCGGATCGAACACGCCACGCCTTCGGGACGCGTCGTCCTGTTCGATCTGGCAACGGCTGGGCGAATTTTCGGCGAGCTTGGAGTGATCGACCGTCAACCTCGTTCAGCGACGCTGGCCACGATCACCGAAACGCAGGTTCACCACGTGGCGGCTGGTGAGTTTCGCCGAATGCTCTCCACCGACAACGAGCTCCAGGCGGCGCTACTGCGAGTCGTCACCCGACGCCTCCGCGAGCAATCATCCCAGTTTGTCGAAACCTCCATCATGGACGCGCCCAGTCGGGTGGCCGCCCGGTTGGCTCGACTTGTCGAGATCGAACAATCACTGGGCCGAAGCCGGGCAAATGCCGACGGCTCAATCGATCTGAAGTTGCCAATTAGCCAAGAGGAACTGGGCCAATGGTCTGGATTGTCCCGCGAGGGCACGGGCAAGGGGCTAAGCGCACTGCGCGCACTAAACATCATCGAGACTGGCAGAAAGCGCGTCAGCATCAAAGATGTCGAGCAACTCACAGCCCTTGCCCAGAACGGCTAAAACTACACATCGAACGGTTCTCATCTCGCGACGAACCAGCTCTTGAAGAGAAAGGCCACGCCATGTCGGACGACCTCCTACGGCGGTACCGCGCAAGCCTCCCGTCGTTTCTGAACCCGTATTACGCCGACCCAATCGAGATCGACCACGGCGAGGGAAGCTACGTCTTTGACTCTCGGGGTGGCCGTTACCTCGACTTCTTCGGCGGTGTGTTGACCACGATGGTCGGCCACAACAACCCTGCCGTTACCGCAGCCGTGCAAGCCCAGGCCGCCAAGGTCATGCACACGTCCAGCCTCTACCTTTCCGAACCAATGATCGCGCTCGCCGAGCGAATTGCCGACCTGTCGGGAATCCCCGACGCCCGCGTGTTTATGACGCCATCGGGAACCGAAGCCAACGACACCGCCGTGCTGCTGGCAACCAGCTACCGCAAATCCAACCAGATGTTGGCAATGCGAAACAGCTATCACGGCCGGTCGTTCACCACCCAAGCCATCACCTCGCACAGTTCGTGGTCATCGACCAGCCTGTCGGGGCTACAGGTGACCTTCGTGCAAGGCCCGTACAAGCTTCGAAGCCCACACGCACACCTCGACGGTGACGAGTTCACTAGCGCGTGCGTCAACGACCTCGTGCAGCTCCTCGATATGACGAGCTCGGGTGATGTGGCTGGCCTCATTGCCGAGCCCATCCAAGGCGTCGGCGGCTTTGCCACCCCGCCAGACGGGTTCTTTGGATCGATGAAGAAAGAGCTCGACAACCGCGGAATTCTCTACATCTCCGACGAGGTCCAAACCGGGTGGGGTCGTACGGGTGAACACTTCTGGGGGTATCAAGCCCACGACATCGTCCCCGACATGTTGACCTTTGCCAAGGGTGTCGGCAACGGCATCACCCTTGCTGGCATCGTTGCCCGCGCCGAGATATTTGACACGATTAACGTACTCAACTTCTCGACCTTCGGCGGAAATCCCTTGTCTGCCGCCGGTGGTTTGGCCACCATCAACGTCGTGACCGAAAACGATCTTCAGCGCAACGCGCACGAGATGGGCGCACGTTTTCGCGCAGGGCTCGACGCGCTCGCAGCCGAGAGCCCGTGGATTGGCGAGGTACGCGGCAAGGGTCTCATGCAGGCCGTTGAGATTGTCGAGCCCGCTTCGACCCAACCGTCGGTCGAACGCACCGTGCAGATGCACCAGCTAGCCAAAGACGAGGGTCTTCTCGTCGGCAAAGGCGGCCTCTACAACAACGTGATCCGCATGGCCCCCATGCTCAACGTGACCGAAACCGAGATCGACGAGGGCATCGACGCGTTGGCTCGTGCTGCAGCGAAGATCAACTGAACGTCAGAGATTCTGAGCGAACGTCTACAGGGACTCGTAGACACCGGTTTGTGCACCGACGAGCGTGTAGCCGGCGGTCGCCAGATCGGTCTCTGCGCCCTCGATGGTCAACGTGCCGGTCACCCAGACAGCGCCCCATGCTTCCTCGAGCGTTAGGCCTTGCCCCTCTGGCAGGCGAACCATGATCGTCTGGTTGACCGGCGGAGGCGGAACGTGCGTGCATGCACCGAACGTAGGCACCAAAAGAAACTCGGTGATGAGCCCGTCTTCGAACGTGAGCGGAGCGGTGAATCCGGCGAGACGGATCATGTCGCCGTTGCGTTCGGCGTTGACTGGTTGGTCATCGAACTCGGCTTGGAGTTCGGCGAAGATTGCGTTGGCCTCGGGGCTGCCCGCCTCGACTGCGGCGATGCGCTCGTCGAACTCGGCCGAAATTTCTTCCACCGAGAAGCCGGATGGTACGAGGTCGTTCCACTCGATCTCTTCGAAGCCATCGGGTGGAGACGACGCTTCGGCCGGCCGTGCATCGTCGCCAAGGAACTCGTCGAGCGACACCCCAAAGTCGTGACCCGAAGCGCTCGCTGGGTTCTCCACCGCTGGGCTTGTGAGGTCGGCGTTTTCTGCAGCGACCGCCGCGAGGCCTGATTGGTCTGGCGAGCCGCAGGCCCCAAGCAGGACAGCGGCACCGACGAGCAGCCCAAGACCTGCGATTCGTGAGCGGAGAACCATCGATCCTGCCAATGGTGTTATGGGACGGTTCATGTCGTGCAAAATCCGGTCACTGGGGTCATACCTTGAGGGCCAATCCGTCGTGGATCGACCGCCGATACGCAATGATGCCAGGGATAAGGCCAACAAGTCCAGCACCCACAAGTACCCCAGCCATAATCGATAGCTGTGTGGCGTCGAGCCACGTGATGGCAATGTCGACGCCGGTTCGGCGGGCAATCGCTGGGCGAGCGATTGCGAGTAGGCCGTAGAACAGCCCGACTCCAGCCACGCATCCAGCAACGACCACCATGAGCGTTTCCAACATGATGAGCGAGATCACATGGCTCGCCCGTGCCCCGATCGATCGGAGCACAGCAATCTCGCGGCGACGCTCATTGAGGGTCGACAGAATCGTCGTGAGCATGCCGAGCAGTCCAACGACCAGGACGAAGCCGGAGATGACGAATAGCACCTGTTCGATGGTCGAGATGGTGCGCCAGAACTCTGCGAGTGTGGCACCCGGCAGAATGGCCGACAATGGCTCGCTCGCGAACTCGTTGATTTGGCGTTGCACCCGAAAGGTCTCTCCTCGGTTCTCTAACCCGACCATGAACGCCGTAATCGACGTCGGCGTGAGGTCGAGTTGGCGCGTTTGTTCGGCGTCGAGCGTGACGGGCGATCGGCTGCCGCCTTGCCAGTCGACGTGGATGGCCTCGATGCCTTCAAGGCTCACGTGCACGGTGCGATCGACCGGCGTTCCCGTTCGCTCGAGAATGCCAACAACGGTGAATGGCTTGTCGTCATGCAACGCAAAGTCGGCAGAGACGATGCCATGGGCAAGAATGATCTCCTCGCCAACGTCGTACCCAAGGTCGGTGGCGACGTCGGCGCCGAGGACGGTTTCAAAGACGTCGTCGAACCGCTCCCCTTCTTCGACGACGAGTGAACGTTCGTCGCTGTACTGGTAGAAGTTGAAGTAGTCAGTTGTCGTGCCCATTACTCGAAACCCGCGGTGCGAGTCGCCCAGCGAGATGGGGACCGTCCACGCAACGTCATCTTGAGCAGCGATGGCTTGGTAGGTTTCCCAGCTGACATTGTTCGTCGCGTCGCCGATTCGAAAGACGCTGTAGAGCAGAAGGTTGGTGGGTGAGCTTCGTGCCCCGACGATGAGATCGGTTTGGGAGACGGTGTCGACGAAGCTACTTCTCGACTCTTTTCGGATTTTGTCGACCCCGACGAGGAGGGTGACACTGATCGCGATCGTAAAGACGGTGAGCAGTAGGCTCGTGCGGCGAAATCGAGCGCTCTTGATCGCAATTCGAATCAGGTTCATGACGCCAGTTCCGGTGTGTGCTCTGGCGAACCAAGCTCGATCGTGCGGGTGAACCGGGTGGCGAAATGGGGGTCGTGACTCACGAAGATCAGTGTGCAGTTTCGGGCGTCGGCTTCGTGAAAGAGCAGGTCGACAAAGCGGTCTCGGTTGTCGGCATCGAGGGCCGAGGTTGGTTCGTCGGCAATGATGATTTCGGGGTCGCCAATCAGTGCACGCGCAACGGCAACACGCTGTTGTTGGCCGACGCTCAGTTTGTGTACGTGGGCGTCGTGGAACTCGCCGACGAGATTGAGTGCGTCGAGCAGCCGCCGAGCAGTGGTTTCGACATCGCTATCGACGGTTGCACGGCGTTGTTTGCGGGACGAAAACGCGCACGCCAGCGTGACGTTTTCGAGGGTCGTCAGGTACGGCAACAAGTTGAACTGTTGGAAGATGACGCCGATGTGATCGGCCCGAAACTGGTCGCGTCGGCTGACCGAGAGCTCGGTCAGGTCGGTTCCGAGCAGCCGAATAGTGCCACTCGTCGGCGTGTGTACGCCAGCGAGAAGATTGAGCAACGTGGTCTTGCCGCTCCCGCTCGCCCCGCGCACAAACAAATGTTCACCGGCGGCGAGGTGGAGCTCATCGATATCGATGAGCTGTTCGCTTTGTCCTGGCCAGCCAAAGCGCGCGTTCTCAAGGTGAAGAATTGGGGGATGGTCGGCGGTCAACGTTCGAGACGTATCGTCGTCTGCTGTCGAGACAGCTCGGTTGCTGATTGACCTGTTTCGGAGATCCATTCCGCGTCGATGTCTTCAAAACCGCCGAACGCGTCGAAGAGCGCGCCGAAGTCGATTTCGGTGATCTCGTCGGGCTCTTCACAGGTGAACGTCCACGAGACGGTGATCTCCGAGTGGCTTGCTTCGCGGTTGGACTCGGTGGCTACGGGTTCGGCCAACTCGCAGATCGCTGCGTTGCTAATGGCGATCATGTCGGCCGAGGTCAGGGTCTGGGTCCGATCGGCGATGGTTGTTAGATCTTCTTCGGTTTCGGCTTCGTACTCGAAACCAAACACGTTCTCGGTCGGGCTGATGAGGTCAATCGCGACGTCACTGCCGATCCAGGCAACGGTGACGTCGGCTGCGCCATGGACGTGAGCGCCAAGCCCGGCTGCCCCGCCGTCGTGGTCGTCGTCATCGTGATCGTCGTGATCGTCATGATCGTCATGATCGGCCAGGTTCTCGTCATGACCGTCGTCCTCGGCGAATGCCGCCTGCGGCGTGGCCGATACCTCCTCGGCGGTCAATGCAGTAGACGACTCCGCAGACGAACCGCATGCAGCGAGCATGAGGGCCAGCACACCGGACGCGAGACACCACGTGCGGAGACGTTGGCGACGCGCGGAGCTCGTTGCCGGTACATCAGCGCTTTGCATCCTTCGACGTTCTACAGACATTTCAAGCTCCTCGATCGCTGGTTCGATCGTGCGAGTGGGTCGTCCCGGCGGGACCAAACTGTTCCGAGCATTTGAGAATGATTATCAAACAAGCATAGGGCCTCTCGGAGTCATCGGCATGACACCCACGAAACATGACCCCT
>CALKGG010000017.1 GCA_938084885.1 uncultured Acidimicrobiales bacterium
GTTGATCCATCGGGCAGGGTGACATTTACAGCGCTCATAGATCAAGAAATACTACCGTCTTACCGACACAACGTTTGGTGTCTATCGAGCTAGTGCAACTAGCCTCGGTGATAGCGCGGCGTACGAAGGGAAGTTCATGAAGCTCAGGACCCGATCGCTAGCGGTTGCTTCGGCGACCATACTGGCCTCCACCCTCCTCGCCGCCTCACCGGCGGCAGCCCAGGAGACGTGCGGTGGCCAGGCGGCAACGATCGTCTCGAACGACGCGGTCATTCGCGGAACCGAAGGTGTCGACGTCATCGTTGCCGGAGACGGCAACAACCGCATCGAAGCGCTCGGCGGCGACGACCTCATCTGCTCACGCGCCGGTGACGACGAGATCATCGCCGGCGACGGCAACGACTTCATCCGCGCTGGTGGCGGAGCCGACGTCGTGTTCGGTGGCGCTGGAGACGATCGCATGTTCGGCGGTTGGGGCGGGGACACGCTCAACGGCGGCGACGGCATCGACCGCATCTGGGGCGAGCAGAACCAGGACATCCTCAACGGTGGCGCCGGTAACGACATCATTCGTGGCGGCTTCGCAATCGACATCATGAACGGTGGCGCCGGTGACGACTTCATGGTCGCCGGCTTTGGTCGCGACGAGGTCTTCGGCGGACTCGGCAACGACCGCATGTACGGACAGGGATACGCCGACGTCATGGACGGCGGCTTCGGCGACGACTGGATTCACGGTGGCCCGGGCCCCGATGACATCCTCGGCGGCCGTGGCAGCGACACGATCATCGGCGGACCCGACGACGACTTCTTGCTCGGCGATGACGGCAAGCAATACGACGAGGGTGGCACCACGATCACCCATCCAGGCGAGCCGGACATCATCAACGGCGGTCCAGGAAACGACTACCTCGGTGGCGAAGGCGGCAACGACATCCTCCTGGGCAACCAAGGCCTCGACGTCGTCGACGGATTCCACGGAAACGACCGGGTCGAGGGCAACTTGGCAAACGACCTGCTCAGCGGTGGAGCGGGCAACGACGTGCTCATCGGCGGCAGCGGCGCCGACAAGTGCTGGCCAGAATTTGTCGTCGTAAGCGCCGGTGTCGTCCCGCCGATCAACGGCAACGACAGCACCCGCGAGTGCGAACAGATCAACCAGATCCTGAACTGATCGGCGAAGGCCGGGCGGCTCCGCCGCAATTTTCCGGCCTTCACTGATCAGCCTGCTCGTCCCCTCTGGGAGACGTTCAAACGCCACGCAGGCTTTGCGCCGGAGGCGGTGTACGGCCTTGCGCTGGCTACGCAGCTCCGAACTAGCAAGCCTTCGCGGATCAGCCTGCTCGTCCCCTCCGGGAGGACGTTGTATTGCCTTACCCCTTCGGGGATCGGCAAACTCGAGTTTGTCGCTGACGCTCCAAACATCGCCGACGGCTCTTCAGGAACAGTAGGCGTTGGTCGGTTGTTATAGGGCTATTCCTAGTAGGGCGGCGGCTGCTTTTGTTCCGTGTCCTGTGGCTGCTGCTTCGTCGATCGCTGCGAGTGCTGTCGGGACGTCGAGGTCGTCATCGAGCGCCTCGCGTACTGCATCGAGCGGACCTTCCCCAGAACCCGCTGCCCGCCAGCGAGCGAGTCGGTCTGTCGCCTCCAACAACAGCTCGTCCTTCCACTCCCACTCGGTCGTGCGATAGTGCTGAGACAGCACAGCGAGACGCACCACCATCGGGTCGTGGTTCGCGATCAGGTCGTGCACAAAGATCAGGTTGCCGGTCGACTTCGACATCGGCTCCCCCTCGAGGTGAACGCACGATTGGTGTGTCCAATGCCCCGTCGATGGGACCCCGGCGGAGTCGAGTTGGGCCGCGCAGAACTCATGATGTGGATAGACCAGATCACACCCCCCTCCGTGCAGATCCATGGTGCCGAGCTCGCGCATGGACAGAGCCGTGCACTCGATGTGCCATCCGGGGCGACCGCTCCCCCACGGCGCCTCCCACGACGGTTCGTCGAGCGCCGATGGTTGCCACACGACCGTGTCGAGCGGATGTTTCTTGCGACGATCGGTTGGATCCTCGCCGCGCCGCTCGCCGATCGTGCGCATGTCGACTCGCGTGTATCCGCTGATCGACCCAAAGCCGGTCGACGCATGGTGGTCGAAGTAGACCCACCCGTCGACCACATAGGCGGCACCGTCGTCGAGCATGCGCGAGATCAGTCCGCGAATGTCGGGAATTGCTGAGGTGGCTCTGGGCTCGCTCCATGGTTCGAGCACCCCGAGCGCCTCCAGGTCGTCATCGAAGCGTCGCTTCTGTCCGAACGCAAGGTCGAGATAGTTGACCCCGTCGCGCCGGGCACGTTCGAGTAAATCGTTGTCGATGTCGGTGATATTTCGCACCATACGGACCTCGTGACCCCGGTCGACCAGACGCCGATGCAGCACGTCGTACGTGACATAGGTGGCCGCGTGCCCCATGTGCGTCGAGTCATATGGGGTGATGCCGCAGATGTAGATCCTGGCGATCGAACCCGGCGAGAAGGGACGGACCATCCCGGTCGCCGTGTCGTAAAGCTGCATGTCGACCATGCGATTGACGCTAGCGGGCGAGCTCGCTCGCACAGATGACCGGACACATCGGCAGCACCGGCGTGGACGAAGCGACCGACCTGAGCAAGACTGCGTCCATGGGATTGCTCGAAGGCAAAAATGTTCTAATAACCGGCGTGCTCACAGACGCATCACTCGCGTTTGGGGTGGCGCAGCTCGCACAGGCGGAGGGGGCAAACATCATCCTGACGGGAGCTGGTCGTGGCCTTAGCTTGACCAGTCGCACCGCTCGAAAGCTCGACGTTGAACCCGAGGTCCTCGAGTTCGACGTCACCGACCCAGATCACGTGGTTGCGCTGCGCGATCGGCTCGAATCGACCTGGGGCCGGGTCGACGCCGCACTCCATGCCATCGGCTTTGCTCCCGAATCCTGTCTCGGCGATGACTTCATGGCCGCCCCTTGGGAAGACGTGAAGGTCGCGCTCGAAATCTCCGCGTACAGCTACAAGACGCTGGCCGAGGTCGTGACTCCGCTCATGACGGACGGCGGTTCGGTCGTCGGGCTCGACTTCGATGCGACCGTGAGCTGGCCCGCCTACAACTGGATGGGCGTGGCGAAGGCAGCGCTCGAGTCCACGAACCGATACTTGGCCAAAGCCCACGGCCCGAACAACATTCGATTCAACCTCGTCGCGGCCGGACCGATTCGCACCATCGCGGCAAAGTCGATTCCGGCGTTCTCAAAATTTGAAGACGTGTGGGACGACAAGGCACCGCTCGGTTGGGATGTTCGCGACAGCTCCGCAGTCGCCCGATCGACGGTAGCGATGCTGAGCGATTGGTTCCCCGCGACGACCGGATCGATGATTCACGTCGACGGCGGCTACCACGCCATGGGCGCCTAGTTGTCGAACACACCGCGCCTTCTCATCTTTGGAGGCACAGGGTTTCTCGGAGGTCGTCTCTGTTTCCACGCGGCCGAACTCGGTTGGACCGTCGATGCAACGCACTTATCGAGCCCACCGTCACCTACGGAGCGAGTGAGTTGGCATCGCTGCGACATCGTCGAGCCGCTCTCTGTCAACGCCCTGATCGACCGGGTAGGGCCAACCCACATCATCAACGCCGCATATCGCCAACGAGAGCGAGTGTCCAACATCTGTGCCGATGCTCCCGAGACCATCGCTCTGCGGGCTGCACGCAGCGGGATTCGGTTCGTTCAGTTATCGACCGACCTCGTTTTCGACGGGTCCCTCGGCCGCCGATATCGCGAGGACGACGCGGTGTCGCCGCTCGGTGAGTACGGGCAGGCCAAGGCTGAAGGCGAGGTTCGTGTGCGTTCCGCCGACCCGACCGCGGCGATCATCCGGACATCGCTGATCTACGGAGACCCCAGCGCCCCTCAGGAGCAACTCGTCCATCGGGCGGTTCACGACGGCGACATCGCGTTCTTCACCGATGAGTACCGAACCGCCGTCCATGTCGATGACCTCGCCCAAGCCACCCTTCAGATCACCAGCTCGGACGTTATGGGGGTAATTCACGTGGCAGGAACCGAACGCCAGAACCGACTCGAGTTGGCGACGGTGCTCGCCTGCGCACTCGGTCTCGACGTTGAAAGACTTGTCGGCCGCACACAGGACCCACAGCTCGGCCCGCGTGCGAGCGATGTCAGTTTGGACACCACGCTCAGCGCCTCACTCGGAATCACGTTGCCCGGGCCGACCGCACGGCTCGCTGCCGGCTATTCCTGATCGGTCTCGTCGTAGATCTCTCCGACGAGTTCTTCGAGAACATCTTCCAGCGTCGCCATCCCAACGACCTTGCCGTGGGCGGTCACCAATGCCATGTGCCGGCGATTGCGTTGCATGACGAGCAACATGTCCTCGACCGTTTGTTCAATGCCGATCTTCGGCATGCGACGAACGAGCTCGAGCGGCACGACATCGGTTGTTGCCTCGGCCGGCAGTCGGACGAGATCCTTTGCGTGTACGAATCCGCGGAAGTCATCACCGACGGTCTGACGAATCGGGATTCGACTGTGCCCTTTAGAGACGACGAGCGCTTCGACGTCGGCGACTGTCGCGGTCAGTGAAACAGACACGATCTCGTCGAGCGGGATCATGACCGATTGCACCCGGATGTCACCAAAGTCGAGCGCTCCGGTAATCAGCGCATGCTCCTGTTCCTCGACGAGGCCCTCTTCGCGAGATACATCGAGCAACCGCACAAGCTCGGTCGGCGTCGATGCCTTGTTTAGGCCCGCATCGGGATCGACCCCGGCGAGACGCAGCAATGGACGTGCGAGCAGCTTGAGCACCCAAATGATCGGACTCACGAGGGTCACGATGACAGCATGTATCGGAGCGAGGAATCGGGCCGAAGTCTCGGGCGCTGCGATGACCACATTCTTTGGCACCATCTCTCCAAAGACGGTGTGTACGAACACCACGATGAACAGCGCAACGACAAACCCAATGCTGTGGAGCAGGCTCTCGGGAATCTCGATGACCGATGAGAGCACGGACTCGATGATGTGCGCGACTGCCTGCTCGGCGATCAGACCCAAGATCAACGATGCAATGGTGATGCCCAGCTGAGCGGCGAAGAGCTGTTGGGTGATGTTCTCGACCGATTCCGATGCGACCTTCGCGCCTCTCGCCCCATCTTCGGCCATTGCTTCGAGCTTCGTTTGCCGACTGGCAACGAACGCCAGCTCGACGCCAACGAAAAAGCCATTAATCACGATGAGAAACAGGGAGATGACGAGTGCGAGCGACGTGCTCATGCCGTGTGCTCCACCAGCGGTGACGGGGCAACGAGTCGTATCGATGCGACACGCAACCGGTCCATCGCCACGACCTCGAAGCGCCACTCATCGCGTGAGAACCGTGCACCCGGAGACGGGATCCGTCCGAGCTCGTCGAGGACGAACCCTGCCAGTGTCTCGTATTCGCCCTCGGGCATCTCAAAGCCACACGCATCGAGGACCTCGTCATGGTGCAGTGCTCCGGAGATGAGGTAGGTCCCCTCCCCTTCGACGGTGGTCAATGCCGTTGGCGGACTGTCGTACTCGTCGTCGATTTCGCCAACGATCTCTTCGAGGATGTCCTCGAGGGTAATAATCCCTGCGGTTCCCCCATGCTCGTCGACCACCACAACGAGGTGGTTGCGCGACTCCCGCACTCCCTGAAGGAGCACATCGAGATCGACGGACTCGGGGATGAACACGGGTTCGCTCATGAGTTCGGTTACCGGTGTGGTTGCTCGTGCGTCTCTGGCGACCCCGTGAATTGCCTTGATGTGCACCACACCGAGCACATCGTCGGCGTCGTCTCCGTACACCGGAAAACGGGACCGCCCGGACCGAGTGGCGAGCTCGACGAGGTCAACGCCGGTTGAGTGACGATCGAGCGCGATGACCTCGACCCGCGGGATGAGTGCTTCGGCGGCGGTCTTGTCGCTCAGCCGGATGCTGCGGGTCAACAGCGCGACGTCTTCTTGATCGAGGATGCCCTCCTCGCCCGACGTGACGATCAGCCGACCGATCTCGTCGAGCGAGCGCACATGTTCGAGTTCTTCGGCAGGCTCCATACCGAGGCGTCGAACAATGGCGTTCGCCGCTGCGTCGAAGCCCAAGATGATCGGCTTTGCGATCGTGCCCCACGCCACGATTGCGGGGCCGAGCAGAATCGACACATCGAAGGGTCGGTCGATCGCAATGGTCTTGGGAACCAATTCGCCCACGACCATCTGAAAGACCGTCGCCATCGCGACCGCCAAGACGACGGACAGTCCCGAGATTGCTGTTCCGCTGACGACGCCGCCGAGCACTCGTTCGATCTGGCTTGCCAGCGTCGGTTTCGCTATGAAGCCGAGAATCAGGGTGGAGCCGGTGATACCGAGCTGTGCACCAGACAAGTGGTACGACAGGTTTCCGACCAGCTTCTGCACGCGGGTTGCTGAACGAGACCCGCGCTCGGCCTCTTCGTTAATCCGCGAACGGTCGACGGCGATCAAACCAAATTCGGCCGCCACAAAGAATGCGTTCGCCGAGACGAGCAGTGCTACTGCCAGGAAGCCAAGTATGGTGCCGATGGCGCAGAGGCTAGCGGTCCTCGGGTGTCCAGCGAAGCCGAAGCCTGAACCGGCGCACGGCCGCACACGCGATGTTGATGCTGGGTCCGTTGGGAACTAGTCGTCGAGCGCGCAGATCGTCGGGCGCACGACCATCAGCGTGCCGGCTGCGACCCGGATTGTCGCTTCTTCGCCGACGAACTCGTTGCTCACGCCTCGAGTGCTGGCGCCGCTAAGCGTTTCTGCGTCGAGCTCCCAACGCAGGCCGGTGGTCGACACTCCCTCGGCGTCACCAAACCGGGGAAGCAGCGAAACGAGGTCTCCTGGCTTGCCGGTCAGGTCGACCGATGCGTGCGTGTCTGCGTGGAGCACCGTTGCCCATCCGGCCATCGTGTGCACGTCGACACGAGCCGAGCGCTGGCCGCACAGCGTGGCCCAGTTTCCGAGTTCGTGATCGAGTCGGCCTCCGTCGACCCCAACCGCAACGATTCGCTCCACGCCGGTGTGTTCGGCGCGTTCGAGTGCGAGCTCGAGGTCGGTGGCATCTTTGTCGGCCGGGTGTTCGAGCACATCGGCCCCCTCGGCGCGTGCCCATGCCAGGTCGCCATCCGAGGCAGAGTCGAGGTCTCCGACGACGAGGTGGATCGGGAGGCCGTGGGTACGGGCAATGCGAACACCGCCGTCGGCGGCGATAATCACCTCGGCTTGATCAGCCCCGTCGAGAAGCCGCTTATCGGGGATTGTGCCACCGACGAGAACGACTGCAAAGCTCATGTTGCAAGGCTAGTAATGCCGCGTCGAGGACGCACGGCGACGAGACGTCGGTCTGGTTACGGTTCGGGCAGGTATTCGATTGGGACGGCCAGCGTGACGCCACTACGGGCTTCTCGTCCAACAATGATTGCGATGACCCGGCCGCTTGCGTCGACGACGGGACCGCCGGACCACCCGGGCTCGACCGCCGCTGCGATGACGTACACATCGGGCCGACCAATTCCGTATCCGGTACCGGAGGTTCGGCTGATGATTTCTCCGGTGACGACTTCGATCCGCCCGCTCTCGGGGATTCCGGCGAGAGCGACTACCTGGCCAACGGAGCCGGAGTCTGGAGAAACGGACAGTGATTCGGGAAGCTGGTCTGCTGCGACTGCGGCCAGATCGTGCAGACGCGAGATAGCGACCGTGTCGAGGTCGAGTTGTTCGGTCGCTGGATCGCCGAGCAATGCCCCTCGGGCATCGATAAGGGCATGTGCGACAGAGGCGATACGGCCATCATCGAGCTGGAATGCGGTACCTCGTTGAAGGACGCTGTTTGCGTCGGTCGAGAGCCGAGTGATCGCATTTGTGTTGACCGAATCGGCACCGGCAGCCACGACCACCGCCGGTGCCAACTCGACATCCGGCAGAGCCGGATCCGACGTTGGGGTATCGTCGGCGGAGGCAACACCGAACATCGCAACAACAAGAAACCCAAATGCCATACCAACCAGCATTTGCATCTTGAGGCGCTTTGAGGCGCCTAGGCGATGACGCGTTACCTCCACACGAAAAGGAATACCAGCCTTGTGGTCGGCACTTCATGGGCAATACGGCCTTGCCCCTAGCTCGCGGAGCGAACCGCAGGGCAACGGACGGTGTCGGCAGAAGTCCGACAAGGTCACCGAGAGCGGAGCTCGCGGAGCGAACCGCAGGGCAACGGACGGTGTCGGCAGAAGTCCGACAAGGTCACCAAGAGCGGAGCTCGCGGAGCGAACCGCAGGGCAACGGACGGTGTCGGCGGAAGTCCGACATGTTATTGAAAGTCGAGGTGAAGGTGGTCGTCTTCTCGTAGGGCGAGGGCGCTGCGGAGGCCGTGTCCGGGTTCGCCGCAGATCCAACATCCGGTGTCGTCTTCGGCGGTCCAGGCAACTTCGCACGTGAGGCAACGGAATCGGACGCGTTGTTGTGCGAGGAGCGGTGTGGAGGAGGTGAGCGCCGGCATACCGAGAGCATCGGCAATACCGAAGCAGATGTAAGCACCCCAAGCAGCCGAGACCAAAGCGAACTTCGACCCCAGAACAACCCAAGCAGCCGAGACCAAAGCGAACTTCGACCCCCAA
The DNA here is from genome assembly GCA_938084885.1 of uncultured Acidimicrobiales bacterium. GTDB lineage: Bacteria > Actinomycetota > Acidimicrobiia > Acidimicrobiales > SHLQ01 > SHLQ01. Next base: position 8,722 of record CALKGG010000017.1, read on the forward strand.
GGCACCCCAAGCAGCCGAGACCAAAGCGAATTTCGGCCCCCAGGGCCGAAATTTGACGCAATGCGAAGCATTGCCGTGGGCCATACTGGACTTGAACCAGTGACCTCTGCCGTGTGAAGGCAGCGCTCTAGCCAGCTGAGCTAACGGCCCGGGGCGGTTCATGGTATCGCCGCCGGCAGACAGACTGACGCAGTTGCTCAGATATGGCGGTCGACGACCGATTGGGGGGTATGCGAGGAACCGCTACCCAGCCAATGCCCATCACCGTTAGCGTTCGATACCGCTGTCACTCCTGTGATGTTGCGTGGACCGCAAGCGAAGATTCGTCGTGTTGGATGTGTGGCGAGCCTGGATCGACGCTTCGTAGTGCAATGGCGTTGCGTGAAGACGATCATCTCCACCTCGACTTTCAGTAACTGCTGAGCATTGCGTCGGTCGTTACTCGGTGACGGCGTTGACGCTTCCTGGGATGAGGCGTTCAAAGCAGAGCACGAGATCGTCTTGGATCGTGTTCTCGGTGTTCGCCGGGCAATTTCCCGGGTCGGGGACGATATCGACGACGCGCCCTTCGGCTCGACCGGTCGAACACGACACTTGTTGGATGCTGTCGGCGACGAACAGAAAGCAGTCGTCGTCGCGCATTTGGTCGTCGAGGGCGGGAGCAACTGGTCGGTTCTCGCCTCCGGCATCGTTGTTGTCGAAGGCGGTGACGAGCAATATTCCTAGGATGATGCCGACGATGATCAGCACGGGCAGCGATGCCCACACGCTGACCGATCCGTCGCCGGGCTCGTCGTCGATGGAACGCCGACCATTGGTTGTTGGCGAGGGCTGTGGGCTGCGCGGTGGCGGGTTGTTGGGGCGCCGTGATGCGCTGGGACGTGGTTGACCGGCTTGACGCGTCGTGCTCTTTGGGTTGAGTTTGTCGTCGTACTCGGATCGTTTCTTGACGTCGGACAGTACGTTCCACGCGACGTTGACTTGTTGCATTGCTTCTTCAGCGCGTCGGGCGTCGGCCGGTGATCGGCCTTGCTGACGGTCTGGGTGTAGGGCCCGAGCGCGACGAAGATACGCTTTGCGAATCTCCTTGGCGGTCGCATTCTTTGCGACGCCGAGCGTGTCGTAGTGGGTAGACATTCTCGGCAACATTACTTCGTGTTCGGCCATGTGTACCTATACCGACCGAACCAAATGGATGGGCCGTTGCCCGGTGGCTACCTGGTTTGTTGAACGTATCGGCAGGTGATGGCAGTGCGTGTGCTCAACGCAGCAGCAGGGCCTCGGCAAGGACCTCGAGCCCAGCAGAACGCGATCCTTTCACCAGAACTGCAACATCATCTGAGAGCTGGCCAATCACGTTGAGCGCGTCGCTGGCCTGTTCGAGCGCCGCTATCCCGTACAGGTCGGTGCCGACGGTGATGATTTCGGCGCCGATGGATCGTGCCGCCTCGGCGACTGCACGATGGTCGTCACCTTCCATTGGGCCCAACTCGCCCATGTATCCGAGAACGGCGACCTTTCGTGGGTGTCGAAGTCGGCCGAGTGAGTCCAACGCGGCCATCATCGATGTCGGGTTTGCGTTGTAGCTGTCGTTGATAACCAGTCCCCCGCCGGCGGAGTGTCGAACATCCATCCGCCACGGGGAAACCTCGACGCGTTGAAGCCCGGCTTCGATATCGGGAACCAACACGCCCATCCATAACGCTGTGGCCACTGCGGCAGCGGTGTTGGTTGCCATATGTGCGCCGCGGGTAGGTGGACGGGCAACGACTCGGCCCCAGTCGGTGGCGATGGTGAAGGTTGCCCGTAGTTCGTCGTCGAGTTCGACGGCTTCGATTCGCACGTCGTTGTCGGCGTCGTAGCCAAATGTCAGGGTCGGGGCGCTTGTTTGGTTGGCCATTGCCGACACGAGTGGGTTGTCGCCGTTGAGTACCGCGAGTCCATTTGGGGGCAGTGCTTCGATGAGTTCGCCTTTGGCGACTGCAATGTTTTCGACCGAACCAAACTCGCCAGTGTGGGCGCCGACGACGGTGGTGACGATCCCGACGGTCGGTGAGGCCATGGCGCACAGTTCGCGGATGTGGCCAATGCCGCGGGCTCCCATTTCAATGACGGCTGCGTTAGTTCCTTCTGGGGCGTTGAGTAGCGTGAGGGGCACGCCGATCTCGTTGTTGAACGACTTTGCCGAGTGGTGGCTGTTGAACGTGCTGGCAATGGCACCTGCGAGCAGGTCCTTTGTCGAGGTCTTGCCGACTGATCCGGTGATACCTACGACGGGTCCGTCGATCTTTGCTCGTGCGGCGATCGCCAGTTGTTGCATTGCGATCGTCGTGTCGTTGACGAGAACGCCGGTTCCCGAGGTGGTGTTTGTGGCCAGCGCGCCGTCTTCGTGGGTCAGATATGCCGAGGCTCCATCGGCGATGGCCCGCTCGATGTAGTCATGTCCGTTGCGCTCGGCAACCAGTGGTATGAACAGCTGGCCGGGTTGGATGGTGCGACTGTCTTGGTTCGAACCATCAACGGTGACTTCCGGGCCGTGGACGGTTCCGCTGACTGCTTCTGCGATTTCTGACGATGTAAACCTCACGTGTGGCAACGCTAGACGGCTCGCCTACTACTGTTGGCTATCCATGGCGACATCCTCTGAAACCTCCTCCACTGCGGACGCCACGTTGCGACGCCGCCTCATTGTCTTGTTTGGCGGACAGTCGGCTGAACACGACGTGTCGTGTGTGACGGCGAAGCACGTTCTGGCGGCAGTGCGCGCAGACCAGTACGACATCGAACCCATCGGCATTGGGCGCGACGGTACGTGGAATCGGGTCGCGGTCGATGTTGACGCCGAGTCCCTCGATCCGGCCGGTGAGCCAATCGATCCGTTCGCGATGATGACCGAGGCGGCGTCCTCGGGCGGTGTGGTGTTGTCGCTCGTGCATGGCCCAATGGGTGAGGACGGCACGCTTCAGGGAATGTGCGAGCTCGCAAATGTCGCCTATGTCGGTGCTGGTGTTCTCGGCAGCGCACTCTCGATGGACAAGATCGCAGCGAAACATGCGCTTGCATCGGCGGGGATACCGCAGGCGGCATGGTTTGGTTTTAACGTCGATGAGATCACCCCAGCAACGTCGACAAATCTGCTTCGTGAACTCGGCAGCCCGGTGTTTGTGAAGCCGGCCAACATGGGTTCGTCGGTCGGCGTGAGCCGCGCTGAAACCACAGAAGAACTCGACGAGGCACTCGCTCTTGCAGCGTCATATGACGAGTGGCTTGTCGTCGAGGAGGCAATTGAGGGACGCGAGATCGAGATTGCCGTGCTCGGCAACCGGTCACCGCGAACGTCGCTTCCTGGTGAGATCGTGGCTGGTGCCGACTTCTATACCTACGAGGATAAGTATCACGATGGTGTCGCAAAGCTGCTCATCCCTGCGCCGCTCGACGACTCCGAGATTGCCGAGATGTCGAAGATGGCCGTCGCTGCGTATCGGGCCTTACGGGTGGATGGTTTGGCTCGCGCCGACTTTTTCTACGAGCCGGAGGGCCGCGGTTGGCTCGTGAACGAGCTGAACACGCTCCCTGGGTTCACGCCGATTTCGATGTATCCAAAGATGTGGGAAGCGTCGGGGTTGAGTTATCCCGATTTGATCGACGAGCTCATCGATCTTGCCTATGAGCGTCATGGACGCCGTATTCGCAATACTGGAATCTAGCGAGCTCACTCAGCCCACTATGGCTAGGGAGTAGCGGCTAGGTAGTAGCGGCTAGGCAATGGCTCGGTCGCCGTGTCGCCACTTCTGATAGTCGATCGCGTCGAACACGAGCGAGATGCCGTTCGTTAGCAGCAGCGCAACGAGAAACACCTCGTGTGTCGTGGTTGTGCCTTGCAGCAGCGTGACCGCTAGCAGCAGCATGAGCGGGGTCCATATGATCAGGTGGGGCAAGGCCATGAGTCTTGTCAGCCCTCGCGCGTGCATCATGATCGGCAGGTTCGGGGCCATTCCAGCAATGGAGAGAAGGAAGATCCACAGGCCGTTGCGGTCTGAGATAAACAACACGGTCGCGATGTTGATCGGGGCAAGCCACAGGCCAACCCAGAGCTGTACGCCGAGTGGAAGCCTTCGATAGCTCGCCCAGATGTCGGGGATCATCGGGATTCTTCTCTCATTCGGTGAGGTCGCCGGGTTCGTCTAGGTCACGGGGAAGTGTGCTGAGAAAGGTTGCGCTCGCGCCGCCGTCGGCAAATCTCGGGTCCCCTTCACTGCTCGGTCCGAGTCGCTTGAGTATGAGCACGATCACTGCGATGACGAGGGCGAACCCCACCCAGAACCAGGGAACACCCCCGGTTTCTGGAGCGGCGGTGGTTGTGGTGTCGGTCTCGGCTGCGAGCGGAGATCCGAGCAGAACAATTAGCGCGGTGGTCGATACCGCGACCGCTCGGGTCGCCAGTGGAAAGAACTTCCGTGCCATCGCCCCATATTCTAGGCGCCGGGATCCGCCAAAAGTGTGCTCCGGGGTCTGACCCCGGAGCACACTTTTAGAACTTGCCGCGGCGGCCGCCGGAACGGCGCGACCGTCCACTGCTGCGCGATCTGCTGCTGCTTCGGCTGCGACCACCCGAATAGCCGCGGCTGCGACTTCGGCCAGCGCCATACCCGCCGCCACCGAGGATGACGCCACCCCGGCTGGCGCGCTGGCGCCGCTGCGCTTCGGTGTAGAGCTGATCGGCAATGGTGGTCATTGCCCGAGCGCGCTGACCAACCCGTTCGGGATTCGTCGACACGTCGGCCACCAGCTGGTTGTACTCCAGACGAAGTTCGTCGACCTGGGCTTGGGCGTTCTTCGACTGACGCCCAGAAAACATGTGGCTGTCGACGTGTCGGTCAGCGCGTTCGATCGACGTGCGAGCAGCCCGGAGCTGACTTTGCGCGGCATGACGAATGCGCTCGCGTTCGGCGACTGTGGCCTTGAACTTGCCGAGCTGCTCATCGACCTCGTTGCCCACCTCCTCGGCCAGCTCGATCGCAAGAAGCGAATCGGGCGGTGTTTGTGCAAGCGCCGCCTCAGCATCGGCAACATCGGCAGCGATGCGTCGGGCAGCCTCGTGGGCGGGTGGCGCGAGATCGAGACGGTTCGTGGCCACATAGTCTCGAAGAACAGCGGCATCAGCCTGCGCTTCGGCGACCGCTGCCGGCGCCTCATCGAGTGCTGCGGCGAGCTCGACATCGAGCGCGTCGAGTTCGTCCAACAGTTCGTCGGCGAGGTCGATCGCGACATCTGCGGCATCGAGATCGGCCACGACCTCTCGCAACACGCCGACAGTGCGCGGGATCTCGCCAACCGAATCGGCCTCGGCCACATACTGTTGGGCCCGCTCCAACTGCTTTGCTGCCTCGGCTGGATGCCCGAGCACCCCGTCGAACGAGTCGGCGGCGTGGGCCATCTTCCAGGAATCGATCATCGTTGCGGTGGCGCCGACGCGACGCAGCTGACCCACTGCTTCGCTCGCTACCGTGGCACGTCGAGCCGTCGCACTATCTCGACGCTCGTCGAGCGATTCGAGATCGGCTGCAATCGAAGCGGCCTCCGTCGCGAGCGGCTCGAGCGCTGGTTTCATCTCGTCGACGTCGATGCGGAGCGCGAATGCGTCGATATGACCGAGCGCGTTGTCGAGTTGGTCGAGGCGTTCGGTCGCCGCCGCCACGTCCCAGCCTTCCACTGACCGTGCTGCTGCTGCCACACGTCCCCCGGCAATGCGTTCGGTTGTTTGCGTGTGCAGCGTCCCCATCTGATCGACCGAACCATCGAGCTCGGACAGCGACGCTTCGAACTTCTGGAGCGCTGCGGTGTTTTCTTTCGCAATTGCAGCAGCGGCATACACGTGTCGGAACGCCTCGGCCCGCGCCTCGTCGTCCAAATCGGCGACCCGGTCGCCGTCGAGCTCAGACACCGGCGACCACGCGTCGTACAGTCGGAGCGACGCTTGGGCGGCTTCGATTTGGGACATCTCGAGGCGTTCCATACTCGACCCAGTCAGCCGTCCCGACAGATACGACGCGGTCTGTTCAGCGTCATACCAGCGGGCTTGCACCTCGGTGACTTCACCCGACGCCTTGTCATACTCAGCTGCCGCTGTCTCGCGTTCGCGCCGATTCTTTCGCCGAACAGCGTTGACTGCGACGCCTCCCCCAACCCCAGCAGCGGCGAGCCCAATACCGCCAACGACAACGCCGGTCGTATTCGACGGCTCGGTGGCCAGGCCATCGACGGCTTCGTCGACTCCGGCCGCTAAACCTTGCCCGAAATCGCCGTTCTGGAACCATGCGGCCATTCGATCGAAGATCGCATCGACGTCGTCATCGAGGCGACTCTTGAGATTCTCACCGTACACCACCGCAAAGTCTCGACTCTCAACAGCAACAGCCAAGACCACCGTGTCGTCGGCTACCTCTCCGGGGACGATGTACGCCTCCGAACAGTTCGCAAAGGATGCGGCATCGAGGTCTTGGCCGCCTGCCAGCGTGTTGGTGGCGAACACGTGAAAGTCGAGTCCGGTCTCTGCTTCTGCATCAGCGATTGCCGACCGAAGCGCGCCGGGGTCATCCACACCAAAAAGGTCGATGAGGTCATCGCAGGCATCGACTTGGGCAGCAATCGACGACGTTGGCGTGAGCACCGTGCCGGCGACAACAACCATGGCCGCCAAAAGGTAGAGCGTTCGTTGCATACGTCGACCATAGTCAACAAGAAATGGCTGGCCCCTACTTTCGAAGCTCGTCGAGAACCGTTTCGAGCTCGTTGAGCTTTCTCTCGAATCGCTCGACGACCGCAAGCGCCTCCAACTTGTATTCGCTCACCGTCTTTCGGGAGTCGTCGTCATAGGACGCGACTGCACCTGCGTCGACGTCGCTGACCGGCAACCACGCTTCGTACAGCTCGCGAGAGCACTCGTGGGTTTCGGACTCGACTCGGGCAAGGCGGGCCGCGTCTTGGTCGTCGAGGCCACCTTTGATGATGACTGCCTCGTTTTGCAGATCGAACCATTGAGCCTGAGCAGACGAGACACGGCGGGCCGCGTTTTCGAAGCGGTCGATCGCGACTGCGGTGTTGCCCTTGTTGGTGCGACGCCGGGTCGTAACCCACATGCCACTCATGCCAGCAGCAACGATTCCACCGGCGAGCACGAGCAATTCGATCATGATGTCACTCCGGCAGAAATGGTTTGAGGAACGAGGGCGGCTTCGAGAAATCGGAGCAGTTCGGTTCGGCGTTCTGCGAGCGTTCGCAGACTTGGCTCGACGCCCATTGCCCGCATGACCTCGACTTCGGTCGCCACTCCCATGATGGTTGAGTACAACGAGAACAACAGCAGCCGGGCGTTCGTGCCGGCGACTCGACCGTCGGAGAGCGCGTGCTCAAGGGCACCCTGGGCAGCATCGATGTGGTGCGACAGCCGGCCCGTTAGCTGCACCGCCACGCTGGATCCCGGCCGCGAAGCTTCCCGAAGCAGTCCAAGCAGTGCGGGGCGTTGCAAGGCGAGGCGAAAGACCACGCGCACGGCGCTCTCGACTTGGGCGAGAACGTCGTTTGGATCGACGCCGTCGACCTCGGAATCGAGTTCGGCAATGAACTCCGATGCGGCCTCGTCGACAACTGCTTGGAAGAGGATCTGTTTCGAATTGAAGTGGTAGAGAATCGACTGTTTCGCAAGGTCGAGGTCTCGAGCGAGCGCGTCGAGCGACGTCCCATCGACGCCGGTCGTTCCAAACGACTCGAGCGCCGTTGCAAGGATGCGCTGACGGGTGCTCACGTTCGCGATCCTAGTCCGCAATCTTTGTCCTCTACCAATTGGTAGACGGCCGCGTTCTACTGCTAGAACACATGCTTGTGATACCTGAACAACTAGCGGGAAAGCGCGTTGCGGTCACCGGTTCTACCGGGTTTCTCGGAACCGCTCTCGTCGAACGACTCGTGCGTTCTGTCCCCGATTGCGAACTCATCCTGCTCGTCCGACCTGGCCGGCGGGGAGCGAGCGCTCGCGTCACCCGCGATGTCCTCAAAAACGACGCGTTCAACGGCCTACGAAACGAGATGGGCAAGGAGGCATTCGCCGAGTATTGCGAGCGCCGCGTCACCGCGGTCGCAGGCGATGTCGGAACCGATGGTTTGGGGCTTTCGGGCGACGACCTCAAGATTTGGCTCACCGCCGACGTGATCATCCATTCGGCCGCCACGGTGTCGTTCGATTCTCCACTCGACACAGCAGTCGAGGTCAACCTCCTCGGCCCCCAACGAATTGCGAACCTCTGCAATGAACACGGCGTGACACCGCATCTCGTTGCGGTCTCGACCTGCTATGTCGCTGGTAGCCGGCGAGGTGCAGCTCCCGAGCAACTCGTCGATGAGAGCCCGTTCTTTGTCGACGTCGATTGGCGCCGCGAAGTTGACGCCGCCCGCCGGAGCCGGCTCGACGAGGAAACCGCAAGCCGTCAACCACAACGCCTGTCGCAATTCCGCTCCGACGCCCAACGCGAACTCGGCGCAGTCGGAACGCCCGCACTCGCGGCGAAGACCGAAAGCCTTCGCCAAGCGTGGGTCACGTCTCAAATGGTCGAGAACGGACGGGCCCGAGCAAGCTCGCTCGGCTTCCCCGATGCCTATGCCTACACCAAGGCACTCGGCGAGCTGGCGCTCGTCGAAAAGCGTGCGGACGTTCCGGTGTCGATTGTTCGCCCGTCGATTATCGAGTCGGCATGGTCAGAACCCGTCGCTGGGTGGATTCGCGGGTTCCGCATGGCCGAACCGGTAATCATCTCGTATGCACGTGGCCTCCTGAGCGAATTCCCTGGCGTGCCCGAAGGAGTTGTCGACGTCATCCCTGTCGACATGGTGGTCGCAGCAATCGTTGCGGTCGCCGCACGAGGCCCAAAAGACGATGGCCCCGACGTCACCCAAGTCGCCTCTGGCAGCGCAAACCCTCTGCGCTACAAGTTCCTCGTCGACTACGCAGAAGACTGGTTCACCCGCAACCCAATCTATGACGAACTCGGTCAGCCCATCGCTGTGGCGGCGTGGCAGTTCCCGGGCCGCGGTCGGGTGGAACGCCAGCTGCGGCGGGCACGCTCGGGGCTCGAACGCGCCGACCAAGTGCTTGAGAAGTTGCCGCTTCGAGGACGCACTGCTGCGTACGCAATGGAATTGCAAGCTCGCAAAGAGCTACTCGACCAGGCGTCGGGCTATGTCGAGCTCTACGGCGCGTACGCCGAGTGCGAAGCGCTCTATGGTCTCGACAATTTGCTTGGACTTTGGGACGAGCTTTCCGAACAGGATCAGGCCGACTTCGGGTTCGATCCGCGAGTCATCGACTGGAAGCACTACGTCCAGAACGTGCACCTTCCGTCGGTTGTTCGCCAAGCACGGGCAAAGACCACGCCCGGTAAGAAGACCGGCCCAACCCGCTCGACCCGCCTTCGCGAACAGGTGCTTTCCCCCGACCGTCAGATGGCCGTGTTCGATTTGGAGAACACGATCATTGCCTCGAACGTGGTCACTTCGTTCGCCTGGCTCGCCACCCGCAATCTGTCGCCGCGCGACCGCATGGTCTTTGCTGCAAAAGCACTATCGCAGGGGCCGGGTTGGTTGGCTCTCGATCGCAAGGACCGCAGCGACTTTCTGCGAAGCTTCTACCGCAACTATCGGGGAGCCGAGGTCGACCAGATCGCGGCCGACGCGCAGGAGTTGCTGAGCGACTATCTGCTGAGCAAGTCGTTTCCAGCAGCGATTCGTCGAGTGCGTGCGCACCGGGCGCTCGGCCACAAGACGTTGCTCATCACCGGCGCTCTCGACTTTGTGATCGAGCCCCTTCGCCCGCTATTCGATGACATCATCTCGGCCGAGATGGGATCGGTCAACGGCCGATATACCGGCGGCATGACTTCGGTGCCGCCAACGGCTGAGAACCGGTACCAAGCCCTCGCCGACTATGCCGCGGCCAACACCATCGACTTGCGAGAGTCGGTGGCCTACGCCGATTCCAGCAGCGACCTCCCAATGCTCGAAGCCGTTGGCTTCCCGGTGGCGGTCAACCCTGAAACCAAACTTGCCAGCATTGCCCGCAAACGTGGCTGGCTGGTCGAAGACTTCCAAAAACAATCCGGCGCCCCAAGCCGACCACTACCCCTTGCTCCACGGACCGGCGCTCTTGCCGAACCCGTGCTGAGCGCAATGATGAACCGCAGCCCTGGTGTTGCTGAGGAGAAGACCCGACGATGAGCCCCCGCAAAGCACCACGACCAGGATTGGTCCTCGATGTCGATGCGTCGACCCCACCGGTGCTGTTTCACCACGGTGAGAACTTCAAGATGGAGAAGCTGCCGGTCGGCAGGTCTCGCATCATCTACCCGGCCGAGCCAATGCGCGGGCTCGAGAACCCCAACCAAGCCATTCGCGATGCGCTCGACAACCCAATCGATTCCGAACCGCTCCGGGCTTTGATGAAGCCGAACATGAAGTTGACGATCGCGTTCGACGACATCAGCTTGCCGTTGCCCCCAATGCGCAAGCCCGATATCCGTCAGCGCATCATCGAGGCCGTGCTCGATATCGCCGCCGAAGTTGGCGTCGACGATGTCCACATCATTGCGGCACTTGCACTTCATCGCCGTATGACCGAGGCCGAACTCCGCCACGCCGTCGGCGACCGTGTGTACGACGCGTTTGCGCCAAGCGGACGTTTGTACAACCACGATGCCGAAGACCCTGATGGCATGACCCACCTCGGTGAGACGTTGCATGGTGAAGAGGTCCAGATTTCCAAGCGTGCGGTCGACAGCGATCTGACCGTCTATGTGAACATCAACCTGGTCTCGATGGACGGCGGCCATAAGAGCACGGCGACTGGCTTGTCTGGCTACACCGCACTACGTCATCACCACAACGTCGACACGATGGTCAAGTCCACATCGTTTATGGATCCGCCGAACTCCGAGCTGCACACGAAAAACTGGCGCCAGGGCGATGTCATCCGCAACGCTGGCGTCAAGATCTTCCAAATCGAGACGACGATCAACAACAACACGTTCGGCGAGACCGGGCCGCTGTCGATGTTGCAGAAACGTGAGTGGGAGTGGACGGGCCGTGATCGGGCGAAGTTCCTTGCAATGCAGGGCGGCCTCAATTACATGTCGGCTGGCGCTCGCCGTCGGGTCTTCCACAATTGGAAGGCTCCCTATGAGCTGACGTCGGTCCAGGCTGGCGAGATCGAAGCCGTACATAAGGTCACGACCCAGAACACCTTTGCTCAGCACCTCGTCCAGGTCGAAGGCCAAACCGACATTATGACGATGGGCCTGCCGTACATCTCGCCGTACAACGTCAACTCGGTGATGAACCCAATCCTCGTCGCAGTCCTTGGCCTTGGCTACTTCTTCAACCTGTACCGGGGCAAGCCATTGGTTCGTGAGGGCGGCGTACTCATCATGAGCCACCCAACACCGTGGGATTTCAACCCGGTACATCACCCGAGTTACGTTGATTTCTTCGAGCAGGTGCTCGCCGATACGACAGATCCCCGTGAGATCGAAAAGAAGTACGAAAAGCAGTACGCAGAAGACGAGTGGTACCGCCATCTCTATCGGACGAGCTACGCCTACCACGGCGTCCACCCGTTCTACATGTGGTACTGGTGCGCTCATGCGCTCGAACACCTCGGCCAGGTCATCATTGTTGGTGGCGATCCAAAGGCGGTGCGCCGACTCGGCTTCCGCCCGGCGTCGACGCTGCAAGACGCACTCGAAATGTCGACAGACACGGTCGGGCCACAGCCGACGATCACCCATTTCCACAACCCTCCAATGCTGATGGCGGACGTGAAGTAGCTATGGAGCCAACCGATTTCCGATCGCGGATGTCCCAACGACTGGCCGGCACCGAGGTGCCCTTGGTCGGCAGGCTTCGGCGTCCGCTGCAGGCGTTGCCCTTCCCGTTTACGGCGCCGACGGTTCCTCAGTCGGTCGAGTTACCGGATTGTCCGACCATGACGGGCACAAACTTCCCGACCGATTGGGCGCGTAGCGAGCCGGCACGAATGACCCGAGCCGCGCTGATCGACACGATGGTTCGCCCAATGATGCATGGTCTGGCTCAGCCCACCAAGCGGGGCGCTGACCGGTTGAGCGAGCTGACGGGTCCGGCGGTCTTTGCGGCCAATCACCACAGTCACCTCGATACACCGCTGTTGCTTAGCTCGTTGCCGACCCCATGGCGTCACAATGTCGTCATTGGCGCGGCGGCCGACTATTTCTTTGGCACCCGAGTCACCGGTGCGCTTTCGGCGTTGGTGATCGGTGCAATTCCGATCGACCGCACAAAGATCAGCCGGGCGTCGACCGATCTCGCCCGCGATCTGATCTTAGAGGGCTGGTCGCTCGTGGTGTTCCCCGAGGGTGGCCGCAGCCCCGACGGTTGGGGCCAACCATTTCGCGGCGGCGCGGCCTTTATTGCCCAGCGCACTGGGGTTCCGGTCGTTCCCGTCCATATCGAGGGCACCGGTCGGATCCTTGGTAAAGGAAACTCGCTCCCTCGTCCAAGTCGCACGACGATCACCTTCGGCGAGCCCGTGCACTGCGGAGAAGATGAAGATGCGCGTTCGTTCAATGCGCGGATCGAGGATCGGGTCGCGGAGCTTGCTGATGAGGCAATGACCGATTGGTGGCAAGCCAAGAAACGGGCGCACCACGACGAAACGCCAAAGCTCACCGGACCCCAAACCGCCTCGTGGCGTCGGGTGTGGGAACTCGATGCCGAGCAGCCATCGTTCGGTCGCTCGAAGAAGAAGACCTGGCCGCGTTCCTAGCGATCGCAGCACCGCCCTACCGACCGCAAGATTGCGCTACAGGCACACGGCGAATGCGGTTGCCTCATTGGGGTCGAGCCCGAGCCCGAATTGTGGACTGTCGAACGCCTCGGTGGCCTCGACTTCGATGAGCTGATCGACAACGCAGGTGGCGTTGTCGATACTGCGACCAAACGAGATGAGTGCAGCGATTGCGTCGCTGCGACGCCGAGCGAGGTCTTGCGCGTCGTCGATCACGAGTGGCTCGCCGGAATTGTTGGTCGCAGCAGGATCACCGCCTGGACGGTTTACCGACGGGTCGACCACTGTTGTCGCGGGCGCTTCAACTTCGACGGCGGGAAGCACATTGGTGCTGATGCAGAGTTGACCGGCGCTCAACATCGCCGCCACCCCTTCTTCTCCTGGTGAGACGCGCGGATCAATGGCATTGAGTTGGTCGAGCTCGATGAGCACATTGGCCATGCACGTTGCTTCCACAGCACTCGCTCCGCTGGTTTGAAAGCGGGCAATCGCATCGCTTCGCTCGAAACCAGAGGCCCCGCAACCCGCGACGAGGAGCGCGAGGAACGCCAATGTCGCGAGTAGCTGCACGCTCGGTCCGTTTCGCTTCACCAAGTCCAATCGGCAACACAAACCGGCTGTTAAGTACCGCCCGAGGCGACCCGAAACAGCGATCGATAACAGATCGTCAATCGCCCCAGCCGATACACTTACCGTGGTTTGCCCACTCTACTCATGAGGATTACACGTGGCTGTCTTTGCGAATACTCCGATCGAACTCGTCAACTCGGTCTATGGAACCTTGGACGATCGGTTGGCAAAGGGGCGTGAGCGCCTCGGGCGGTCACTGACCCTCACCGAAAAGATCCTGATCAACCACCTCGACGATGTCGATGATGGCGGCATGGAGCGCGGCGTTTCCTACACCGACCTGCGCCCGGATCGGGTCGCGATGCAAGATGCCACTGCCCAGATGGCATGGCTGCAGTTTATGACCGCCGGACTGCCAGAAACAGCGGTTCCCACCACGACGCACTGCGATCACCTCATCCAGGCTCGTGTCGACGGTGATACCGACCTGGCTGTTGCCAACGACACCAACGCCGAGGTGTACTCCTTCCTCCAAGATGTCAGCGCCAAGTACGGTGGCGGCTTTTGGGCTCCTGGTTCGGGCATCATCCACCAGGTCGTCCTCGAAAACTACGCCTTTCCGGGCGGCATGATGCTCGGCACCGATAGTCACACCCCGAACGCGGGCGGGCTTGGAATGATCGCCGTTGGCGTCGGCGGCGCAGATGCAGTCGATGTGATGACCGGATTCCCGTGGAACGTCCGCTGGCCAAAGGCCATTGGTGTCCATCTCACCGGAGAACTTTCCGGATGGGCAGCGCCAAAGGACGTCATCTTGAAGGTCGCCGAAATCCTCACCGTCAAGGGAGGAACCGGTGCGATCGTCGAATACTTCGGTCCCGGAGCCGAAAGCCTGTCGGCAACCGGCAAGGCCACGATCTGCAACATGGGCGCAGAAATTGGCGCAACGACGTCGTTGTTTGCCTATGACGATGCAACCAGCCGATACCTCAAGGCCACCGGCCGCGAAGAAATCGACGATGCAGCCCGCAACGTCGCCCACCATCTGCGCGCCGACGACGACGTGTATGCGAACCCTGGCGACTTCTTCGATCAGGTCATCGAGATCGACTTGAGCACCCTCGAGCCGCTCATCAACGGACCACATACACCCGACCTGGCCCGTCCGCTCTCGAAGCTCGGCTCAGAAGCACAACTGAACGGTTGGCCCCTCGAGGTGTCCGCTGCCCTCATTGGGTCGTGCACGAACTCGTCATACGAGGACATCAGCCGCGCCGCGTCGATTGCGCGTGACGCCGCGGCCAAGGGCCTAAAGGCAAAGGTTCCGTTCATGGTCACCCCTGGGTCGGAGGCCACGATGCGCACGATCGAACGAGATGGCTTTCTCGCCGACCTGACCGCCATTGGCGGCGTCGTTCTCGCAAATGCCTGCGGGCCGTGCATTGGCCAGTGGAAGCGCGATGATCGAGAGGGTGCTGAAGGCACCGCAAACAGCATTGTCACCTCGTACAACCGCAACTTCCCGAAGCGCAACGATGGCGACGGCGCCACGCTCGCCTTTGTCACGTCGCCTGAAACCACCGTTGCGCTCGCATTGGCTGGCCGGTTGGACTTTGATCCAAAGACCGACACGTTGACCAACGACGACGGTGTCGAGGTTCACTTGACCGTCGGCGAGGCAATCGAACTTCCAAGCGCAGGCTTTGAGGACGGCACGTCGATGTTTATTGCGCCGCCAGACGACGTCAGCGCCGTCGAGGTCTCGGTGTCGCCCACCTCTGACCGACTCCAGCTGCTCACGCCGTTCCCTGCCTGGGACGGTAACGACTATCTCGAATTGCCGATCCTTGGTAAGGGCATCGGCAAGGTCACGACCGACCACATTTCGATGGCTGGCCCCTGGCTCAAGTACCGCGGCCACCTCGAAAACATCTCTGGCAACCTCTACCTCGGCGTGGTCAATGCCTACACCGGCGAGAGCGAGCTGGCTGTCGACCCCTCGGACGGACAAACCAAGAGCTACCCAAACATTGCCAAGAGCTTGCACGAACAGGGCATCAACTGGGTCTTCATTGGCGACGAGAACGTCGGCGAAGGCTCGAGTCGCGAGCACGCAGCGATGGAGCCACGCTTCCGAGGCTGTCACGCAGTCTTTGCCAAGTCGTTCGCTCGCATCCACGAGACCAACCTGAAGAAGCAAGGCGTCCTCGCCCTCACCTTTGCCGAACCAGACTTCTGGCTGGCAATCGAGGAGGGTGACACGATCTCGATTACCGGTCTGAGCGAACTTGCTCCAGGAAAACCCGTCGACTGCGTTCTACACAAGCGAGACGGCGAGTCGATCGACTTCCAGGCAAACCAAACCCTGTCCGAGGACCAAATTGGATGGTTCCACGCAGGTTCGGCCCTCAACCTAATCCGACAGCAAACGGCGGGCTGAAAGCCGCACCATGGACCTTCGCCAACTGAACGCCATCATGGCAGTCTCTGAGCATCGGAGCTTCTCTGCTGCGGCTCGAGCCCTCCATACGGTGCAGTCCAACGTGTCGACCCACGTTGCACGGCTCGAGCGCGAGCTCGATGCCGTGCTGGTCGACCGGCGAACCGGCGAGCTCACCGCCGAAGGAGAAGTCGTCGTTCTTCGTGCCTTGCGCATCAAGGCCGAGCTCCAAGCAATTCCCGCCGACGTGTCGGCGTTGCGCGACGACATCAGAGGAACGGTTCGTTTCGGCATCATTGGTACGACTGGACGTTGGCTCGTCCCGGCGCTGCTCGGCGCGCTCAAGGAGAGCTTTCCCGGCGTGCACCTCGTGGTGGTCGATGCCACTACGACCGGCCTTCTCCCCCAGCTGCAGAGCGGACAGCTCACGATGGCGGTGCTCAACCTGCCGTTGAGCGAACCTGAGCTTGCATCGGAGCCGTTGTTCGACGAGGACCGCATCCTCATTGTCCCGAAGAGTCATGAACTTGCCCAACACGATCGGGTCACTCTCGCCGAGCTGGCCGACCATGAGATTGTGCTTCCGCCCCCTGGAACCCAGTTTCGCCAAGAGGTCGACGCGGCTGCCGACGAGATCGGCGTCACGCTGGTCCCGTCGGCCGAGCTCGATGGTATGCGTCTGTTGGCATCGCTTGCGTTCCAGGGATACGCACCAGCGCTTGTGCCCGCAACCGCAGCACCCTATGGCCATGGCGACGATTGGAAGATCGTCCACGTCGATGACATGACGACACGAAGCGTTGGTTTGGCGTACCGGCGTTGGACAACGCTGCCTGCTCCGGCTCGGGCCGTCCAACAAGTTATTGGCGAAGTCGTTGCGGCCCAGGGCGCATTTCAGCCTGGTCTTCACGTCACGGTAACCAACAAAGACGGCTCCTAGCCCGACCCGGCTTTCCTGGACAGGACACTGCGAGGGCTTCCTCCTAGACTCCTGGCGTGGCAATCACTAACACTCCGGATGCTGAAGAGACTGCGAACGCCGGGAGACGTAGCCGTTCTGCGGTGGAACACGGTTCGGATGGACGTCGCCGCATCGTTGTGCGGATCGCCGACGGCGAAGAATCGGCGATTACGACGAGCGACGCCGACCTGATTTCGCTGGCGGCAGTGAAAGCGTTGGATCAAGGGGTTCCCTTGGTTTGTGAGTTTCGGGCGAACGGACCTGCAGCTCATGAAGAGCTCGCGGTGACGTTCGCTGTTGGACAGGCAGCTCGCGAGCTCACTCGCTGCTCCGGGCGGGTCCCGACGATCGGTGTGCTTCATGGCGATGCGGTTGCTGGGCCTGCGTTGCTGCTTGGGCTTATGGACCACGTCATCGTTGTCGACCACAGCCATGCATTTGTCAGCGGCCCACAGATGGTGAGCGAGTTTACCGGCGTCGAGTTCAACCGGACCGAGCTCGGCGGAGCGTCCGTGTTGGCCCAGAGCGCTGGTCTCGCTGCATTGTCAGCACCCGATGTGCAGACGGCGTACGAGCTTGTCGATGACCTCCTTTTGGTACTGCCGTCGAGCAACGAGCAGGCCCCACCTTCGATCGACACCGACGATCCTGCGGGCCGGTTGGTGCCAGACGCGGGCGACATCCTCCCAACAACTGCGTCAGGCGCATACGACGTTCGAGATGTGATTACCGAAGTCGTCGACGACGAGTGGTTCCTCGAGCTACGCCCAAGCTTTGCGACCAACCTGATCACCGGCTTTGCGAGCATTGGTGGCACCGCGGTCGGCGTCGTGGCGAATCAGCCCATGGCGATCGCCGGAACGCTCGACATTCCGTCGTCGCAGAAGGGCGGTCGTTTCGTGGCGTTTTGCGACGCGTTCAACATGCCCATCGTGACCTTTGTCGATACGTCCGGCTTCTACCCGGGCAAAGACCTCGAGTGGCGAGGAATGATTCGCTACGGAGCCCAACTCGCCTTTGCGTATGCACGGGCAACGGTGCCTCGCATCAACGTCACCTTGCGAAAGAGCTACGGCGGCGCCTACATCGTTATGGATTCAAAGAACATGGGCAACGACCTGGCCTATGCGTGGCCGAGCGCCGAGATTGCAGTGATGGGAGCCAAAGGCGCCATCGAGATCCTGCATCGTAAGGCTGATGAGGCCGAACGGGCCGAGCTCGAAGCGGCTTATGAAGATCGGCTACTCAACCCGTTTATTGCCGCACAGCGCGGAACCGTCGACGCAGTTATCGCCCCTGAGGACACCCGCTCTCAGCTCGCCGCGAGCCTTCGATTGCTCTCATCGAAACGCGAAGTCGTCCCCCGTCGCAAGCACGACAACACCCCGCTCTAGCACGGGCGGCCATAACTTTCGATCGTTCCTCGCGTGTTCCGCAGGGAAATGCGGATAGAAGCCTATATTTGTAGGTGCGCTAACAACGACGTTCCGCATCCTGCCAACCACCCAACACCCATCTCTCTTGGAGCACGCCGTGAGCGAGACCATCACCATCACAGATAACCGGACCGGCGAGTCGGTCGAGGTTCCGATCGTGAATGGGGCGGTGGACTCGACAGCATGGAAGAAGCTCATGCCAGGAACCTGGTTCCTCGATCCGGCGTTCGGCACGACTGCGAGCACCGAGTCGGCAATTACGTTCCTCGACGGTGGCGCAGGCCAGCTCGAATACCGCGGCTACCCAATCGACCAGCTCGCAGCGAATTCGACACACCTCGAGGTTGCGTACCTGCTGTTGAACGGCGATCTTCCAAACAGCGAGCAGCTCGACAGCTGGGTCGATGACGTCACCCATCACACCTACCTGCACGAGAACTTTCGGCGCCACGTCCACGACGCATTCCATTACGACGCCCACCCAATGGGTCTACTCACGTCGAGCGTTGCGGGCCTTTCGACCTTCTACCCCGACGCAAAGGACATCGAAGATCCAGCAGAGCGGATGCGCCAAATCACTCGCCTCGTTGCAAAGATGCCGACCCTGGCCGCTGCGGCCTACCGCTTTAGCCTCGGGCTTCCGTTCGTGTTCCCACGAAACGACCTCGACTACACCTCGAACTTCTTGTCGATGATGTTCTCGATCGCCGAGGACGACTACGAACCAGAACCAGCGCTCAAGAAGGCCATGGAGATTCTCTTCATCCTCCACGCCGATCACGAACAGAACTGTTCAACAACGGCTGCTCGTGTTGTTGGTTCGGCCCACGCCGACCCATACGTGTCGGTCGCTGCAGCAAGCGCTGCCCTCTATGGGCCTCGCCACGGCGGCGCCAACGAGGCTGTGCTTCGTATGCTGGCCGAGATTGGCTCATATGAGAACGTTCCGGCCTACATGGAACGGGTCAAAGGCGGCGAAGAGCGCCTCATGGGCTTTGGACACCGCGTGTACAAGAACTACGACCCACGCGCGCAGATCATCAAAGAAGCAGCACACGAGGTCTTTGCGGTCACGGGCCAGAACCCACTGCTCGACATTGCCCTCAAGCTCGAAGAGGTCGCTCTGGCCGATCCGTACTTTATTGAACGCAAGTTGTACCCGAACGTCGACTTCTACTCGGGCCTCATCTACCAGTCGATGGGCTTCCCCGTCGAAATGTTTACTGTGCTGTTCGCGATTCCACGAACCGTTGGATGGCTTGCGCACTGGCAAGAAATGCTCGAGCAGAACAGCCGTATTGCTCGCCCACGCCAGGTTTACACCGGCGCACCAACACGCGAGTACGTCGCGATCGATAACCGCTAACGAGCCAACGACCAGCCCGTCCGACGCCTGATCCGAAGGCGTGCGCATCTAGAATCGTGTGCGATGCCTGATTCGAAGCTTCCAATGCGCGGACACGCGTGCCTTGGCATTCTTGCCGCCTGCTTCTTGGTCGTTCCGCTTCTCGCGATTGGGCCCGTCAACGCGCAGACCGCACGCGATGGGGTTGCGACAACCACCGCGCATGCCAAACCAACCGTCAAGCAATCGGGTACGGCCACGAGTCCGTCAGGCCTAGGCCTCGGCGGTGCCTTTGGTACCAGCGCGGGCACCGACACCGTAATAAGTGATGGTTCGCTCGCCGCGCTGGCAGCGGACCCGGGGCGTGTGCCAGCAACGGCCACCACGAACGTCGAGGTGCACGGAAACGACCTCGACGCGCTGGGTCGTGCGATCGCCTCGGTCGGCGGAGAGGCATACGGACACGTTCCCGGGTTCTTTGTCGAAGCCCGAATCCCCATTGGTCAGCTCGAGGTTCTCCAGGCTGATCCTGCGGTCGTGCGCCTCGACGAGGTCACTCGAGTCTCCAATCAGCCAGCCGACGATTCGCTGGCCAACAACCCGGCGTTGACGAGCATCCTCGAGAACAGTGTTCTTCTCGATCAGTGGCATTCGGCTGGACATCTCGGCGGAGGCCAAAAGATTGGCATTCTCGACATCTTCGGTGGTGCCGAACTCCAGCAAGCCATTTCGAACGATCGGATCCCTCCCCCGGCGGGGACGTTTTGTCGGCGCAACGGTCGTTCCTGTCCAATATCGGCAATCGATGGCGGGCCCCATGGCGTGGCGGTCGCTGAGATCATCCATCAGGTCGCTCCTGAAGCCGAGCTGTATTTGGCGACTGTCCTAACCACTGCCGACTTGGCAGCGGCGGTCGAATGGTTCGGGCGCGAAGGCGTCACCGTCATCAACCGTTCTGAAACCTCCGAGCTCGATGGGCCCGGCGATGGGACGGGGCCCACGGCGTCAATTGTCGATCGAGCTGTCGAGCTCAACATGGTGTGGGTCGCCGCTGCTGGAAATGCGGGCGGTCGAGGAGCGAGCGACGGCCAGAACTGGATTGGGGACTTCAACGACCCCGATGGCAACGGCTTCCACAACTTTGCTGATGGCACCGAGCGCATGGCGTTTACATGTGGGTTCATTCTCGGGATGCGTTGGGATGATTGGGACGCTGGCACAATTCCTACCGACTACGACCTTTGGATCTACGACACGCCAACCGCAAACGCGACCGAAGCGCGCGGTGCCGACCTGCAATCGAACACGAACCATGTGCCGCTAGAACACGTCAACACGCAGTGCAGCAGCTTCGATGACGTCGATTACATCTCTATCCACCGATACGCCGAGACACGATCAGATGGCACCGACGAGATTCAGATTCTCGGCAATCAGACGCAGATGTCCGAGTGGACGAATTCACGATCAGCGACCGGCCCGGGCAATGATTCGTCGAACCCTGGGGCGATCATTGTTGGCGCATCGGTGCGTGCAACAGACAACACGCTCGCTGGCTACTCGTCGCAGGGACCGACCTTTGACGGCCGGGACGGCGTCGACCTTCTTGCTCCGTCGTGCCTTCCAATTCCGGACTTCTTCTCGTTCTGTTTCTCTGGGACCAGTGCAAGTGCGCCGGTCATTGGCGGCATCGTGGGTGTGCTTCGTGGCGCCGGACTCGCAGGCACCGCGCCAGAAATCGATCCGCTCATTGCGTCGATCACGATCGATGGCGGAGCTCCTGGGCCCGATCCGCAATACGGCCACGGTTTCCTCAACCTGCCCTCCCCCACAGCGCTTAACGTGCCGGCAACGATCCCGTCGTGTAACGGTGTGCGAGCAACGATCATTGGCACTGCCGGCAACGATGTCCTCGTTGGCACGCAGGGCGTCGACGTCATCTGGGGTGGGCCGGGCGCCGATCGCATCAGCGGGCGAGGCGGCCATGACATCATCTGCGGAGGAACTGGTGCCGACGTGATTCTTGCCGGTGCCGGCAACGACACCGTGCTTGCGGGCAAAGGTGGAGACCGGGTCGAAGGCCAAGACGGCGCCGATGCCATTAACGGCGGCCCGGGCCGTGACGTGCTCGAAGGTAACCGTGGCCAAGACGAGCTTCTCGGGGCCAAGGGGCGCGACACACTCAAGGGTGGCAAAGATGATGACCTCATTCGCGGCGGCGCTGGTAACGATCGCCTGATCGGTGGCGCTGGTGAGGATCGTGTCTTTGGCGGCAGCGGCGCAGATCGCTGCGACGCCGACGTCGAACACTCGGTGAGCTGTCGCCGTTCGTAACGGCGACCGTGGGTAGAGCGTTTCGGGGGCGCTCTAGTCGAGCGTGATATCGGTCCGGCCTTGGCCAGACATCCAGTGTTCGCGGCAACGCAGTTCGTAGCTGACGTCGGGGGCTTCGGCGGGGTTGTCGACAACCATGAGCTCTCCCTCATACACCTGCACGCCGTCGACGAGCCGGGCGTTGTGTGTTGCGCGGTTGCCGCACCAGCAGCGCGCTTCGCATTGGATGGCTTCGGTGACATCGGCCAGTTCGAGGAGACGCGCCGTTCCCGGGAAGAGTCGACCTCGAAAGTCGGTGAGCAGACCAAAGGCAAACACGTCGAGGCGGAGCGTGTCGACAACTTCAGCGAGTTGTTCGATCTGTTCTGGGGTGTAGAACTGGGCTTCGTCACAAACGAGGTAGTCAAAGGGGTTGCCGTTGTTGTGGGCGACCTCTCGTAGGTCGACGGTTGGGTCGATCACGACCGCCTCGGCCGACACGCCGAGCCGGGAACTTACGCGGGCACCTCGACGATCGAGCATCGAGCACAGCGCCCCGTTTAGCCCGCCGTGGGTCAAGTTGTGGTGAATCTGGAGGGCGAGGGTCGATTTTCCCGAGCCCATCGTCCCAAAGGAGAACCGCAATATCCCCATGACCGCAAGGTTACTCCGCGTGCCTGGAAGGGTTTGCTGTATTGGTATTTGTGGTGAGTGAATCGTCATGAGCAGCCAGATGTGGAACCGCAGTCGCGGCACGCATGGCAGCTTCCTGCACGAACCATCTGGGTGCCACATTGGCCGCAGAACGGAGCATTCGAATGCTCGTCGGTATGGCTGGCGCCCTGGTCGAAGGTTGCCTCGTTGAGGTGCCCTGATGGTGGGTCGCTTGGAATATCGATGCCCTGTATCGATGGCTCGACCGCCTCGGCAACGCCGGGAAGCGTCGGCTGGCTGCGTTCGCCGGTGGTGAGGATGTTTCGCTTCCGGCGTTCTTCTGGCGACATGTATTCGACCGCCATACGCCGGAAGAGATAGTCCATCAGGCTGGAAGAGATGCGAAGGTCTTCGTCGTCGGTCATGCCGGCTGGTTCAAATCGCATGCCAACAAAGGCATCCACAAACGCCGCGAGCGGCACCCCGTATTGGAGTCCATGGCTCACCGAGATCGCAAAGGCATCCATAATGCCCGCAAGCGTCGACCCCTGTTTCGAGACCCGAATAAACAGCTCACCTGGCCGGCCATCGTCGTACTCGCCAACGGTAACGAAGCCTTTGCAATCGGAGACCCGAAACTCGAATGTGCGCGACCGGCGTGAGCGCGCAAGGCGCTCTCGCTGGGGCAAACGGGCAACGGTCGTTGCCAGCTGCGCGGGCATGTCGCCTCTTTCGACGTCGTCATCGCCCGCGGACTTCGCCGTAAGCGGCTGGGCGACCTTGCAATTGTCTCGATAAAGGGCCACTGCCTTGAGCCCTAGCCGCCAGCTCTCGATCAGAATGTCTTCGAACTCCTCGACCGTGGTGTCCTCTGGAGTATTGACGGTCTTTGAGATTGCGCCAGACAGGAACGGCTGCACCGCCGCCATCATCTGCACGTGTCCTCGTGGCGAGATCACGTTGTCGCCCATCGAACACGCAAAGACCGCAACATGTTCGTCGGAAAGCCCGGGCGCACCAATGACCGAACCAGTTTCGGCGACGTGGGCCACGATGGCCTCGACGTCAGCATCGTCATAACCGAGCTGAGACAGCGCACGACCAACGCCTTGGTTGACGATCTGCATCGTGCCACCGCCGACCAGCTTCTTCATCTTGACCAAGCCAAGATCGGGTTCGATTCCGGTCGTGTCGCAATCCATCAGGAAACTGATCGTGCCGGTGGGAGCAAGTACCGTGGCTTGGGCGTTACGCACGCCGTGCTCGGTTGCCCGCACGCACGTGTCGTCCCACGCCGCGTGCGCTGCACTCAGCAAATCTATAGGAACGAGTGATGCGTCGATCTCGTCGACCGCTGCGCGGTGCATGCCGAGCACGCGTTCAACGCTCACCGCATCATCTTCGTAGCCGTCAAAGGCGCCGACACGCGCAGCCAGGCGGGTCGACATGTTGTAGGCAGAGCCGCCCATTAGCGCCGTGACCGCCGCGGCAAGCGCTCGGCCACGATCGGAGTCATATGGTGCGCCAGCAGCCATCAGGAGCGCACCGAGGTTCGCATAGCCCAACCCCAACTGACGGAAACGACGGGTGTTGTCGCCGATCTGCTCGGTTGGGTAGTCGGCCCGGCCAACAATGATCTCTTGGGCGGTAAAGACGAGCTCGGTCGACGCGACGAACTCGTCAACCTCAAAGAAACTACCCGTCTCCTCTGGGGAATGGAATGCGAGCAGATTGAGACTGGCCAGATTGCACGCACTGTTATCGACGTGCATGTATTCCGAGCACGGGTTGCTGCCGTTGATTCGACCGAACGATGGCGTTGTGTGCCACCGATTGATCGTTGTGTCGTACTGCACGCCCGGATCGGCGCACTCCCACGCGGCCTGGGCAATCTCGCCCATCAGTTCTCGTGCCGACACGGTCGAGACAATCTCGCCGGTGGAAACAGCCACGAGGTTCCAGTCGTCGCCGTTGACAACCGCTTCCATGAATTCGTCGGTGACGCGCACCGAGTTGTTCGCGTTCTGATATTGAATCGAGAACGAGTCGGCGCCGTCGAGATCCATGTCGAATCCAGCGTCTCGAAGCGCCCTGGCCTTCTTCTCTTCTTTTGCCTTGCACCAGACAAATTCGCCAACGTCGGGATGGTCGATGTCGAGCATCACCATCTTCGCGGCACGGCGGGTCTTGCCACCGCTCTTAATCGTCCCGGCCGACGCATCGGCGCCACGCATGAAACTCACCGGCCCCGACGGTGTTCCGCCGCCCTGCAGCGTTTCCATCGACGAGCGAATTCGAGAAAGGTTCACGCCAGCACCCGAACCGCCCTTGAAGATCATGCCCTCTTCGGCGTACCAATTCAGGATTGACTCCATCGTGTCCTCGACCGACAAGATGAAACATGCCGACGCTTGCTGGGGCACCCCATCGACACCGATGTTGAACCACACCGGGCTGTTGAACGCCATGCGTTGCGACACGATGAGAAACTTCAGCTCGTCGGAGAACACCCGGGCTTCGATGTCATCGACGAAATACCCGCCGTCGATGCCCCACTGGGTGATCGTGTCGACGACTCGATCGGCAACCTGGCGAAGCGAGGACTCGCGTTCGCTCGTGCCAAGCGTTCCACGGAAGTACTTCTGGGCGAGGATGTTCGACGCGTTGATCGACCAGCGTTCTGGCACCTCAACCCCGTATTGTTCGAACGACACCACGCCGGTCCGCCAGTCATGGATCTTTGCGTCGCGTCGTTCCCACTCGAACATGTCATAGACGGGGACGTCGTCACGTGTGAACGTTCGGCGTATTCCGAGCGCGGAGCCATGGGGCGACGATGTTAGAGACATGGTGTTCCTTGCCAGACAGATGGTGATGGACCCAACAGTGCGTTCACAAGAACAGCATTGCACGCCGGACCAGTATTCCCTTGCGAGTTGGCGGCTGGCGCAATGGCCTTGGGGTCAGTCTCCACCGGGGTGGTGACTCCATCGTGCCGAAGCCCGCGCCAGCCGCACCGATGAGGATAGGGACACTGCGCTGTGTAAGAAAAGGGGACGAGCTGTTGATATCCGGTGGATTTGTTCACAGTTATCCACATGTTCGCTCGATTGACTGAGGCGGCTGGCTGGTGGTCGACGCGATATCGTTGCGCCGTATGGAGCAAATTTTCCCCAGTCCTGTGGACGACGTCGATCCGCGAACGCTCCTCGAGTCTGAAAAACGGCCTGCGCACGCGAAACGCCCGTGGCTGATGTGCAACATGATCTCGAGTGTGGATGGCGCAATCTCGGTCGACGGGGTTTCGGGAGCGCTTGGAGGCCCCGGAGATCGAGCCATCTTCTCGGCAATCCGTGCGCTCGCCGACGTGATCGTGGTCGCATCGGGAACGGTCATTGCGGAGAATTATCGAAAACCACAGACTGCGCCAGACATACAACAGGTGCGCATTGCTCGGGGCCAAGCAGCGCTCCCTCGAATCGCGATCGTCAGCAGCAGCCTGGCAATCGATCCGAATCATCGTGTCTTCGACCCCGACGCACCGCCCATCGTTGTGACCCACGCTGGGTCTCCAGCTGAGCGGCGTGTTGCACTCGCCGACGTCGCCGAGGTAGTGATTGCGGGTGATGACGAAGTGGACCTCCAACTCGCGTTGGAGCTCTTGGGAAGCCAAGGCGCCAACGTGGCGCTACTGGAAGGCGGCCCCACGCTCAACGGCGCATTCGCTGACGCAGACCTGATCGATGAGTGGTGTCTATCGAGCGCGCCGATGATCGTCGGCGGCACGAGTGGTCGGGCCGTGACGTCCAGTCACATGTTCGAACCACGGCGCTATTCGCTGACCCGAACGCTGCATGAGGAGGGCACGCTGTTTCACCGGTACGTTCGGGTTGGTCGCCTGAGCGAGTAGCCCACTCGCCTATCGATAACGGTCGAAGCCACGCCAGGGCCCGACTGCCAGTTGGGTTGTTGCCTAGCTTCTGGGCGCGTGACACACCCACGCGTGGCGCTCGCCATGAGCTCGGGAAGATCACCATGGCCCATCTACCGCCGGATCATGGCATGGTCGATAATCAGCTGTTGACCCACATCGATTTGTGACCCGCCCGCAATCTCTTGGAGGGCATCGACCAAGGGTCGGACATCTTCACCGGGTAACGCAATCGCGCTTGCAATTTCCCACAGCGTGTCGCCGGGCTGCACGACATAGATCTCGATCGTGTCAGTAATCTCGGAGGACTCTGAAACTGCGGAGATGCGACCGCTCGCTGCGACGTCGCTGCCGAACCCAATGACCGCCGCCATCACGATGACAACGACAACAACGACCGTACCGACGCCGATCTTGCGGCGTTCTGGCACGGCGTGCCCAGACGTTTGGTCGTTCGTGACGTAACGAGCGGGAATGTAACGATCGTGTTGTTGAAGTTCGTAGGTCATGTACATCAGTATTCTCCTGGGGTGTGACAACGGATCAGGACGCTTGTTGACTCAGGCCTAAACGCCTGTGAAATCAAGCATTTCTCGAGGTCGCTGACGTTTCCGACGCCGGCAAGCCTCATCCCGGTACCACCCTTCCCCACAGTTTCTCGCCACGCCGCTGGGCGGCGAAGCCGAGAAATCCGGAGGATCCTTGACCGGGTACGGTTGTTCGGCGAACATGTGTTTGGCGAACTTCCGTTCCCCAGTTATAGTACGAACAGTTGTACGACACAACCTCGAACTCGAAAGTTTGTTCGATCGATACAACCGCACCCCACGACTAGCCATTTGGCACGAAAGAGACACGACATGAGCGGCACGAACCTCACCGAACGCCAGCAGGGCATCCTTGATTTCATCGATCACGAGAATCGGGAACGCGGGTACCCGCCGTCGGTTCGCGAGATCGGCCAGGCCGTCGGCCTCACCTCACCATCGACCGTGCACAGCCACCTCAACACGCTGCAAAAACTCGGCTACCTTCGCCGAGACCCATCGAAGCCTCGCGCTATCGAGGTTCGCTACGATCCCAACTCAGGAGCGGTGATGGAGCGAGCTGCCGTGACACACGTCCCGCTCGTTGGTGATGTCGCAGCGGGCACTGACGTCTTAGCCCATGAGAACGTCGAAGAACTCATGCCCCTACCAACCGAATTCACCGGCGACGGCGAGCTCTACATGCTTCGCGTACGTGGCACATCGATGATCAACGCCGGAATTCACGACGGCGACTTTGTGGTGGTTTCGCGCCGCGACACGGCCACCAACGGCGAGATTGTAATTGCGGGTATTCCCGGCGAAGAAGCCACGGTCAAGACCTACACCGCAACGGGCAACACGGTGACCTTGCTCCCTGCCAACGACGACCTCGAACCAATGGTGTACGACGCTGGCGAAGTTCAAGTGTTTGGCAAGGTCGTCACTGTCTTACGCCGCTACTAGCGGTAGTACGCCGCTACTAGCGGCCCGAGCCGCGTGATTACGGGCTACACCCCGGTGACGAGCAGGTCCTCTAGCGCAGCGTATGTGCCAACGAGTTTGGTCGCCTCGATGTGTTCGTTCTTGGTGTGGGCGAGCGTCGCCTCGCCCGGACCAAAGTTCACCGCCGGGATTCCCATCTCACTGAAGAACGCAACATCGGTCCAACCGAGCTTGGCTCGCACGATCAGGTTGTTGCGTCCAGTGAGCGACGCCATAAGTGGATGTCGAAGATCGGGCTTTGCCGCTGGCGACAGGTCGACGATCTCAAAGCTGTCGCCCTCATCCATGAACGGCTCGATCACCGAACGCATATGCACCTCGGCCTCGGCACTTGTCCGATCCGGCGCAAATCGATGGTTGACGGTCAGCTTGACTGCGTCCGGCACCACATTGCCTGCGACGCCCCCATCGACAAAGACCGCTTGCATTGCCTCCCGATAGGTGCACCCGTCGATGACTGGCTCGCGATGTTCATACGCTTCGAGCGCCGACAGCAACCCACCGAGACGATGAATAGCGTTTCGTCCCATCCACGGCCGGGCAGTGTGGGCGCGCTTGCCGTTGAGCGTGACGACCGCCCGCATCGTGCCCTGACAGCCCGCCTCAACAACCGCACCGGTCGGCTCGCCGAGGATTGCGACGTCGGCATGCAAATACTCGGGGATTTCGGCGAAGAGCTCTCGAAGCCCGTTGTGCTCAAGTGCGACCTCCTCGCGGGCATAAAAGACATACGTGACGTCAACGGCTGGCTCGGTGATGTTCCTGGCGAGCTCGATCATGACCGCCAAGCCGCCCTTCATATCGGATGCGCCGAGGCCATAGAGCGTGTCGCCCTCGAAACGTGCCGTGGCGTTACCGTTGGCCGGAACCGTGTCGAGGTGGCCGCCGATCGCCACCCGATACTTCCGATCGAGGTTGGTCCGGGCCACGATGTTGTCACCCACACGGATGACTTCGAGACCATCGATACCGGTGAGTTCCGCGTGGAGCCAGTGCGCAAGGCCTGCCTCGTTGAAGCTCTCGGACGGAACGTCGATCAGGTCGGCGGTGAGTTGCATCAACGGGTGAGTCATGGTCCACAGGCTATACGTGTACAGCCAGCGTGGCCCGATCGACCCGCTAGCCCAGGCGGCGGCTCAGCTCGCGAATCGACTCGTCTGATTGGACCACAGCAACCCGGATGTAGTCGCTACCGTCTTGCCCGTAGAACTCGCCCGGAGAGACGATCAAACCTGCCGTGTTCGCAAGCCGCGTCGCCAATTCCCAAGCCCCCTCGGGGGCCGGCGCCCACAGGTAGAAGCCGCCTCCGGGCATCGGCGCAGTGACACCTGCGGTGGCGAGGAAGTCGATCATGTCGTGCAGCCGCTGACGGTAGACCGCACGCTGAGCGTCGACATGGCTTTGGTCTCGGAGGGCAACAGCGGTCGCCCACTGCGACGGGCCGGGGACGAGCAAGCCCAGGTGCTTGCGAATCTCTCGGAACCAGTGCACAAGCTCGGGATCACCGGCATAGAAGCCAGCGCGTACACCAGCAAAGTTGGATCGCTTCGACAGGCTATGGATGGCGACGACACCTTCGATGCCGTGGTTGACAATGGTGTCTGCCGGCCCGTCCCACGTGAACTCGATGTAACACTCATCGGAGATGACCGGGATGCCGTGACGGCGCCCCCATTCGGCGACCTCGCCAAGGTCTTGGATCGCGCCCGTTGGGTTGCCGGGGCTGTTCACCCACAACATCGAGGCCCGAGCAATGTCCTTCGCGTCGAGAGCATCGAGATCCATCTTCCAATCGCCATCGAGCGGCACAGCCACGGCACGCCCGTGTGCCAACTCGGCTCCCATTGCATAGCTTGGGTAGCTAATCGACGGATACAGCACCGTGTCCTTGTCAGGATTGCGGTGACGCAGCCAATGCGGAGCGCCAACAACGAACTCTTTCAACCCAACGGTTGCCCCAATCTGGTCAGCGTCAATCTCGGCACCGAACTGCGAAGACATCCAGTCGCGAGCTGCTTCACGAAAGCCCAACGTGCCAACCGCAGGCGGGTACCCGCGCTCAAGACCCGAGTTCGCGAGCGCATCGATCGCTGCCGCTGGCGGCGCATCGTGCGGCGCACCGATCGACATGTCTATGGCGCTACCGAACCTCTCGACCGCGACTGCGCGAAGGTCGTGTAGGCGGTCGTACGGATACGGGGGCAACCCAAATGGCTTCATGGCCTCAGCTTATTGGCGCGGCTGGCCTCCGCTATTGCACAACGTCGCGGACTTCGCGTTCGACACTCGCACGGTCGGAGCGTGTCTGGTTCGGGACTAGCTGGACTCGCTTGTGGCTTCCCACGGCTCGGGCACAACCTCGGGTACAGCGTCTGCGCCAGACAACCACTCGGCGAGCCGACCCTTTGAGTCCGGATCGAGGCGGGCCCGAATCACCATGCCGATATCGGACGTGGTCTCGCTCAACACTTGGCCCTCGCGATGGATCTTTGCGAGCACATCGCCACGGTCATAGGGCACCGTCAACTCCACAAGTTCGGTCATTGACCGCAACCGGTCGCTCAACACGTCGAGTACGCCGTCGATGCCAACGCCGTCCTTGGCCGACACCGCAACCGACCCAGGGAAGCGGCTCATCAGGCCGCTCACGTCAGGATTGAGATCGGTCTTGTTGAAGATCATGACCTCGGGAACGTCTTGGGCACCGATTGCGTGCAACGTGCGGCGGACCGCGTCGATGTTTCCCTGCACATCGGGGGCTGACGCATCGACAACATGGAGTAACAGGTCGGCGTCGATGACGACGTCGAGCGTGCTCTTGAATGCCTCGACCAGCTGGGTCGGGAGCTTGCGAACAAAACCGACGGTGTCGGTGAGAAACAGCACCTCACCTCCCGGCAGCGCAAGTTTGCGCGTCGTTGCGTCGAGCGTCGCGAACAAACGATCTTCTGCCAGCACACCCGCGTCGGTGAGCTGGTTGAGCACCGTCGACTTGCCGGCATTCGTATAGCCAACCAACGCAACGCGGCGGTTCGACGTCTTCTTGCGAGCCTTTGACTGCACCTCACGGTTTTTGGCGAGCTTGCGCAACTCGTCTTCGAGCTTGTGAACGCGGCGCACCAGCCGTCGACGGTCGACTTCGAGCTGGGTTTCACCCGGTCCTCGAGTGCCGATACCGCCACCTTGCTGCGAGAACGTTCGGCTGGCGCTGCGCAACCGGGGCAGACGATATTTCAGCTGCGCGAGCTCAACCTGGGCCTTACCTTCGGTGCTCGATGCGTTCTGGGCAAAGATGTCGAGGATGACCGCCGTCCGATCGAGCGCTGATCGACCGAGAATCTTCTCGAGATTGCCCTGCTGAGCGGGCGACAGCTCGTCGTCAAACACGACCGTGTCGCTATCGACGGCGAGGGACATGTCTTTGATCTCTTGCGCTTTGCCCTTGCCCACATAGGTAGCCGGATCGGGGGCGCTGCGCCGTTGATGGATACGTCCTACCTCGTCGGCGCCAGCGGTGTCGACCAGCAACGCCAGCTCATCGAGCGATGCGTCGGTTTCGTCGGCGCTACCGTCAGGCATCGTGACACCAACGAGAACGATTCGTTCGCGAAACGTCCTGTCGATGAGCCCAGAGGATTCGCCGCCATAGTCGCCAAACGCGCCACGATGGTCCGATCGAAGCTCGCCTGTTGAATGCGTGGAATCGTCACCCACGCGGGACCTCCAACGAAGCCACAAAGGTCGTTGGGCCACGCAAGATTGCGTGTGGACGCTCGGCGGTCATGACATCGACCACCGCTGCGCCTCCTGGCATTCGAACCGTGACGGGTGTGTTCACAAGACCCCATTCAAAGAAGCGTTGCGCAGACACCGTGGCGCCTGAGCCACAGGCCTGGGTGATGCCAGCGCCTCGCTCCCACACGAACAAGTCGAGCACATCATCACCCGCAACCTCAACCATGTGCACGTTCACCCCGTGAGGGAACCGTGCTTCGATCTGGGGGCCAACGTCGGCGAGGTCGATGGACCCCGGGTTTGTCGTGTGGATCACGACGTGGGGGTTCCCAACAGCGCCGATCGCCCATTGCTGAACGTCATGTAGGCCAGTAATTGCGTGAAGGAAGTCGTCATCATTTGGCCGATCACCGGCACTCACGACACCCATGTCGACCGACGCGTGCGCCACGAGTGGGTCCCTGGTCGGTTCGAGCGTGCACTGGCGAACACCGGCGGGAGTATCGAGGTCGATGTCGAGCGTATGGACTCCTCGGCGCATCGCGATTGCCTGCACGAAGCATCGTGCGCCGTTGCCGGAGATCTCCGCGGTCGACCCGTCGCTGTTGAACAGGGCCATCGTCACAATCGAGCCGCGGTCGATGCCAAAGATCAAACCATCGGCGCCGATGCCGGTCGATCGATCGCAAAGCTCGATTGCGAGCGCTGCTGAGTTGCCAGGAACGTCATCGACGAAGGTGACGAGGAAGTCGTTTCCGAGGCCGTGATGTTTGGTCAAATGCACGACTCCAGTATGGACTGCGCCAAACCCAGTTATCGGTCTGGCATCGGGAAACTCGCTGGCATCGTGTGCTCGATGGCTTCCTCGCCCCAACCCGCGGTCAGTCTCGTGGGGCCATATACGAGATTGCGTCGTCACAGAAGTCGGTGGCACGTCTGTTCGAACCCAGATCAATCCAATGGATTCGAGGGTCCCGTTCGAACCATTTCATCTGTCGTCGGGCGAAACGTCGCGTCCGAACCTTTGCGGTTTCGAGGGCGTCATCGAGTGACACACCGTCTTCGATGTGGCTGAGCAACTCCCGGTAGCCAAGGGCTTGGCGTGCAGTCCGGCCAATCGGACGATCCCGATCGGCGAGACGTTCGACTTCTTCCAGAAATCCGTCGGTCATCTGGGTGTCGTAGCGACCGTTGATGCGGTCGATCACCCGGTCCTTGTCCATACGGAGCCCAAGCAGCCGAAAAGCGGTATCTGGGTAGTCCGTCATTCCCGGCCCGAACGACGAGAATGGTTGACCGGAGCCGATCGTCACCTCAAGGGCCCGCACGAGTCGGCGTTCGTTGTTCGAGTCGATGCGAGACGCCGCGAGCGGGTCGAGATCGTGCAATCGTTCGAAGAGTTCGCTCGTCGACAGGTTGCTCGTTTCCAGCTCGGCGGCAACCTCGGGGTACTGACCCGGGAACGACAAGTCGTCGATCACCGAACGCAGGTACAGCCCTGTTCCGCCAACGAGCACCGGGGTGGCACCCCTGGAGGAAATGTCGCTCGCAACGTTGCGCCATTCGGCCTGAAAGGTCGACACGGCAAAGTCGTCGGCTGGATCGGCAATGTCGATCAGATGGTGGCGAACCCGATTTTGTTCTTCAGCCGTTGGCTTTGCGGTACCGATGTCCATGTCGACGTACACTTGCATCGAGTCGATCGACACGAGTTCGACCCCGTCGACCTGTTCGGCAATCGCCATCGCCAAACTCGACTTGCCCGAGGCGGTCGGACCAAGGATGCACAGCGGTGGGGCGTTCCACGTCATCGGAACGCGGCGACGAGCCCGTACCAGTCGAGGGTTGGCCCATGTGGCAGTTGACCGCCACCCTCGAGGTATCCCTCGATGAAGGTCGCCGAGACCTCCGAGGTGAAGGTTTCGGTGATCGATCGCAACACGATGGCAAGGTCTCGTTCGGCGGGGTCGAGTCCGCTAGCTCCGGCGTCGTCGAACGTTGCGATCGAGTCGACGAGAACCGCAGCGTTGACGACCGGCGCGCCGTGGGTCATCACGAGCGGGCGATCTTTCGGCGGGTTGTTCAACGCCTCTTTCAGCACCGATACCCGGACTCGGGCAAAGGGCTGTGGCGGGCTCTCGCCGTCACCAAGCCCGTCGAGCGCTTTGAGAGCGGCCTGCACTTCATTGGTGGTTCGGCTCACCAAACCAGCCGCTGGCTCGCACGTATGGAGCGCGCCGAGCGTGACCCCCATCGCGTGCGCCACCGGGAGCGGGTTCTGCGCGAACTGGCTCTCGGTTGCTCGGCCATTAAGCAAAACAGCCGCGCTCATCGAGGCCCCAAACAGGTGCGGGTCGCGCTCATCCGGCGATAACCGGAATCTTCTTTCGGGTCTTTGGACCCCGGAGCACCTCTCGTTGCTCGCCGAGCAGGTAGTGGCTGCGCGCCTCGGTGACTTCGACGAGGGCGAGAGAACCAGTGCGCAAATCGCCGGTGAAATGCACGATCTTATTCTGGCGTGTTCGCCCCGAGATCACCCCCGGGTTCTTGCGAGATGGCCCTTCGATGATGACCTCCTCAATGCGACCAACCCGTTCGAGGTTTTTCTTTGCCGCGGAACGTTCGATCACTCGACGTAGCCGCTCCATGCGTTCTTTGGTGACGTCCTTTGGAATGAACTCGTCGGTGAAATCGGCGGCTTCGGTGCCTTCTCGGGGAGAGAACACGAACGTGTAGGCAAGGTCATATTCGGCAGCGGCGGCTACCTCGAGCGTCGCCTCGAAATCGGCGTTGGTCTCGCCGGGGAAGCCAACAATGATGTCGGTACTGACCGCCAGGTCGGCAATGCCAGCACGGGCCTGCGTAATTCGTTCCAGGTATCGCTCGGCGGTGTAGCCCCGATGCATCTTCTTGAGAATCTCGTCGCTGCCCGACTGCAAGGGGTAATGCAGGTGATTGCAGACCGCATCGACCTCGGCCATGGCACTGATGGTGTCCTCGCGCATGTCCTTTGGATGCGGGCTGGTGAAGCGCACCCGTTCGATTCCTGGAACAGCACCGACGCTACGGAGGAGATCAGCAAACAGGGGCCGACCTCGTCGCCGTTCGCCCTCTGCCCACAGTGCCCCAGCGATCTGGACGTCGGCCTCGGCCTCGTCCTGGGCTCCGAGCTTGAGGGTGATGTCGCGTCCGTAGCTGTTGACGTTCTGACCAAGCAGCGTGATCTCACTCACGCCGTCACGCGCCAACATCTCGACCTCGGTGAGCAGATCACCGAAACGTCGAGAGATCTCCGGGCCGCGAACAGACGGCACGATACAGAACGCGCAACTGTTGTCGCAGCCGATCTGGATCGTCACCCATGCAGCATGATCGACCTCTCGCTTTTCTGGCAAAGCTGATGGAAACGCAGCATGTTCTGCATCCACCGCAGCTTCAAGAATTTCGACCACCTGCCCGTGCTCGCGACTCTCGACCAACAACTCGGCCGCCCGATGCACGTTGTGGGTGCCGAACACGACGTCGACATGGCGGGCCCGTTCCCCAACGATGTCTTTGTCCTTCTGCGCAAGACAGCCGCCAACAGCGATCTGCATGTCGGGGCGCTTGGCCTTCTCGGCCTTGAGGTCGCCGAGCACGGCATACAACTTGTTGTCGGCGTTCTCGCGAATACAACACGTATTGAGCATGACGACGTCGGCGTCGGAGACATTGGACGTTGGCTCGTATCCCTCGGCTTCGAGAAGCCCAGCAATCCGCTCCGAATCATGTTCGTTCATCTGGCACCCGTAGGTGCGCAGCAAGTACTTGCCGTTCACCTCGCCGAGTCTACGCGAAGCACCCGCGCCGAAGGCCACGGGACAACAGAGTTTGGACCAAAAAGATATCTAGCGCCCGCCAATGGCGAGCGCTAGATATTTGGAGGGGAAATCTGGCGAAAATCTCGCCGTCGGTACCTGTCTATCGGTTTGCGTCCACGTCGATGAAGCTTTTGGTAGTAATCTTCGACGGTTTCGTCGCTAAACGGACGGCGAGCCGGTGAAAACTGCTCGGCTCAACCAAGAAACGGATGTTGGCGAGTGCTTGCTTCTCGCCCGCTGACTCGATGCGAAGCTCGCCGTAGCCAAACGTTTCGCCGACAGCGGTATGGGACAGCACCAGGTCGGTCACGCGAGCCACAGGCATCGACGCAACGCGCAACCCAAAGAAACCCGTTGCCTCGATGATGCGGCGGTTCGTGAGATAGCGAACTTCATAGCTGTACCAGCGAAGCGTCTTGAACCCGAGGCGGGCCAGAAAGAACAGTCCAACACCGGGGACGAGCACCAACGGATCGATCTGACTCGTCACGAGCACATAGGCAACGCTCACCGCAGCAGCGACCGCCCCCCATCCCCACTCGCGAGCCCGGACCCAACGGACCACGACAATTAGCGATAGGACCAGCAGAAGCACGCTGAGGTTTAGGCCCTCGTAGTTGGGGCGAGCAAGCACGGTCACTACAACGATCAACACCGCAAAGGTCTCGACCGTTGGTTCGGCGAGGCTCATGACATGCTTCGGCGCACGGTAATAGACGACCTCGTCGGCGACAAGAACATCGTGATCGCTCGGCGGGGCAAACAGTAAGCGCAACTGGTCGAGGGGCCCACGTTTGTGGGCAACCCAACCAGCCGATGGCGCTCTCCCCCGAGCGGGAGCGTTCACAGCCCAACAACCGCCAGGGCTTGACTAATGGTGCCATCGCCCGCAAGCCCACGAAGGAACTCGAGCATGGCGCCAACAACGCCGCCGACGATACCAAGGAACTCGTTTCCTCGATTTCCTGTTTCGGTGGCGTTGAGCGAGATGAGATACAGCACGAAGAGACCGAGCAACGGATATCCGTATCTTTTGGTCATGATGGGGTCCTCCAGGGGTCACGAAGGGCCACCCAGGGTCGCCGAAGCGCCTGGTCTCCACCTGCCGTCTTGTAAACTATCACTACCTATTCGCGCGAATGGTGCATTTACGCACACTCTACGTGTTACACCGGTGTAATTTGACGGCGCCGTTCACGCAAAACGCGCACCGCCCGGCCCCACTACAGCGGAACCGGACAGCGAACACTCGACCGAGCTAGTCGTCGAGCAAGATGGGCTCGTCGTCTGCCTCGGTGAACTCTTCTTCGGTGAGATCGAGCTCTTCAGGATCTGGCATCACCAGTTTCGTCACTCGATCGGTGACCTCGACCATCACCTCAGGATTGGCCGTGAGGAAATCTTTCGCCTTCTCTCGACCCTGACCTAACTGTTCGCCTTCGTAGGTGTACCACGCACCCGACTTCTTGATCACGTCATGTTCGACCGCAAGGTCGAGAACCGACCCTTCACGGCTGATGCCGTGGCCGTACATAATGTCGAACTCAGCCTGACGGAACGGCGGCGCCACTTTGTTCTTGACGACCTTGACTCGGGTGCGGTTACCCACGACCTCAGCGCCCTGTTTGATCGACTCGATACGACGGATATCGAGACGAACCGACGAATAGAACTTCAACGCACGACCACCAGGGGTTGTTTCCGGCGAGCCGAACATGACGCCGATCTTCTCACGCAACTGGTTGATGAAGATGCAGATCGTGTCGGTCTTGTTCAGGTTGGCAGTGAGCTTGCGCAAGGCCTGAGACATAAGGCGGGCCTGAGCACCGACGTGGTGATCGCCCATATCGCCTTCGATCTCGGCCTTTGGCGTGAGCGCGGCAACCGAGTCGATCACGATGACGTCAAGCGCACCGGAGCGGACCAACATGTCGGTAATCTCCAGAGCTTGTTCACCAGTGTCGGGCTGGGAGATGAGCAGACTGTCGATGTCGACACCGATTGCACGGGCGTAGATCGGGTCCATTGCATGCTCGGCATCGATGTAGGCACACTGACCGCCGTTGCGCTGCGCTTCGGCGACCACATGGGTTGCAAGCGTGGACTTACCAGAGGACTCCGGACCATAGATTTCGGTGACGCGGCCTCGAGGGAGGCCACCTATGCCAAGCGCAAGATCGAGAGCGAGGGCGCCGGTAGGAACCGAACCAATAGCGAGGGAGCCCTTCTCCCCCATCCGCATGACCGAGCCCTTGCCGAACTGCTTCTCGATTTGACCAAGTGCCATTTCGAGTGCCTTTTCACGCTCCATTGCATTTCTCCTTCTTGCCGCAGTTGCGGGTGTTGTCCGCACGATGCGGGTTTGCTTTCCGCCGTTCGGGCGGGTGGGTAGGTAACTGTCAAAGACTCTAGATATGGGGTGTGACACTGGGTTCAGAACCGCAGTATCACTACGCAATAACGGCCAGTCTCGAGTGCAAAGACCCGCGCACACCTCGTGGCGAAGTGATACGTTCGACCGAACGACATGAATGTAATTGCGAACAGTTGTTCGGGTCAAGCTTTACCCGTCTTTTCTCCACACTTCGTCAAGGTGACTACCAATGACCGATAACGTGCTCGACTTTCGGGCGTGGGCACTCGCCCGCTCCCGCCGCCGCCACCCCTCTCAGTGGACCGCCGACGCCGCGCCGTCGTCGATCGCCGACCGATCCCCCGCAGCCTTGTGGCGAGCCGACTTCGAGGTGCACGCCGACCAGCACGCGAACCTCACCACATCAGGCATGTGGGTACTCGCACCAGTCATCGAGAAGGCGCTTGCCAGCGCGCTGCCCGTGTTCCAGCTCGGCGAGATCGGCGCTGGACGCCACCTACTCGACACCGCCGTCGGCGTTGCGAGCGAGGACCACCTCCAAGCACTCCGATTCTTCATCATCGAGTCCCAAGAACATGCTCGAGTCCTCGC
>CALKGG010000018.1 GCA_938084885.1 uncultured Acidimicrobiales bacterium
TGGTCATGGTTCTCAAGGCTCGAGCGCAGAAAAGAAACATCGACGCGTGGTTGGACGCAACCGCAATCACTTCGGGTGCGTTCCTGTTGTATTGGGTGGGATTCCTCGCTGAGTTCATGAGCAATCCGAACAACCCTCTCAATACCGTTGCGTTGAGCACGGTCTATAACGTCATCGTGTTCGGCGCAGGTGCGGTCCTCCTGCGGATTGGAGCTACTCCTGGCCAGAGACCAATGAGTTACAAGCTACTCGGCGTCGCTGGAGTGTCATTCGTCATCGCTGACATTGCTGGGGCAATTTCCGCGGCGAACGGCGACGGAATCCTCATCACGCTCGCCCTTTCTCCAATTGTCTACGGGCTTGCATTTGCCGCGACCTGGCACCCGAGCGCCGGAGAAATTGTTCGCCTTCCTGACGTCGCCGAGGATCGGCTCAGCAACTTCCGTCTCATTGCCTCTTCCCTCGCGTTGATCGTCCCGCTCTTTATCGCAGGTGCCCCAGCGGCCCGCGACGGAATGGGTCAGATCGTTGCGCTCATCCTC
Organism: uncultured Acidimicrobiales bacterium; assembly: GCA_938084885.1. GTDB lineage: Bacteria > Actinomycetota > Acidimicrobiia > Acidimicrobiales > SHLQ01 > SHLQ01. The sequence continues at coordinate 543 of CALKGG010000018.1, forward strand.
GCAACAATAATTACTGCGGCACTCATCCTTCGCCTCACGCGCTTGCTCCGTTCGCAACAGGACCTGTTCGACCTCAAGGTAGAGCGCGAGGCTACCGAGCGGGCGAACGTGTCGATCGCTCAAAACGAACGACGTTTCAGAGCGCTCGTTCAGAACGCAACCGATGTTGTCTTGGTGCTCGATGCTTCCGGTGTCCCGAGCTATGTCTCCCCCGCAATCGAGACCATCACCGGATACCCAGTTAGCGCCTACCTCGGCCGCTCACTCGAGTGGACCACGCACAGGAACGACTGGGACGACATCTTGCACTCCTTCCGCCAAGTACTCAAACACGGCGAGTCTCAACGTGTCGAAATCCGCACCATGACGTCGAGCAACGAGACCCGACTACTTTCCTGCGTAACGACCAACATGATGAACGTTGACGGCGTTGGTGGCATCGTTGTCAATGCAACGGACATAACCTCTGAACGACTTCTCGAATCGGATCTCCGGACTGCAGAACTCTTCGATCCGCTTACGTTGTTGTTCAACCGCAACACGTTCATCGGCGAGGTGTCGCGGGCGATTCGGGAGAACTCCTTTACCCAAACCGAGACGGCGGTTGCCGTGATCAACCTCGACGAATTTCGCATTCTCAACGAGGGAATCGGCACCGAGGTCGGCGACGAGGTCCTCATTGAAACCGCAGCACGGATCCGTCGACACCTCCGTATTGGTGATGTAGTCGCCCGACTCAACGGCGACGAATTCGGCGTGCTCATGACCGTGGAGCACGATCCCGAGCAGATCACCGAGCCCATCGACCGCATCCTCACGGGTATTGCAAAGCCAATGACGATCGGCGGACACGACCTCACGATCAGAGCAACCGCGGGCCTCGCTATCGATTCGGACGGCTCGCTCACTGGCGTGCAGCTCATGCGGAACGCGGACACTGCGGTCGATGCAGCAAAAGAAAGCCAACGAGGAGGTGTCCTGCTGTTCGAAGAGCAGATGGGCACCGAGGTCTCGCGCCAGATCGAGATCCGCAATCGGTTGCGCCATGCAATCGTGAACGAAGAGCTCCGCTTGGTCTACCAGCCGCTGATCGATATCGGTACGGGCCGGATTGCGTCGCTGGAAGCACTGGCCCGGTGGAATGACCCCAAACTCGGAGAGATCAGCCCGGCGATCTTTATTCCCGTCGCCGAACGAACTGGCCTTATCGTCGAGTTCGGCGCGTGGGCGTTGCGCACGGTGTGTGAACAGATCTCGAAATGGGATGCCGCTGGCCTCAGGGACTTCTCGGTCAGTGTGAACCTCTCAGGCGACCAGCTACGTGACCCTGCAGTTACCACAATGGTGGCATCGGCCATTACCGACGCAGGCATCGACCCCGAGCGCTTGACCATCGAGATCACCGAATCCATCCTGATCGACGATGACGAGATCATCAGCAAACGCATCCAGGAGATTCGTCAACTCGGTGTCAAACTCGCAATCGACGATTTTGGAACCGGCTACTCCTCGCTGAACTACCTCCGCCGATACGAGTTCGACATCTTGAAGATTGACCGAGACTTCGTGACACCGCTCGCCGACCCGAAGAACAGGCGGGAACGCCACATTGCGAAGGCCATGATCGGGCTTGCTCACGCATTAGATGCCATCACCGTTGCCGAGGGCATCGAGGAGGTGAGCGAACTCAACGCTCTCGCGGCATTGGGCTGCGACCACGCGCAAGGCTTTTTCTTCTACCGGCCGACCGAAGTTGCTGAGGTAGCCGAGGTGCTCTGGCGCTCCGCAAGCGTCCGGCACCAGCAGCTAGCGAGCTAACGCGCTACCAAACTCGCCACGGTGCTTCGCCACGGTCCCAGAGCCTGTTGAGTTCTACGTACTCGCGGTAGGTGTCCATGCCACGCCAGAAGCCCTTGTGCAGGTAGTAATTGAGGTGGCCGTCGTTGGTCAGACGTTGAAGCGCATCTGACTCGAGCATCTCACCGTCCTCATCGGGCACGTAATCAAGGAACTTGCGATCGAACATGAAGTAGCCGCCATTGACCACACCGGTGTTGAGATCGGGTTTCTCGGAGAAATCCGTGACGACAGACCCATCGGTTTGGAGTTCACCGAAGCGCGAGGTCGGGTGAACTGCGGTGACCGTTCCGATCTTGCCGTGCTCGTAGTGGAACGCTCGAAGCGCTGCGATGTCGATGTCGGCTAGGCCGTCGCCGTACGTCAGCATGAAGTATGGCGAATCCTCGAGGTACTTCTTGGCCCGGCAAAGGCGTCCGCCGGTGAGCGTGTCGAGGCCGGTATAGGCCATTGTCACTTCGAAATTTTCGCTGCCGTAGTCGCCGTGAAATGACGTCTCAGCGTTGTTCAAGTTGACAGTGAAATCGCTGGTCTTTTCGCGGTAGGCAAGGAAGTACTCCTTAATGGTCCACGACTTGTAGCCGAGGAGAATGACGAACCGTGTGTGCCCATAGCTGGCGTAGGTCTTCATGATGTGCCACATGATTGGCTTGCCACCGACGTCGATCATGGGTTTCGGAAGCGATTCGGACGCCTCGCGAATTCTCGTCCCCTTACCACCGGCAAGGATCACCACTGGAATGTCTGATGGATCGACTGTCATCGTTCTCCTCGTCACTGGATTTGCGTGCCCACCTCTATGGTTCCATGAACCGGACAGTTTGACTCCGATGCATACGGATCAGTTGCACTAGTCGACTTGGACCACTCCTTGACGAAGAACGTCGAGGTGGCCGCCACTCACATCCACGACTGTTGAGGCAAGTCCTTCGAGCTCTCCCCCATCGACAATCAGTTCGACCACATTGCCAAAGGCCGATACCAAACTTGTCGGATCGGTGATGGTTGGCGACCCGTGAATGTTCGCACTTGTCGCTGCGACTGGTCCGAACATCCGGGCACACTCTTGCAGAAGCGGAAAATCTGGGACTCTGACACCAATCGTGGCGACACCTTCCGCGTTGGCCGTGTCGCCCAAGTGGAACCCGAGGTTTCTTGCGCTAGCTGCAACTATCGTCAGCGCCCCTGGCCAATGACGGTTGGCGAGCTCGTCAAAGAAATCCGAAGATCGAACAAGCCCGCTGGCTTGTTCGATCGAGGCTGCGAGCACCGCAACTGGTACGCCTTCGGGGCGACGTTTGAGCTCGAACAGCCGAGCCATTGCAACGGGCGATTTCGGGTTTGCGGCGAGCCCATAGACGGTGTCGGTTGGAATGATCACGACGTCGTCGCGTTCGAGCGCGGCAACGACACGGGCTGCTTGGTCGTCGTTACTGGCCACGTTGCAACACCACCACTCGGTCAAGGCCGGCAAGATCGCAATGAATCTTCGCGACGTATCCGAGTGACGCTCCTTGGGCTGCGATCGTGCTGGTTTGTGTGTGGGCCATCTCCAACACAAGCGAACCGTTCGACCGCAACCACGTTGATGCGTGCTCGACAATGTGTTGCAGATCTTTCAACCCGTCGTTACCGGCCCGAAGCGCCGATTCTGGTTCCCAGTCGACGACCGAGCAAGGCAGTTCCTCATCGGTCCCGATATAGGGCGGGTTCGACACGATGACGTCACATTCGCCTCGGTAGTGGTCGGGCACTGCGTCGAACCAGGATCCGCAGGAAATCTCAACTCCGCGTGCGACACTGCCAAGCCCCACCAAGTTCGCTCGCGCAACAGCGAGCGCATCTTTGCTCGCGTCGGTGAGGAGTACCCGGGTACCTGGCCGTTCTGCGGCGATGGATAGACCAATTGCTCCTGAACCGGTGCCCATATCGATGACCGTGCCCCCACCATGGGGGCGCATGCGAATGAGTTCGTCGATAGCCAAACCAGCAACGAGCTCGGTTTCAGGTCGCGGGATGAGTACGCGTTGATCGATCAACAAATCGACGGAACGAAATTGCCAATGGCCGAGCACGTACTGAATAGGTTCTCCGGCGCTTCGGCGGCTCACGAGCGCGTCCAATTTGGCAACGCCGCGGGTCGTCGCGAAATCGTCGAGTGCTTCGTGGAAGTCAGTTCCAGTTGTCCCCGTTACTTCTTCGACTATCCAACGTGCTTCGAGCTTGGGGTTGTCGGCAGCACAGGACTGTTCGAGCAGCAATGAAGTCTCGGCAAGCAGCGCCCGCCACGTGATCGTGCCGTCGAGGTCGGCCCCATTGTCTTGGTCAGTCATCACCGGCGAGGCGACGCTGTTGATCGTCGTGCAATAGTGCGTCCGAAACCGTGTCGAGCTCCCCGGCGAGCACTTTGTCGAGGTTGTGCACGGTAAGGCCGATTCGGTGATCGGAAACGCGATTCTCTTTGAAGTTGTAGGTGCGGATCTTCTCCGAGCGGCCTCCGCCGCCCATCTGGCTCTTCCGTTGCTCGCTGGCTTCGGCGGCCTGACGATCTTGTTCGGCTTGAAGGATGCGACTTCGAAGCACGCGAAGCGCTTTGGCCTTGTTTTGGAGCTGGCTCTTCTCGTCCTGCATCGACACGACAACGCCGGTGGGCTTGTGGGTGATGCGGACGGCCGAGTCGGTGGTGTTCACCGACTGACCGCCCGGGCCCGACGCACGGTAGACATCGATCTGGAGGTCGTTCTCGTTGATCTCGACATCGACCTCTTCGGCTTCGGGGAGGACCGACACCGTGGCCGACGAGGTGTGCACGCGGCCCTGGGTCTCGGTCTTTGGCACACGCTGCACGCGGTGCACTCCCGCTTCGAACTTCATACGGCTCCAGACACCCTCACCCGAGAGGCTGAAGGTGACGCTGGTGAATCCGCCCATGTCGGACTCGTTGCCCTCCATCATCTCGAACTTCCAACCCATGCGGGAAGCAAAGGTCTTGAACATGTCGAAGAGGTCACGGGCAAAGAGGTTTGCCTCTTCGCCGCCTTCGGCCCCGCGAATTTCGATGATTGCGTTGCGGTCGTCGTTCGGGTCTTTCGGGAGCAGGGCCAGCCGGAACGCCGCCGTCGTCTCCTCGACTTTGGTCTCGAGTTCGGTGACCTCCGAGCGCCAGATTTCCCGTTCGTCGCCCTCGGACTCGTTAAACATCTCCTGGGCGTCACCGAGGTCTTCGGTCGCACCACGTAGCGCACGTCCAATGCTCACGATGCTGTCGAGCTCTTTGTGCCGCCGAGCTTCTTGTTGAAATCGCTTCTGATCGGCAATGAGCTGAGGATCACCCAGTCGGGCCTCTACGTCAGCAAATTCGCGTTCGAGGGATTCGAGTCGTTGGAGCACGAAGACAACTTACCGGCGCCACGGCGCGGTTTTCGGTTCTGCCCGAGCCAGATCACCACATCACCGATCACCGCATCACGGGGTCGTACCCCTTTCGCCAAATTGGGGTCGTACCCCTTGTTCGAAAAGAGGTCAGGGCACGTTACGTTTGTGTGACAGTTTTTGGGTGGCACGACCAGCGGTGCTTGCCTAGTGAGCGTTCGCTGCCCACTCCCCTTCGATCGCAACGACTGACGACGGGATAGCCAACGCAGCAACGGCGTCGACGATGCGCTGATGCTGATCACGTGGCGGCACGACGACAACGACCTCATCGGGACGATGCAACGCCGAAAGCCCGGCGGCAGTCTCGGCAATACCCAGATCGAGCCCGACCGCACATGCCACCAGAACCGACGATCCATCGTGGGACACCCCAAGTGCCGCTGCGGGCTGGGTTTCCATCAAACCAGGACGCGGAACGAGCAGCGGAACCGGGTTAAGCGTGGCGAGCCCGATCAGCGACGGCTCACGAATGAGCTGAGCCCGCAACCATCGAGCCCGAGCAAGGCGGCCAATAGCGTGCGGAGCTGACGCTGCAGAACGATGGGGACGAACCATTGCAATCACTCCTTGGAGCGATTCGGCGACATCTCGGCCGTCCGGGTTGAGCGCAGCCGAGGCGAATTGGTCGAATGCGCCAACACCAATGTCGATGTCGCACGTGCCATCGCGCGTGCCAACTCGCGCAAGTTCGAGACCGTTGATCTCACCCAACCACACGCCATGGTCGGCAACAACATCGAGGCCGGCTTCCAACAGTAACGCAGTGAGGTCGGCGCAATCGGGCGCCGGTTCGACCTCTGGGGCAACCGGCGAGACGAGAGCCATGCCACGGCCTTCTACTTCCCAGACATTTGGAACCGGCGACTGGAACGCCGACGCCGAGAATGCCAGCGCGCTCGCTCCCTCATCGACGATGAGGTTGATCGCCGCACAGTTGTTTGCGTTCGCCCAAATAATGGCGGTGCCAAGCATTCCGGGCGTGTGCGTTGGAAAGTAGATCCAACCAGCACCACCCGCAACCGCCGACGCGCCGCCGCCGAGGCGGTTGACCTCGGCGGTTTCGATATCGAGATGCTCAGTTACCAGCGCCCGCAGCTTCGCAGCTGCGAGTTCGGCGAGACGCTCGTTGTTCAGCTTTCGTCAGCTTTTGGCGCTGCCTCGTCGACGGGTGCAGCACTTGCCTCTTCGACGGGCGCCTCAGCGACTGCTTCGTCCTCCGCAGGTGCACCGGCCTTCTTGCGGCGGGCACCATAACGACGCTCAAAGCGCTCCACACGACCAGCCGTATCGACGATCTTCATCTGTCCAGTGAAGAACGGATGACTGCGTGAAGAGAGCTCGACTTTGGCAAGAGGGTACTCAACGCCGTCGAGGGTAATGGACTCAGACGTTGGCATGGTCGAGCCAACGATGATGTTGTCTCCCGATGACTGGTCCTGAAAGACGACAGGACGGTACTCGGGGTGAATGTCGGGCTTCATAGTGTCTCCAGTCTCGCTTGCGATCAGGCGAGATCAAACTCCTTTGGCAACTTCTTTCAAGAAGGCCTCATTTGTTTTGAATGTACGTAGGCGATCAATCAATAGCTCCAAGCCAGCAGTCGACCCGTTATTGGACTCCTGAGCCATATTCGACAGCACGCGGCGGAGCTTCCAGATCTGGTCGACTTGCTTCTGTCCGTCAAAGAGCAGCTGTTCTTGACGGGTCGAACTGGCGTCGACATCGATGGCAGGGTAGATGCGGCGCTCGGCGGAACGGCGGTCGAGCCGAAGCTCCATGTTTCCGGTGCCCTTAAACTCTTCGAAGATCACCTCGTCCATCTTGGACCCGGTCTCGACCAGCGCCGTTGCGAGGATCGTCAGCGAGCCCCCTTCTTCGAGGTTGCGAGCTGCACCGAAGAACCGCTTTGGCGGGTAGAGCGCTCCAGAGTCGAGCCCTCCCGACATGATGCGACCATTGGCAGGTGCAGTCTGGTTATAGGCACGGGCCAAGCGGGTGATGCCATCGACGATCAGGACGACGTCGCGCCCTTCTTCGACCATGCGCTTCGCGCGTTCGATCGTGATCTCGGCGAGCGCTGTGTGTTCATCGGCGGGACGGTCAAAGGTCGACGAGATGACCTCACCTTCCTGTAGTGACCGCTTGATATCGGTGACCTCTTCAGGCCGTTCATCGATGAGCAACACCATGAGGGCAACCTCGGGGTTGTTCTTCTCGATGGCCTGCGCGATGTTCTTCATGATCGTCGTCTTGCCCGCTTTGGGAGGCGAGACGATGAGGCCGCGCTGGCCCTTACCAATCGGGGCGATCAAATCGATGATCCGAGCGGTCATGTCGTCGGCGAAGCCCTTGCGCTCTTGCACAAGCTTTTCGTCTGGGTGCAGCGGCGTCAACGAATCGAAGTGCGGCCGGTTCTTGGCTCGTTCTGGGCTGCCACCGTTGACCGAGTCAATGGTGAGCATGGCCGGGTTCTTCTCGTTGCGGTTGGCTGGTCGGCTCGTACCGGTGAGTTGGTCACCCTTACGAAGGCCGAACTGGCGAACCTGCTTGACCGAAACGTATGCGTCTTCCTTTGACGATCGCATCGTGCCGACGCGCAAGAAGCCGTAGCCATCGTCGCGGAGGTCGAGGAATCCTTCGACCGTTACCGGCTCTGCATCTGGCTGATTCTCTCCGTCAGCGCCACGGCCACGGCGTCGACGTCGACGGTTGCCACGGTCATCCTCGTCAACTTTTTGCTCCCCGTTGTTCTGTGCGTTCTGATTGTCGGCCTTGTTGCGATTGCGGCCCCGCTTTGTGGTGACGTTGCCAAAATCGAACTCACTATCGCCAGCGTGATAGGTGTTTGCCTCAGCGTCGTCACCAGCGTTGTCTCCACGGGCATTTGCGGCGGATTCGCCCGTGCCGCCGTCACCTTTTTCTGCCTTGGATTGCGTTGACTTGTTGGTATCGGACCGCTTGCGCGGCGACGCCTGTTTCGCTGTAGCGGTGCCTTTTGCATCGCCATCAGCCGACGCGCTGTCGCTCGCCGAATCAGCGCTGCCGCTCTCCGCATCGGTATCGGCAGGATCGGCACTGTCGCCCATTGCGGTCTTGATGATCAAGTCGACGATCTCGGCTTTGCGGGCCTTTGACGGGGGCTTTGAACCAAGGGCTGTTGCGATAGTGACCAATTCATCGCGGTCTTTACGCTCGAGCGTCGACCGGCGAAGTTCCGTGGATTCCACGTCTACCTCTTCGTTTGTAGGGGTGTTGCATCTTTGGGGTGAATGCCGGGATGGGCCTCTACCCTCCCCGTTGCGCTTCCAGGCCCTGCCTCGAAGAGGCCAGCCCACCTACGGAACCGCAGGTTTTCCAAGCGACGCTAAGCGTAGCCGCCCGAGCTCACGACGTCACTTCCAGCGGCGCTTGTGTCGATTGTGACGAATGTCGAAACTGCGCGGTTCGTAGCGAGGGCCGAACGTTGCGCCGGGGCCATCGTTGAGTTTTTGTGCCACATTGGGCAACGAGCTGGCGCTGATGACATCTACGAGCGGGGTGATCTGTGCGACTCGACAAACTCGCACACGGTCGCGAAATCGTTCGGGAGCACGTCGTAGTGCTCCGGGCGTTCGTAGAGGTCGGCAAGGTTGTCTGGGAGCGGTGGGCGAATACTCGTTGCCTTCTCCACTGCGTCAGGAAACTTGGCCGGATGGGCCGTGGCCATCACGATATGGGTTCCCTCAACACCGGACGCAACTTCGCTCTCGGCCGCACCAATCCCTACCGCGGTGTGTGGATCGACGAGCATGTCGTCGGTCTCATGAATTGCCCTGATTACTTCGAGGGTCTGGTCGTCGGTGAGGCTGTACCCTGACCAGCCCGTCGTAAGTTCTTCGCCGATGGCTCCAGAAAAGTCGATGTGACCCGATGAGCGGAACTGCTGCATCATCTCGGCCACGACCGAACCCTGGTTGTCCAGCAATTCGTAGATCAGACGTTCGAGGTTGCTGCTGACCTGTATATCCATGCTCGGCGACAGCGAGGGCTCGACACCGCCGATCGTCATTGCTCGGCCTGTGAAGAACTGGGTCAAGATGTCGTTGCGGTTGCTTGCAACGACGAATCTATCGATACCGGCCCCCGTGCGCTGGGCGACTCGTCCGGCGAAGACGTTGCCGAAATTCCCTGTTGGGACCGTTACCGTGACCAAGCCGCCGTCAGCGCAACGACCAGCACTGTTGGCCACGGCCCAGTGGTAGTACACGACTTGGGCCATCACGCGCGCCCAGTTGATCGAGTTCACGGCGCCGAGCTTGACCCGCTCGCGGAACGCAACGTCGGCAAACATTGCTTTAACGATGTCTTGGCAGTCGTCGAAGGTTCCGTCGACGGCAACATTGAACACGTTGGGAGCATCGACCGTGGTCATCTGGCGACGCTGGACCTCGCTGGTTCGCCCGTGCGGGTGCAGGATGAAGATGTCGGCGTTCTCTCGATCGCGGAATGCCTCGATCGCTGCCGATCCGGTGTCGCCAGACGTTGCCCCGACGATCGTCGTGCGCGTGCCTCGCCGGTCGAGTTCGTGATCGAAGAGACGCCCGAGCATTTGCATTGCCACGTCCTTGAACGCAAGCGTCGGTCCGTGAAAGAGCTCGACGAGTTCGATGCCGCTGCTCAGGGTCTCGATAGGAATAACAGCGTCGTTCGTAAACGTGTCATAGGCCGCCGCGCAGATTGCGTCGAAGTCGTGACGGTCGATCGTTCCAGCGACGAACGGCCACATGATCTCTGCAGCGAACTGCGCGTATGGCAGCTCAGGGTCGACTGCGATTGCGCCGGGCCACACCTCGGGGACATAGAGCCCGCCATCGGGAGCCAACCCGGCCAAGAGGACATCACCAAAAGAACGTTTGGGCGACGCGCCGCGCGTGCTCGTGTAGCGAATCACTGACTAGCTACCAATGACCCGAAGGACCTGCCCGACGGTCTTCACGGCGTCGAGCTGGTCGAGGTCGGCCAGCGTCGAGCGGAAGTCGCGTTCGACCGCTTCGTGGGTGATGAAAACGAGTCGGGCAGACCCGTCATCTGCGTTCTCTTGTTCCATCGAGCCGATCGAGACGCCGTGGTTTCCAAAGACTCCGGCGATCTCGGCGAGTACGCCGGGCTGATCGTTGGCATCGACGCTGAGGTAGAACGCCGAGCTGATGTCGTCGATCGAGCGGACGTTGGCCGCGGGCAGCTGACCGAGCTCATTGTTACATCCGGACTGGAGGTTGATCGCTGCGTTGACCGCATCGCCGACCATCATTGCTGCGGTCGGATGACCTCCAGCGCCGCGTCCGTAGAACATCACTTGATCCACTCCGCCACCTTCGACGAACACGGCGTTGAAGCTGTCGCGCACCGACGCGAGCGGATGGTCGACGGGAACCATTGTTGGGTGGACGCGCGCAGCAACGGAGCCGTCGGCGTTCTTCTCGACGACCCCGAGAAGTTTGATCACATACCCGAGGCGTTGAGCATTGGCAATGTCATCGGCGGTGATCGATTCGATTCCTTCAATGTGCACGTCGCCGGCGCGCACGGCCTGGCCGAAGGCGAGTGTTGCAATGATGGCTGCCTTTGAACCAGCGTCGAATCCTCCAACGTCGGCGGTTGGGTCGGCTTCGGCGAATCCGAGTTGCTGCGCTTCGGCGAGCGCCTCATCGTAGTCGGCACCGTTTTCGGTCATTTGCGACAGCATGTAGTTCGTCGTGCCGTTGAGGATTCCCATGACGCGGGTGATCTCTTCGCCAATGAGGGACTCTCGTAGCGCCCGAATGAACGGCAGCCCGGCAGCGACCGACGCTTCGAGCTCAAGGTCGACTCCTGCTTCGGCCGCAGATGCGAAGAGCTCGGGCATGTGGAGTGCGAGAAGTTCCTTGTTTGCGGTGACGACGGGTTTGCCGGCAGCAAATGCGCGAAGGACGAGTTCTCGCGTGTGGTCGACCCCGCCCATTGTCTCGATGATGATGTCAACATCGGGACGTTCGACAAGTGCTGCCGAATCGTTTGTGAGGATCGCCGGATCGACACCATCTCGAGTCTTGGTCATGTCGCGAACTGCGACCTGAACAACTTCGAGTGATAGTCCGGTTCGTCGTGCGATCTCGGGGGCTCGTTCGTTGATCAGCTGGCAGAACGATGTACCGACCGTTCCGCAGCCGAGCACGCCAAGCCGCACGCTTTGGGTTTCTTCCATGGCAGAAATCTATCGGTGTGGCGAACACATGCCTGCCAAGGGCGGTGTTCAGTTACATCGAGCGCGCTGATGTACATACGGTCAACCTGCGTAACTGCCGCCAACCGTCCCACATGTCGATTTGTGCATTTCAATATTTTTCGATATTCCTAGTGTTATGCAGTTGCATGATGATCAACTTCCGAATGTTCACCACCAACCCGAATCCCTCGTCCCGATTCGCCTGCTCGACCTCCTCGGCAGTGGAGGCTCGGCGACGGTCTTTCGCGCAGAACGCCGGTTAGCGAATCAGCCACTCGCTGCAGCTGAGCGCGTGGCGGTCAAACTCCCCAACGCTGGCATCTCGCTTCGCGACGAAGCCGCTGCGCTCGCCCGCTTCGTCCATCCAAACATCGTGACCATGCTCGACGACCATACAGATCATGACCGAGGCGAATTCGCCGGGTCGATCGTTGTAGAACTCTGCGAAAACGGAACCTTGGAGGATCTCGTGATGCAACGGGCACTCTCGGCCGGCGAGGTACATTTCGTCGTCACCTCGATTGGCTCGGCGCTGTCGGCCGTGCACGCCGGTGGATGGATCCATGGCGACGTGACGCCGAGCAACATTGGCTTGCGGTCATCGCAACCGCCATGCCTCTTCGACTTCGATTCGTGCCGGCGGGTCGCCAATGACATTCCTTCTGGAACCAAAGGCACTCCCGGGTTCACCGAACCTCTACTTGCCAGTTCGCCCGTCTTTGACGCACGGTCGCTCGCGAAAACCGCCCTCTGGTCACTCGGCGCTCCAGAAGAATTCTCCACCGACGACCATCGGGTTGCGTCGGGCTTGCGCTCGTTCATCGAAGAATGCGACCAGCAGGTGGCGCCGACCGGCCGTTCGATTCGCGACCCGGACTATGCACCGCTGAGCGATCTCTACAACGTGTTCTCCAACGTGCCGGCCACACCAATCGCCGTATCGCTCCCTACCCGAGTCGCCAGTACCGTCCGAGACCCCAACGACCCAGCCCGTCCTCGCACCCGACCGTTTGGTCCCCGTCCAGGCGACGTTGACGAGCCAGCGAACGCGCCGCAGCCTTCGCAACGTCCAAGTCGCAAGCGTCAGATTGCCGCCGTTGGTGCCGCAGTCGCTCTCCTGTGCCTCGTGAGCATCGAACTCGGTGGATCATCTCCTGCAGCAGCGACAGCACCCGCTCCGCCAGCGCCAGCCCCGCTCGAAACCTCATCGACCACTGCCGCGACCAAAACCAACGCTGAGGAGACCTTGACCACTGCCGGAGTTGCGTGGTCGAGCGAGCACGGTTCGGCTCATGTGGTTCTTGACGGTGTAGCCACGAGCTTCGCGCCGGGACAACGTGGAGACCTCGGCGCCATTGGCGATTGGAACTGTGACGGCACCGAAACACTCGGAATCTTCCGGCCATCGACGGGTACCTGGTTCACCTTCGATGGCTGGACCCCGAACGCGACCTCGACCGTCGAGATCATCACCGACCCAAACTCCGACGACGAACAGCTCATGGTGCACACCCGCAGCGATGGGTGCGATTACCCAGCGCTGCAATGACCGCTATCTCCTCTTTAACAAGTCCTTGATGCGGTCGAGCGGTTCGGCGCCTTCAGGAAGACCGACCGCGAGTGCATACGCTGGCCGATCACTCATTGGAAGCGCTCGGAACGTCGCTGGAGCTAACGCTGCGAATCGGCCGTCTTCTCCCTCGACCAAATAGGGCTCAAGTGCCTGGATTTCGGCCGCGTCGACCGATGCTGTGCGATACCACGACAGTTCCGCTGGGAGAGAACATCGAAGCCTTCGTTCAACAAGGCGAATCGCCCGTCGAATGACTGGTCGACCGCGCCACCGATCGACCGATTGATCAAATCGTCCAGCATCAAAGCCAAGCGTGCTGCTGGTCCCGGCGAGCAGGGCGACGTCGCGAAGGTTCGACAACGCTGGCTCGACCTGGCCGAGGGCCACGTGATAGCAGGCGTGCAGAAGGTTGTCGGTAGGATCGAGAATTGGGACATCGACGTCGGCAATTGCCACGACACTTCGGAGCACGAAGAGGTCACCTGGCTTCATCCAGACCCCGAACGGGCCCGGGCACAGCACCCGATGCAGGTCGATTTCGATTCCGTCGAGACGCATCGTGACCGACTTTGCGAACCGGCTGTCATACCCGGGACGCAGCTCGGGTTGTGCTCGGGTTGCCCCTTCTTTTGCCAAGGCGGCAACGGCTCGATCGATATCTGACGAGCCAACGAGTAGGTCGACGTCGCGAAAGGAGCGCTCTGCGGGGTCGGAGTAGACCGTGTGGGCAAGGGCGGCGCCCTTCAGCAACCGATGGTCGACGCCTAAGCCCGTCAGCAAGTCCGAGACCCGAACCGCCATGACCTCGGTACGCATGGTTTGGCTCATCACATCGTCGTGGAGCGCCACGATGCGGTCTGCAGTTTCGTTCGAGACGTCCATCCCGCCATCGATGAGGCAGACGACGCCAGCTCCGGCGATCCGTTCGGCTTTCAACCCCTCGATGAGTTCGGTTGCCTCGTCATTGGAAACCACCAACGGGGCGGTTTCTTCGGCCTGCGGCCCGATTCGGTGAGCGGCAATGGCCTCGAGTTTGGAGGTGATACCAGAGTTGAGGGCGAGCGTCATTGGACGACCACCAGCTTCTGCATGACAAACGATTCGACCGCAGCGCGTACACCGGCCTCGATCGTGTCGCTCGGGTCAGAGAAACGCTCGGCGAGCTGTTCGACGACCTGCCCAATCGTCGGGTGGGAACCAAGAAGGTCCCAAATGAGCGGCGCAGAACCGGACAGTTGCACTGCTTTCGACGAGTCGAGGCGCTGCACGAGCAGACGCCCGTTGGCCAGGTTCCGCTCGACGACGGGGACCTTTCGATACGTGGAGTCCGGGGCCGCAATGCTCATGTCACACGTCCCGGGCCAGCAAATCGTCGAGCGTCTCTCGCCGGACGACCAGGCGGGCGTCTCCGTTCGAGCAGAAAAGCACCGCGGGCCTTGTCACGGCGTTGTAGTTCGATCCCATGGAATGACCGTACGCACCTGTCACCGGCGTTGCCAGTAAATCGCCCACCTTTGTGTTCGAGGGGACCTGCGCTTCGCGTACGAGTACGTCGCCGGACTCGCAGTGTTTCCCGACGATGCGGACGCGAAGATCGCGCTCGGCGGTTGATCGTTCCGGGAGAAACGCCTCGTAGCCACTGCCGTAAAGCACAGGCCGCGGGTTGTCGGACATGCCTCCGTCGACAGCGACGTAGGTACGGATGCCTTCGAGCTCTTTGACCGTCCCAACCGTGTAGACGGTGATGGCTGCAGCAGCGGCGATGGATCGGCCAGGTTCGGCGGTCACACGGGCTGTTACTCCCGACGCCTCGAGCGCGTCGTGCACAACGTTCGCCCACTCGGCAATGCTGAAGCTCTCTTCACCCGCGACGTATGGAACGCCGAGGCCGCCCCCGACCGAAACCTCGTCGAGGCCATATGGGGCCCCGACCGCAGCGATGACCTCAGCGGATTTGGCGAACGAATCGACGCGAAAGACCTGCGACCCAATATGTGCGTGAATGCCTCGGAGGTTCATCGATTCCGACTCCATTGCGCGCTCGATAGCGGCGGTGGCCAACCCTGTCGACACGGTGAAACCGAACTTCGAATCGTCGCGTCCGGTGCTGATGAACTCGTGGGTGTGCGCTTCGATGCCTGGGGTGATTCGGATGAGCACGTCGGGAGTTGACAGTCCCTCCTCATGCAAGGCATCGAGTCGGTCCATCTCGTCGAAGCTGTCGATGATGATCCGGTTCACCCCGGCGCTGATGACCGTTCGCAGTTCATCGAGCGATTTGTTGTTGCCGTGAAAGATGAGGTGACGGGCAGGCACTCCAGCGGCGGTGGCGATGTGAAACTCGCCTGCGGTTGACACATCGAGATCCATACCCTCTTCATGAACGAGTTGTGCCATGGCTTTGCAGAGAAACGCCTTGCTTGCGTACGCAACACCGGGACCAAAGGCGGACACGGCCTCGCGAACACGATTGCGAAGGTGTTCTTCGTCGTAGATGAACAGCGGGGTGCCGTAGGCCGCTGCAAGGTCCGCGACCGAGCACCCGCCGATCGTGAGACCGCCGTCATCATCGAGCGCTGCGGTTTCTGGCAACAGGGCAAAATCGACTGGCTTGGTCGACGGTTGGTAGTTGGACGGGGAGTCACTCGCCATCGTTAGAACCTCCGTCTGGTCCACCATCGGTCGATGTCATGGCAGCTTCAACTTCTTCACTCCACATCGACTCGGGAGCGGACACGCCAAGCCGGCCGAGCGTCGCGGCGAGACCGATTCGAGCGGCCTCGATCAGCCAGAGCCGCGCTTGGGTGAGCTCTGGAGACACGTTGTCGCCAATCACGTAGCAGTCGTTGTTCTGGTAGAAGCCGTGCACTGCGGATGCCAGTTCTCGTACCCATCCCACGACCCGGTGCGGTGACCGTTCTCGCGCCGCAAGTTCGATAGTGTCGGAAATCCCGAAGAGCACGCGGAGAATTTCGATCTCGCGCGGATGGGTAAGGAGCGCCAGATCGACGTCGTCGATGGGGGCCCGTGTAATGCCCGCTTCGGCGACGCGGGTTTGCACCCGACGAATGCGCGCATGTGCGTATTGGGTGTTGAAGACCGGGTTGTCGCTGGCTTGGGAAGCCGCCAACGCCAGATCGAAGGTTTGCTGGGAGTCGATGGAGTGAAGCAGGTAGGTGAACCGTGTCGCGTCTGGGCCGACTTCGTCGATGAGGTCGCGCAGCAACTCGATGTCGCCAGCCCGCTTGGACAGCTTGATCTCTTTTCCCTCACGCATGAGTTTCACCATTTGGGTGACCTGGACGTCGAGGTTGGCTGGATCGTGACCGAGCGCTTCCATGGCGGCCTTCATCCGTGGGATGTACCCGTGGTGATCGGCACCCCATACGTTGACCAATTCGCTGGCTCGGCTGAACTTGTCATCGTGGTAGGCAATGTCGGGGGTCAGGTAGGTGTACTGCCCGTCGGACTTGACGAGCACCCGATCCTTGTCGTCGCCGAAATCGGTACTGCGCAGCCACGTCGCGTCATCTTCGTCGTAGACCATTCCCCGGTCGCGCAAGCGTGCCAGCGCCGCATCGAGTTTCCCGTCGTCCACGAGCGAACGTTCGCTGAACCACACATCGAACTCGATGTTGAGCATGGCCAGCACTTCTTTTTGATCGCGAAGTGCCCGGGAGTATCCCCATTCGACCGGGTCGGCGTCGTCGGGCATTTCGTTGGCCCAATCAATGATGTACTGACCCATGTAGCCGCCCTCGTCGGGCTCGCGTCCGGACTTGCGGGCAGCGAGCGAAGTGCCGAAGGTTTGCATCTGCACGCCACGGTCGTTGAGGTAGCACTCGCGCGTGACGTCGTAGCCGGTCCATTCGAGTACGCGGGCGAGGGCATCACCATAGACCGCTCCCCTGCCGTGGCCTGCATGAAGCGGCCCGGTGGGGTTTGCCGAGACAAACTCGACATTGATTGTGGAACCTGACCCGGTGGTGCTCGCTCCAAAGCCATCGAGTCCGCCATCGACCACAGCGCTCAGCACGGCGTGGAGCCACGTTGGTTCAAGATGGAAGTTGATGAAACCAGGGCCGGCGATGTCGATCTTCGACACGTGCTCGATGTTCTGGGACTCGAGGCGCTCCACGAGACGAGTGGCGAGATCTCGGGGGTTTCCGCCGACTTGTTTCGACGTGGCCAGTGCAAGGTTGGATGACCAGTCGCCGTGCTCGCGATTCGCTGGCTGTTCTAGCCCAATGTTCTCGGGCACGGTGAGTCCTTCGGCTTCCCCGGCAAGGGCGAGCGCGGCGCGGAGCTGTACATCGATCATGGGGCGTAACTTTAGTGGGGTGCTCTACCGAAACGGCCGGGGGCTACCACCACCGGCCCTGCTCCGATACAAGAGGCCGGATATGGGCGACGGACGAGGTTGAGACTGGGTGCCGGCGGAGCCGCTCTGCTGAGGGCCCCACCGGCGTGACAACTAGGTCAGTTGCATGAGTCCGCCGTGGGTGGGCTCGAAGCCGCAAGACCCGATGTAGAAGTCCCGAAGGCCTTCTTCGAAGCCGACGTGCAAGAACTCGCAACCAGCGGATTGGGCTCCGTCTCGTGCGGCGTGTACGACACCGACACCGATGCCCCGGTGTCGGTAGGCCACGTCGACCATGACGTCTTCGATGAACGCATGAACCAGCCCGTCCCAGAGCACGTTGACGAATCCGACGAAGCGATCGCCGTGTCGTGCCACGACCCAGCCGAGGCTGTGCCGATAGGTCTGTTCGACCCAGTCCCACTCGGACTCGTCGAACAGTCGCGTCTCGAACGCTGCTGCGTGAAGTGCGTGGATCTCGTCGTTGGTGAACGACGCGCGCCACGTATAGGTGATGTTGCCGTGAGGCATTGGACTCTCCTTGAGAAGAAAGAAGCGATACCCCGGCTGCGAACAGACTCAGTCGATGAGCAGCCCGTGCACAGCGAGGGCAGAGAAGTTGAAACGTGCGGTATCCATCAGGGGCCTCCTCATAGAGCGGGTCAAACCAGGCAGACGGATCGAGCGGACCGGTCCCCAGGCATGCGCCCCTCGGTTGTCGGGTCGTCGATCCCGTCGAACTTCACAATCGCGCCCTCGGCAGGATTCGAACCTGCGCTCACGGCTCCGGAGGCCGATGCTCTATCCCCTGAGCTACGAGGGCTTGCCGAGTGATACTACCGGTTCGCCTTGACGGTTGAGGCATTTGGTCGTTTCGGGGTTCGTTTCTTACTGTCTTTGGATCATTTTTGTTGTGGTCTCGTTGGACGTTTGTGAAAAGTGCCTGTTTCCGGGGCTGAATTTCGTTGTTTTGGTGTTCGGGCTCAGTCATTTGTAACCTCGGGAACTGATGCGTCTGCATCATTGATTTCCGGAGTAGGGATGTCCAGTAACGATCAGTCTCACGAAGACGGTCAGACAGAGCGGGAAACCTCAGACGATGGGCGCGGGCGCACGAGTCGCCTTGCCTCTGACCGCTGGCGTACTCCAGTGGTCGAGGACCAGAGTTCGCAGCTCATTCGCGAGCGCGAGTCCCTTGTCGAGTTTGCTGGAGAGCTTCGCGCTTTTCGCCTCGATCTTGAGCGCCAGCGCGACGAGCTTGAGGCAACAGCACGGGAGCAGAGTCGTCGACGGGTCACGCTCGATATGGAGTTGTCGTCCCTTGAGGCGAACGAAACAGAGCTCACGAGCCTGACCGATTCGTTGACGAACGAGGTCAATGCACTCGAACGTCGTATGCGCGACACGATGGAGTCGAATAGCGCGGCGGCTGCCGAGCTTGAGGCGGTTGAGCGAGAGCGGGGTCGAATCGAGCATGCTCGCAAGGACCTTCGCAACGATCAAGATGCGCTCGTCGACGCGCAGGAGCGTCTGAAGAAGCAGCTCGACGACCTTGCGTTTCAGCAGGGGTCGGCAAGCCGGGAAGAGCTCGAACTTGAGCGCCGTCTCGAGTCGCTTCGGGAGAAGAGCCAAGAGCTTGAGCATCTCAACGCCGACCTTGCCGAAGAGGAAGCGACGCTTGCGGCTCGTACCTCCGAGATTGGCCGGCGTACCGCACAGGTGGCTGAGCAGCGCAGTGCGCTGGAACAGGCAAGTGCCGCTCTCGCGGAGATCGAAATCGAGCATGCGCGGCGAAATGCCGAGCTGGAGCTTTCCGATACTGATCTTCGGCTCCAGGAATCTGAGGTCGACCAGCAGCGTCGTGCGCTCGAGACGCGAACCTCTGAGCTGGAAGCTCGCCGGGTCGAGCTTGTCGCTGCCGAGGAAGAACTTGTCGAACTTGCTGCGGCGGTTGCTGAACAGCGGGCGTCACTTGCCAAGGAGCGTGAAGCCCACCATCTCGAGGCTGAGAAGTTGCGGGTGGAGAGCGCCGAGCAGGTGACTGCTGCTGAGGAACTCGCCTCGGTCCGTAAGCGTGCAATCGAAGAGCAACAGCTCGAGCTCGACGGAATGGCCAATGAACTTGAGCGGCGCCGGCTTGGCCTTGCTGCCGAAGCTGATCAGCTCGCGGGTGCTCGGGCTGAACTCGATATCGAGCGGGACGATATTGAAGCTGAGCGCATTGTGCTCGCTGCGCAATCCGAAGAGATCGATCAGCTCGAGGACTCGCTCGACGAGCGTCGGATGTCGATCGATATCATTACGTCTCGCCAAGCAGACCTCGCTGCCCAAAGCCTCGAGCTCGACGCTGAGGAGCAGGCCCTCGATGTCCGCAGGGCGCAGTTGGCCGATATCGAGGCCGGCCTTGCCGACCAGGAAGAGCGCGCTCGCACCCTTGAGATTGTTCAGGCCGAGGTCGATGAGAAGCGTCGCTCTATCGAGTCCGAGCAGAAGGAACTTGCTGACGCCGTCGAGGCGCATCGGGCGTGGCGGGCAGAGATCGACCTTGAGCGCAGCTGGCTCGAGTCCGAGCAAGAGGGCCTCGATGCCCGTGCCACGGTCGTCAAGACCACCCAACTTGAGCTCGATGATCGGGAGACGCGGATCGGCGACCGTCAAGCCGCGGTCGATGAGCGCGAGCGAGAGCTGCTTCGCCTGAACAGCGTGCTCGACGAACAGCAGGCGGTGCTCAGCACCCGAGTTGCCGAGCTTGAGGAACTTCATCGCCAGATCGAGGTTCGCACGGTTGAGCTCGAGGACCAACATGCTCGCCTCGACGCCCGTGACGACGCGCTTCAGGCCCGTCGTGAAGCCCAGGACGCCGCCGAGCGCGAGCTCGAGTTGCTCGATGCGGAGATTCTCGAGAACGCCGAAGAGCTGAACCAGCGGGTTTCAGAGTTGCAGGTCCGAGAAACGCAAGTGGCGAGCCGCGAAGCCCAGTACAACGAGCAGCGCCAGTCGATGATTGATCGGATGGCCCAAATCGAGACCGACCGGGCGCAGCTCGAAGAAGCCGAACGGCTGATCTCGCGGCTCGAAAATGAGCGGGCCGAGGTCGATGGCGAGTTGTTGGCGTTGCAGACCCGCCGCGAAGAGTTGTCGATCGAGAAGGCTCGTCTCGCTGGCACAGAAGAAGAGTTGAAGATCACCGCCGAACAGCTCGAGATGGAACGTATGCAGCTCGCGGGCGAGCGCCATGACATTGCAGTCCAGCGTGAATCTGTCTCCGATCAACGCGGCCGATTGGTGAACGCTGAGGCGGCGCTGCGGGCACGTGAGAAGGATTTGGACGCTGAGCATGAGGTTCTCGACGCGGACGTTGCCCGCCTCGCGGAGCGTCGTCGACTCCTGACCGACGAACGTCGTGGTCTCGATGAGATGACGTTGCAGCTCGACGCTCGTCGAGTGGCGGTCGAAAACGATCAGGTTGCGCTCGAAGCCGACTTCGAGGCCGTTGTCGACGATCAGGTCGAGAGCCAACGTCAGCGCGAGGCGCAACGGCAACTTCTCAGCGAGGTGCAAGCACGCGCCGAGGCGTTGCGCCAACAATCGGCCAAGATCGACGTGCGTACTCGCAGCCTGTCGTCGACCGAAGCGTCGCTCGATGAAACTGCTGCTGTCCTTGAGGTTCGGTCGGCTGAGCAGGGCGAGGCTGCGAACTTGCTCGAGGATGAGCGTCGCATGCTCGAAGATGAGCGCCGGGCAATCGAGGTTCGACGCCGAGCGCTCGTGACCGAGCGGACGAGGATCGAGGAGATGTGGTCACTGATGGAACAGCACCGCGAAACTTCAGCTCAGCTCGTCGACTCGTTGGCACCCGCCGCCGAGATCGATATCACCAACAGCGACGCCGGCACCGTACCGAGTGCACCTGCGTCGTTCCCTGCGGTGGTTGATTTGACCGAACCCGTCCGACCAGAAATCACGAACGACAGCGCCTAGCTTCGACCAATCGATGGTGCTTCGCATATGCTCTGACACCAACCGGAACCAAGAGAGTTTTGATGTCTGACAAGACGAACGAAAACGAGGATGGTCAGGACAACGATCCTGCTGGCGACCTCCGTCGTCTGCGCCTTGAGCGCTCTTCTTCCTCGCTCGACGCTGAGGAAGAACTCCTACACACGAGACGCGATCAGCTCGACAAGCTCCGTGAGCAGATCGAACGGACCCAAGGCGAACAACGCGCCGAACTTGCACGTATCGAAGAGGCACGTCGTCAACTCAACGAGCTGGCATCTGATGTTGAGAAGCGTCGCTCCGAGGTCGATGACTTTCGGGCCAAACTCATCGAGGCCGAAAACGATGTGAGTGCGCGCCGTCGGGCACTTGACGACACCGACGTCTCGTCTGGATCACAGCTGGGCACGGGCTCGGCAGGCAACGATGTCGCAACCGACCAAGCTGCTCTCGACGATGCTCGCAATGCCTTGTCCAAAGAGCGCGAGGACATTGCAAGCCAGTCGGCTGAATTGAGCGAGATCCGCGCTGCACTCGAATACGACCGCTCGCAGATTGAGAAGCGTACCAAGCAGCTCGCCGACGAAGCTGAGCGGCTCGAAGGGCTCGATGCCGATGCGGTGAAGATGCGTGCTGAGGCCGAGGCCGAGCACGTGCGTCTCATGGCCGAGGTCGACGACGAACGCAAGAAGCTCGAGGCCGAGGTAGCCGAGCAGAAGTCTGCCCTCGAACTAAGGCGCCGCGAACTCGATTCCGAGCAACAGAAGCTTTCCGAACTCGACGAGACCCTCGGCAACGAAAAGGATGCGCTCGACGAGGTAAAGGCAGCTCGCGAGACGACCACGTCAGAGCGCGAGGCGCTGGAAGCAGAACTCGCGGATCTTGAAGACGTCCGAACTCGTCTCGTCTCGGCGAATGAGGAGATCGAGACACTCCGCTCGTCAATCGACGGCGGCGACGGCGACGCGGAGACACCGACCATCCTTCTTGGCGAGGTCGATGCAGAGAAGCGCAAGAAGGCCATCGCCCGAGCCAACAACGAGCTCGATGCAAAAGAGGCCAAGCTCGAGAAGCGACGTTCAACGCTTGCGGATCAAGAGGCGGAGATTGCTCAGTCGCAGAAGGATGCAATCGTTGCGCTCGAAGAAGAGTTCGACGCTGAGCGCCAGCGAATAACCGAAGAACACGAGGAGAAGCTCGCTGAGCTCGAAAGCCTCGAGGAGCAAACGAGTTCGATCGACAGCCGCCGCGATGAGCTTGCTGCCAACCAAAAAGCTCTCGCCGAGATCGAAGCCGACCTTGCCTCTACCGCTACCGCGCTCGAAGAACGAGCAGCAGCGATCGAAGCGACCGAAGAGAACGTGGTCGCCAACGAACGAGCTCTCGAAGTTCGTAAGGCTCAGTACGACACCGAGTCGCAGTCGGTCGAGGCTCGTTTCGCCGAGATCGACGACCGTCGCAGTGAGCTCCAAGCGCAACGCTCGTCGATGGCGGAAAGCGAAGCCGAACTTTTGCAGCTTCGGGATCGGGCAGCCACCCTTGACAAGGAACGTGAGCAGCTCGATATGGACGCTGCGTTGTTGTCTCGTCAGCGGGCGCAGATCGATCACGAGCGCTCGCAGCTCGCCGGCACGTCGGTCGAGCTCGACGACCAGCGCACGATGGTCGCGGAACAACGGGAGCACCTCGACGCCGAAAAGCTTTTGCTCGACGAGCAGCGCCAAGCGCTCGCAGAGCAGCGCCGTCAGCTAAACGAACAGAACGAGTTCATTTCACGTCAGCAACACCAGCTGATCGAGCGTCGACGCCAACTCGACGAAGAGGGAAACATCCTCGACGAACGTGCCAAACAGTACGACCGAGACCGCGACGTGCTCGACGACAAGCTCGAATCGTTGGCCCGTCAGCAAACCGATTTCGAGGCCGCCGAAAGCCGCTCCGAAGTCGAGGCCGCCCAACTCAACGAGACACGTGCCGACATCAACATGCGTCGCGAAGCAATCAAGGGCGAAGAAGCCGAACTGCGCAAGTTGGCAGCGATCGTGAACGACCGACGCGAGACGCTGAACAACAGTCAGCTCGAATTCGACCGTAAGCAAACCGAGATCGCCGCAGACAGCGGTCGTCTCGATTCACTGCGAGCAGACAACGCCGAGGAGAAGCGTCGCCTCGACGCCGAGCGCATCCACCTCGAAGAGGTCAACAAGCGGCTCGCTGCTGAAGAGCGGGCACTCAACGAAGAGCGTGCTCGTATCGCAGAGATGTGGGAGCTGGTCGGCCGTCACCGCGAGCAGGCCCGACAGATCATCTCGGCGCTTGGCCCCGAAACGTTGGGCACGCTTAGCGAGAACGCCCCTGGTCTTGATGCGATTGACGGTGGCGCGTAACCATCTGGTCCCGGGCGGCTTTTCGCCCGGTTACCTCACTACCGGCGTATGGGTTAGGCAGGTACGTCGGCTTCGCTGAACTCACACGGCAGCGACACGTTTTCGAAGAGCTGCCGCTGTTCGAGTGTCAGACCTGCGGGATCGTCGCGGAGCATCTCATCGAGTTCGATGAAGCCGTCGAAGCCAAATTCGGACGCCGCGGTGTAGAAGGCGCACTGGCAGAACTCGGTTGCGTCGTCACCCTCCTGGGCTGCCTCGCAGGCCGAAACGAACTGGGTCTCAACACGCCCGTCCTGGTCAGCAAAGGAACCAGGTGTTCCCTCGCTCGTACATGCGGCGAGAAACAGGCCGGTGGCGAGAATGATCAATCGAAGTCGTCGAGACATGGACGAAAGGTTAGCGGCATTCTGCAAAGACATACGGGGCTCGCCGAGTAAGAAATCGAACGACCTCTATGTGTTGGCACTCAACGCCTTTGCTCGCTCGAAGATCGCGTCGAGCATCGGCTCGGTGAGCCGCCCAGTGAACGTGTTTTGCTGACTCACGTGATAACTGCACAGCATTGTGAGTTGCTCGGAGATTTTGACTTCAACGCCGTGCCCGAACCTTGGTCGTGGACGGATGTCAAAGTGCCGTGCAACAGCCGTGGTAGCAATGCCACCGAGCGTCACGATGACCAACAGGTTAGGTAGGGCGGAGAGCTCTCGGGTGAGAAACGGCCGACACGTATTCTGCTCTTCTGCAGTCGGTTTGTTGTCGGGCGGCGCACACTTTAGTGCGTTCGTGACCCACACATTGGTCAGTTCGAGACCATCGTCGCGACCCGTCGATTCGGGTTGATTCCCAAGTCCAGCCCGATAGAGCCCGCCGTAGAGCCAGTCACCCGACCTGTCCCCGGTGAACATTCGCCCGGTTCGGTTTGCACCGTGGGCTGCTGGGGCGAGGCCCACAACGGCAATCGCTGCTTCGGGATCGCCGAATCCGGGCACTGGACGACCCCAATAGTCCTGATTGCTATAGGCAGCGCGTTTGTCACGAGCAACGGTCTCACACCATTCGATCAATCGCGGACACGAACGGCACTTCTCAATTTCTGAGTTCACCTTCACAAGGTCCATTGCTCGCAACGTAGTGCCGGTAGCGTGAAAAGCAATGCCAAAGAAGACTGCACCAAAGCCAACCATTGTTTTGTTCGTACGACACGGCCAAACACCGACCACCGGGACCTCGTTGCCTGGCCGAGCGCCGGGTTTGCATCTCGCCGAGACCGGTCGTGCACAAGCCGAACGGGCGGGCACACGAATTGCGGCCCTTGCGAAGGTTTCGGCGGTTTACGCGTCGCCAATGGAGCGCACCCAAGAGACCGCTGCGCCCATTGCCAAGGCGTGCAAACTGCGAGTTCGGACTCACAAGGGCCTGATCGAAGCCGACTTTGGCGCATGGACGGGTAAGAAGCTGGCGGATCTTCGCAAGCTTCCTGAGTGGGCCACGGTGCAGAACTATCCGAGTGGCTTCCGCTTTCCCCGGGGAGAATCGTTCCCCGAGATGCAGACGCGCATGACCGGTGCAGTGACCGAGCTCGTCGGCAAACACCCCGGTGAGACCATCGTCGCGGTTTCTCACGCGGACACGATCAAAGCTGCCGTCGCCGATGCTGCGGGCACTCCTCTCGATCTCTTTCAACGCATCGTCATTTCGCCGTGTTCGATCAGCGCCGTCATGTACACCGCGACCGGACCCATCGTGCTCGCGATTAATTCGACAGGCGACGACCTTTCGTCGCTCGTCCCCAGCTAGGACACAACGTATGGATTTTGAAATCGGCCAGGTGGACTCGTTCACCGCTGGGACCGTCGGGCCGAAGGGCCAACGAACATTTTTTCTTCAGGCGATCGCAAACGGCACGACGGTTTCGCTAAAGCTGGAGAAGCAGCAGGTGTTGGCAATGGCCGACCACCTATCGAATTTGTTGGCAGACCTTCCAGAGATTGACGCCCAGGAATGGACGAGCGCTCCGTTACTCGTCGAACCAATCGAACCCATGTGGGCCGTTGGAGCAATGGGTGCAATGTACGACACCGGCTCTGACAGCATTGTCGTGATGGCTGAGGAGATCGTGGAAGATCCTGATCTCGAACGTGCCGCTACCGCCACGTTTCTGTTGGGCCGGGCCCAGACGCTTGCCTTTATCGAGCGCGCACATGAAATCGTCGATGCCGGCCGGCCGCCGTGCCAATGGTGCACCCGTCCCTTGAACCATGGCGAGGATGGCTTTTGCCCATGCTGGAACTAGTCGAGCATGGCTGCTGCTGTATCTATGGCAGCGGAGACGACCGTCTTGTCTGACAACGCAGACGATGACCATTCCGAGAGTCCGTTCCGATCTCGAGAACCGCTCGCGACCGAAGAGGCGCTCGCGATCTTGCGTACCGCGCAGATCCACCCACTTGGCCAGATGCCGTACAGCTCGAACGCCACCTTCTTGGTGGACCTCGAACTCGACGGCGAGATTCCCGCACAAGCAATTTATAAGCCCGAGGCTGGCGAACAGCCGCTGTGGGATTTCCCTGGTTCGCTCTACCGTCGAGAGGTTGGGGCATTTCTTCTGTCCGAACAGCTCGGTTGGGGCCATGTCCCGCCGACGGTTATCGCCGAAGGGCCAGCGGGAGTTGGCTCGCTGCAACTGTTCATTCCGGCGATCTTCGACGAGCACTACTTCACGCTCCTCGACGACGAGCAGTATCACCGTGGGTTCAAGGAGATCTGCGCGTTCGACTTTGTTGCGAACAACACCGATCGCAAAGCTGGCCATATTCTGCTCGGCGAGGATGGCGAGCTATGGGCGATCGATAACGGCCTCAGCTTTCATCAGGAGTTCAAGCTCCGAACGGTCATCTGGGATTTCGCTGGAGACGACCTGAGCAATGAGGTTCGCGATGGCCTCAGTGCCCTGCTCGATGAAGGGCTCGGCGACGACCTCGCCGAGCTGCTCACGCCATTCGAACGTGACGCGGTCGTGACCCGAGCTCGATCGATGCTCCATGCAGGGCTGTATCCAACGGATCCAACCGGCCGCAGATACCCCTGGCCAATGGTCTAGATCGTCGGGCGGTCCTCACGGAGCGTCTCGAATTGTGCCGTTCCTTGTGCC
This sequence comes from uncultured Acidimicrobiales bacterium, assembly GCA_938084885.1. Lineage (GTDB taxonomy): Bacteria > Actinomycetota > Acidimicrobiia > Acidimicrobiales > SHLQ01 > SHLQ01. The sequence continues at coordinate 27,549 of CALKGG010000018.1, forward strand.
TAGCGTTCCCACTGCTCGCTCCTGAAATCGTCGGTACAACGACAAACGCCCCCGGCCTCAGCCGGGGGCGTCTGTTCACTCGTAACGAGCAGAATCTTTGCAGCGTGCTGTTAGCCGCGAGCCTTAATGGCTTCGATTAGTTTCGGCATCACATCGTGCACGTCGCCAACAATTCCGAGGTCGGCCACGCCAAAGATCGGTGCTTCTTCATCTTTGTTGATCGCAATGATGTGCTTTGAGCCCTTCATGCCCACGAGATGCTGGGTAGCTCCCGAGATGCCGAGTGCAAGGTAGACGTCTGGTTTGACGACCTTGCCGGTCTGCCCAACCTGGGAGCTGTAGGGAACCCAGCCAGCATCGACGATCGCTCGAGACGCACCTGCGGCGCCTCCGACGAGTTGCGCCATTTCCTCGACCAACGAGAACTTCTCCGCGTCGCCAAGGCCACGACCGCCGGACACGACAAAGGCTGCTTCGTCGAGCTTGGGCCCGTCGCTCTCTTCAACGAACCGATCAACGACTTCAGCTGCTCCGGCAGCGCCACAATCGGCGGTTGCGAGAGCTGCGGTAGCTGCTGGCCCGTTACTGGTTTCCTCGGCAACGAAGCTCTTCGGACGGATGAGCGCAATCTGTGCCGAACCACCGGTGAAGGTGGTCTTTACGTTGGTCGTGCCACCAAAGATCGGCGAGGTGCCAACGAGTGCGTCACCGTCGACCTCGAGGTCGACCAGGTTGCTGATGACTGGGGCGTCGAGCGCAACCGACAGGCGAGCTGCAACGTCGCGCCCGTCGTAGGTCGTGCCCGCAAGCACGGCATCGGGGCCAGCGCCAGCTTCGATCGCCGCGGCGATGGCTGCGGCCACGTGGACGCCCTGAAGACCTGCTCCAAGGTCGCCGGTTGCGTGGACGGTGCCGGCGCCGTGAGCGCCTGCGGTTGCCGCCACTGCGTCACTTGCTTCGCCGCCAATGACGACGTCGACCTGATCGCTGAGCGTGCGAGCCTTCGCAAGCATCTCGGTGGTGAGGGTCGACAGTTCGCCCTCGACAACTTCTCCGTAGACCCAAATGGATGAGATTCCCATAATTAGAGCACCTTCAAATCTTCAAGGAACGCAATGATGCGCTCGTGGGCGTCGCCCTCATCAACAATCTTCTCGCCAGCTTCACGTGCTTCGGCCTCTTCGACCTGCACGATCGACTGGCCACAGCCAGCAGCTCCAACCAATGCGGGGTCGATGGAGAGGTCTGCCAGAGTGACCTCGTCGACTGGCTTGGACTTCGCTGCCATGATCCCCTTAAAGGACGGGTAGCGAGGTTCGACCACTCCGGCGGTTACCGAGACGAGGCATGGCGTGGGGCAGGTGACCGAGTCGTAGCCGAATTCGGTTTGCCGCTGAACAGCGACCGATCCGTCTCCGACTTCGATCGACTTTGCGAAGGTGACCGATGGGAGGCCCATGACCGCTGCGATCTGTTCGGGCACTGTCCCGGTGTAGCCGTCGCTCGATTCGGTGGCGGCGAGCACGAGGTCGGGCTCGGCGCGTGAAATTGCTGCGGCGAGAACCTTCGCGGTCGACAATGCATCTGAACCAGCGAGTGCCTCATCGCTGACGAGAATTGCGTCATCGGCTCCCATGGCGAGCGCGGTACGCAGACCAGCTTGCTCTTGGTTCGGGGCCATCGAGACAAGAGTAACCTTGCCCCCTCCGGCGGCTTCGACGAGCTGCAACGCCATCTCGACTCCGTAGGAGTCGGACTCGTCGAGGATCGGCTTGGAATCACGGTTCAAAGTGTTGGTGTCAGGATTCAGCGAGCCGGTCTCCGCCGGATCGGGAATCTGTTTCACGCATACGACAACGTTCATTGGCCTAACATGCCCCTTGTTCTGTTGACTTGTGACTTGTACGACCGCATGCGTTATCAGTGGCCTCAGCCAATGACTTCGACATGTCGTGGCCAGCTGACCAAGGTCGTATCCACCAAGATAGTTGGACTTCCGATTTTTCCACACAACATTACCGATGAGTAACTTCCATGCGATCCCCGGAGCCCTGTTGAGAACGTACAACTGCAAGTCGATGAGAAGACGATCGATTGGACTGGCAGACCCGCGATGAAAATCGTCCTGATCGCGAATGCATCGGCATCTTCGGTGACCGCCCGCACGAGGGTCGTCATCCAAAAGGCACTGTCAGCAGACCACGACGTGCAGCTGCGCGAGACCGCCCGTCGCGGCCATGCAACACGTATTGCCAAAGGGGCAGCCGCTGAAGGCGTCGACATTGTTGCGGTGCTTGGCGGAGATGGCACACTCAACGAAGCAGCAAATGGGGTCGTTGGCACGAACACGGCTTTGGCCCCAATCCCTGGCGGATCGACGAACGTGTTTGCTCGCACGCTCGGACTGCCCGAAGACCCCGTGCACGCAACGGCGGTCACGTTGGAAGCAATCGAATCACATTCCATCCGATCGATTGGACTTGGTTCGGCCAACGAACGCTATTTCTTGTTCCACGTCGGCGTTGGATTCGATGCAGCGGTGGTTGAACAGGTCGAGAAACGAGGCCACCTGAAGCGATATGGCGGCCATGCGTTCTTTGCGTGGGCGGGCCTTGACACATGGCTTCGTCGCTTCGATCGCAAACGTCCACATTTTCACGTCGAGCACAACGACGGCACCGTGATCGAAGACGGCTATTTCAGCATCTGCCTCAATACCGACCCGTACACCTATCTCGGGACGCGCCCATTCACCGTTGTTCCGAGTGCAACACTCGATACGCCGTTGAGCCTCGTGACGCTTCGATCGTTGAGCGCGTTCAATCTGACCAGGCTCATGGTTTCGAGTTTGTCGAACCCCGACGGCCTAACGACCGGACGCGGCGTCGACGTGAGAAACGACGTCACGTCGGCCCGACTGACGAGCGACCAACCATTCCCGTATCAACTCGATGGCGACTATCTCGGCAATGTCACATCGATCGACCTGCGCTGGCGGCCCGAAGCGCTACGCCTGGTCGTGCCCGACGGTCGCCATGTGCCGCGTCCTGAACCAATCCTCTAACTCCGCGGGCGATGTGACGCGCGGTTAGCGCAGCGCCTGAACCGCCACGTCGGGCACGTTGGTGATGATTCCGGCCACGCCCATCTTCGCCAGTTCAACCATTCGTTCAGGATCGTCGACCGTCCACACATTCACGGCGAGTTCGGCTTCCTGCGCCGCTGCAATCCAACGGGTCGAGACAATGTCGTCCCATGGATTAATCGACGAATGCGAGTGCGCCGTCACGCGGCCGATCGACACCTCGGGGCCAACGTCGTCCATTGTGATAAACGCTGTTGGCATGCGAGGGTCGAGGTCGCGAACTGCATTCACCGCTCCCATGTCGAACGAGCTGATGAGACACTTCTCCAACGACAGATGTTCGCGGGCCACGGCGAGCACACCGGGCACCATTGCGTGCTCGGGGTCGAAACTTGGCTTCGCGGGATCGTTCTTGATCTCGATATTCACACCCATGTCGCCACACGCTCGAATTGCCTCGGCGAGAGTCGGGATGAAATCCGGTAGATCGCCAAAGGCCGTCTGCGATAGCAACTCACCAGTCGGCAGCTCTTCGTCGTGGTAGACAGCGAGTGTGCCGTCGGCTGTTTGCTGGACGTCGAGCTCGACCCAGTCAGCGCCGAGTTCTTGAGCGCCTGCAAAAGCTTCGACAGTGTTTTCGGTAAACGCCGCCGACGCTCCCCTATGTCCAAAGATGAGAGTCATGGCCGAGATCGTAGCCAACCGCCGACCTCGCCGACTGAGGCTCGCTACCTAGTCGGCCCCGAAAACCCCATATTCGTTGAGATTTTGGTGGCGATATCGCCGGCAAACTACATCGGTGTAACACTAATAGTGTTCCTTCACCCACAAAGAGAGAGGAAATGCTTGCTACCCAGAGTGCACGCATATACATTCTGCGTAGCGAGTCACGTTCCGGGCATGTTGGGCGGCATGGGCATGGGACGGATTCGATGTGTGGAGGAAATGTGTCAATCTCAATTGAAGATCCAGCGGTATTCCCAACTCGGGAATCCATCGAACCAAAGGTGTGGCGCAGCGATGCGGCATGCCGGGATACCGATCCCGATCTGTTCTTTCCCGTCGGCCAAACCGGACCGGCAATCGAACACATCGAGAACGCAAAAGCGGTCTGTCAGACATGCGTTGTTCGAGTCGAGTGCCTTGAGTACGCGCTGATGACGAATCAAGATGCCGGAATCTGGGGTGGCCTCACCGAAGATGACCGTCGCAAGATCCGTCGTGAGCGCCGCAAGGCCAACCGAGCTGCACAGGCCGCTGCACAAGCACAGGTCTAACCAACGAGCTGCGAGCGACCCTGCTGGTCAGGGGCGGGGCTGTTCGCACTAGTCAGGCATCGAGAAATCGAGTTGAAGCGCCAGGTCATAGACCTGGCGCTTCTTCGCGTTCGTCATCGCAACAACCGTTTCGACCGCATCGCGGCGCGTCGCCCCGCCTTCGGCCTCGCGCCGCAACGCCCGAGTGAGCGCCTCTGGCGAAGTATCGACCGGGGTCGCCCCCGAAAGCACGAGCACGTACTCGCCACGAGGTTCGTGCCCGTCGCAGTACGTGGCAGCGTCAGCGAGCGAACCGCGCCACACCTGCTCGAACGTCTTGGTGAGCTCACGAGCAAGTGCTATCGAGCGATCTCCGCCGAGGGCCTCGACGAGATCGTTCACCGTTCGAGCCAAACGATGCGGAGCCTCAAAGAGCACAACAGTTCGCGCTTCGGTCACGAGCTCGCCAATTCGCCGCACACGGTCTGCACCTTTGCGTGGCAAAAAGCCATCGAAACAAAAGCGGTCGGTTGCCAACCCGCTCACCAACAGTCCCACGAGCGCGGCGCTCGCACCCGGAATTGCTTCGACATGTTGGCCTTGCTCGATCACCGCCTGCACGACTCGCTGCCCCGGGTCCGACACAGCCGGAGTCCCGGCATCGGACACAAGGGCGACGACCTCTCCCCTGCTGATCCGAGAGACGATCTCGGCACTCGCAGCGGCCTCGGTGTGTTCGTTGCACACAATGAACGGATCGTGGGCAATACCGAAATGGGCAAACAAGGAACCAGTGCGCCTCGTGTCTTCACAGGCAACGGAGTCCGCAGCAGCCAGCGCTTCGATCGATCGAGGCGAAAGGTCGCCGAGGTTTCCAATCGGCGTCGAAACTAAGATGAGCCCGGCACGACGTTGGGCACCGAGGCTGCTCACCCGTTGCTCGCGACCGGTTCGCCACCCCCGGGTTCACCGCGAATCTCGAGCTGTGCTCCCGGTTCTACGCGCCAATGATTGAAGCGCCCCGCCGATGTCTCGATGGCGCACGCCGCCCCGAACTCGACCTTTGACACGCGATGTTTCGCCATCGTCACAATCCGAAGGACCTTCAGATCCTCGTCACAGAACGCCACGTCGATCGGAAACTTCATGCCAATCGTGTGCACACTCTTTGCCTTGTCCAAGAGCAGCGCTCCATCGATCTGGTCTCGACCAAGAAGCCCGAGCGTGCGCGACTTCACCGAGTCTGCTCGCTCAACGGACGCTAAGACCGTCCCTTCGTGTACCAGCCATGCCATGGCCAAGAGCTTAGGACTTACGTGGGCTGGAGAACGAATGGAGCACCCGCCGGTAGGCTCGTCAACCGTATGGAACGATTTGGCTTCGTTGGACTCCCGAACGCGGGAAAGTCCTCACTCTTCAACGCCCTCGCCGGCGGTGGCGCTCTCGCTGCCCCCTACGCGTTTGCGACCACCGACCCGAACGTTGGCGTAGCCAAGGTTTTCGACAACCGAATCGACGCGCTGTCGGAGATGTCGGGTTCCCAAAAGCGCATCCACGCAAGCGTGCAGTTCAACGACATTGGCGGACTTGTCGAGGGAGCGAGCCAGGGTGAAGGCCTCGGCAACAAGTTTCTTGCGGGAATTCGAGAAGTCGACGCCATCGTTTTCGTTCTTCGAGCATTTCCCGACGACGACGTGCCCGGCCCAACAGACCCACTCGAGCACTTGGCAATCGTCGAAACCGAGCTCGCCCTTGCCGACCTCGACACCGCCGAAAAGCAGTTGGAGAAGGTCGGTCGAGCTGCCCGGGTCGACAAGTCCAAAGAAGGCGAGACGGCGTTGCTCGAACGGGTCGTTCAACTTCTCGGCGATGGAACTCCGCTCTACAAGAGCGACCTGAGCAACGAAGACCGCGAGGAGCTCAAGCCATTCTTCTTTCTCACCAACAAACCAGTGCTCGCGGTCGTCAACATTGGTGAGGATCAGCTCGAAGACGGCGATGTGCTCGCTGCTCCGGTGAGCGAGGCGCTCGGAGGGGCCCAGGTGGTTGCCACCTGTGTGCAGCTCGAAGCAGAGGCAGCAATGCTCGACGAGGGCGAACGAGCAGAGATGCTCGAAGGGCTCGGTTTGGGCGAGGGGGCAATGCCGCGTTTCATCCGGGCGGCGTACGAGCTCATGGGCCTTCGCACCTATCTAACCACCGGCGAGAAGGAGACCCGGGCCTGGACCTTTCGTGCCGGTTCGACCGCGCCGCAGGCCGCGGGCGTCATTCACACCGACTTCGAGCGAGGCTTCATCCGTGCCGAGACCATCAACTGGGAAGAACTTGTATCGGCAGGGTCATGGGCCGCAGCGCGTGACAAAGGCTTGGTTCGTTCCGAAGGCAAGGATTACATTGTGCAAGACGGCGATGTCATGGAGTTCAGATTCAACGTGTAGGCCCGTTGTCGCTACCACCACTCGAAACATCGCGACTTTCACGTTCGGTCGTGCGTCGAACTCTCCGTAAGCGCTGCAGGTAACCCGCCACCTGCAGCGCTTGCATATTTTTGGCGTGCGTACGAGAGAACTGACCGAATTCGCGAATCTCGACCGGAAGTCCACGCGAGTCCGGCTATATTTGTCCGAATGTCGAAGCGCACCCAGAAGAAGAAGTTGAAGGCTCGCCGCTCGAAGGCCAACCACGGTCGCAAGCCAAACATGGGCCGCAACAGCTAACTCCTGTTCACGGCCAGATACGACCGCCCTATGGAATCTCCTTCGTGTCCGTAGTTGGAGCGTTCGCAATCGGCCTCATGGTGGTCGTCTTAGCTATTGCTGTTTTCTCTCTTGTGGTTTTGGCGATTATTCCCATCGGCCGATACCTGGAACGGCGAACTCTCCGCGACGCCGACGACCACGACGTTCGATAGAACCGTCGTCCACAACGGATCGACACCACCTATTCACGCAGGCGATGTCCCCTAGTTCAGAGACTGTCGCCGAATAACTTCTGTGAATTGTGACCCCCGAATACTCCCCGGCCCACCGATTGGGTAGTTTGAGGGCCGTTAGAGAGGCGGCCAACACGGGCTCGCCTGCGCGACACGCCGGAGGGGCAACCTATGCGCAGAAATTCCAAACTCATCCTCGCGCTGATATCAGTGCTCAGCCTTTTGGCAGTGGCTTGCGGTAGCACCACTGACGCAGTGACTGACGCAGCGAGCGACGCCGTCGACGAAGCTGTCGAAGCTTCCGGTGATTCCGTTGGCCTCGTCTACGACATTGGTGGCCGCGGTGACCTCTCGTTCAACGATTCAGCTGCTGCTGGTCTCGACCGAGCGGATGCCGAACTCGGCATCTCGTTCACCGACCTTTCACCAAACGATGACGGCTCGAACCGCGCCGAGCTGCTTCAGCTCGCCGCCGACGACAATCCCATCGTGATCGGCGTTGGATTCCTCTTCGAGGCTGACGCAGCTGATACTGCTGCGGAGAACCCAGACACCAACTTCGCAGTCGTCGACTCGTCGATGATCGACTTCAGCCAGGACCCACCTGCACCGTACGGCGACAACGTTGCTGGCCTCGTCTTTGCTGAAGAGCAGGGCTCGTACCTCGTTGGCGTAGCGGCAGCACTCAAGTCCGAGACCAACTCGCTTGGCTTCATCGGCGGCGTGAGCGGCATTGGCCTCATCGAGAAGTTCGAAGCTGGATTCCGTGCCGGCGCACTCTCGGTTAACCCGGACATCGAAATCGTTGCTGAGTACATCACGGCAGCTCCTGACTTCGATGGCTTCAACCAGCCCGATCGCGCCCAGGTCATTGCAACCACGATGTACGAAGATGGCGCAGACATCATCTACCACGCCGCTGGTGGCGCTGGAAACGGCATGTTCCAAGCTGCGGCTGACTTCACCGATGACAACGGCAGCAAGGTATGGGGCATCGGTGTTGACTCCGATCAGTTCAACACTGTTGGTGTGAACAACCCCGAGCTTCAAGAGTTCATCTTGACCTCGATGCTCAAGCGTGTCGACGTAGCCGTATTCGAAATTCTCGAAGCACAGCAGAACGGCGAGTTTGTCGCTGGACCAAACACCTATGACCTCGCAGTTGATGGTGTTGGCTATGCAACGTCGGGCGGATTCATCGATGACATCATCGACGACATCGAAGCTGCCAAGGCATCGATCATCGCCGGCGACGTCGTTGTGCCAACCGATCCAACCGAGATCAGCTAGTCGCTACCGCTGAGTTTCACCGGCCGGGTGTAACGGCCGAATGAGCTTCACAGGACCGGGCGCTCCCCGCTTTCATCCTCACGGATGGATCGGGTAGTGTCCGGTCTCGGTCGTTTTACGGAGGGTTTGAAAGCGACATGGCTAACGAATGAGTGCCGCAATCGAACTGACCGGTATCACAAAGCGTTTTCCCGGCGTTATTGCCAATGACAACGTGAATTTGACCGTCGAGAAGGGCGAAATTCACGCGATTTGTGGCGAGAACGGCGCTGGTAAATCCACCTTGATGAAGATTCTCTACGGGCTGCAGCCTCCCGATGAGGGAACCATGAAGGTCAACGGCGAAGAGGTTCGTTTCTCGACACCAAACGACGCGATCGACCGCGGCATTGGGATGGTCCATCAGCATTTCATGCTCGCTGACCAGTTGACCGTGCTCGAGAACATCATCCTTGGCGCTGAGCCAGCGGGCCCGGGCGGTGTGATCAAGTTCAAAGAAGCCGAGGCGCACTTGGCAACAGTTGCAGCCGATTATGGCCTGACGATCGACGCGAACGATCTGATCGAGACACTCGAGGTCGGTGAACGCCAGCGGGTGGAGATTATCAAGGTGCTCTACCGGGGCGCCGACATTTTGATCCTCGACGAACCAACCGCGGTGCTCGTGCCCCAAGAGGTCGAAGCGCTCTTTGAGAATATGCGAGACCTGAAAGCGGCCGGTGCAACGATCTTGTTCATCGATCATAAGCTCGAAGAGGTCCTTGAGATTTCTGACAGCATCACGGTGCTCCGGCATGGGAAGACCGTTGCGAGCATGCCCAATGAAGGTGTGACAGCACACGACCTCGCCGAGCTGATGGTGGGGAGCGAGCTTCCAACGCCAGCGACCGAGGAGTCGACGGTCACGACCGAGGTTGCCCTCGCTGTTCGCGGCGTCACGGTCGCTGACGATGATGGACGTCCGGCGATTGAGGACGTGAACCTGACGATTCACAAAGGCGAGATTCTTGGTATTGCTGGTGTCGAAGGCAATGGGCAGGCAGAGCTTGTCGATGCGCTGATCGGCACGGCGAGTGTCTCGGCTGGCGAGATCAGCCTGCTCGGCGAGGACATCACGAAGCTTTCGGTTCGGCGTCGACGTGAGGGTGGAATTGGCCATATTCCCGAAGATCGCCATCACGAGGGGCTCTTGCTCGAGGCTCCGCTTTGGGAGAATGCGGCATTGGGCCATCAGACGCAGGCTCCGTATGGATCTCGGTGGCTGATCAACCGGCCAGGCGCTCGCCAGCAAACTGAGGCCATTAAGGCTGAGTTCGATGTGCGCACGCCAAATATTGATGTGTCGGCGCATGCGCTTTCTGGTGGAAACCAACAGAAACTGATCGTGGGGCGGGAACTTACGGCGAACCCGACGTTGCTTGTCGCAGCTCACCCGACCCGTGGCGTCGATGTCGGCGCGCAGGCGGCAATCTGGGAACAGATTCGCGACGCCCGAGCGAATGGTTTGGCGACACTGTTGATTTCGGCCGACCTCGACGAGTTGATTGGCTTGTCTGATCGGATCGTGGTGATGTTCCGCGGCAAGCTGGTGGCTACTGTTGACCCTGACACGGTCACGCCGAGAGACTTGGGAGCGTATATGACCGGCGCTGCCTCGCAGAACAGCGACGAAGGAGCTGCGCAGAACAGCGACGAAGGAGCTGCGAAGAACAGCGGAGGGCCATCATGAGATCGCTTGCCTTTAACCTCGCCGCTCCCGTGGGTGCATTCGTTCTGACGCTAATCATCTCGTCATTGGCGCTGGTCGCGTTTGGTTCGAATCCAATCGCCGCGTTTTCTGACATGCTCGGGCACGCATCCGAGCTCGAAACGCAGGTCGAGATCCTCAACCGAGCAACTCCGCTGTATCTCTCGGCGGTAGCCGCGGCGATTGGGTTCCGTATGAACCTGTTCAATATCGGTGTCGAAGGGCAATATCTGTTTGCGTTCATCGTGGCAGCCCAGGTTGGTTCGCTCGTTTCGCTTCCGTCGATCCTGCACATTCCGCTCATCTTGATTACCTCGATGGTGGTCGGTGGGCTCTTCTCGGGAATTGCCGGGCTCTTGAAGGTGACTCGCGGCGTCAACGAGGTGATCTCGACGATCATGCTCAACTCGATCGCTGTCGCTGGCCTGATCGCTGCACTTCAGGCGCGTTGGCAACCTGAGCAGGAGAATTTCACGGCGACCACCCTCGGCACTGCGCCGGTCGATGAGTCCGGTTTGCTTCCCGACGCCAATGGGCTGGTGGAACTCTTCACCCCCGAGATTGGTCAGGGTGTCGAGCTGACCGGCATGATTTTCGTCGCGGCCATCGTCGGCATTCTCTACTACGTGCTCCTGAACAAGATGCGATTCGGATTCGACCTGCGGGCGAGCGGGCTTAACCCGTTTGCAGCCAAAGCGGGCGGTGTGCCCCCAAAGCAGATGATCGTCATGGCGATGTTCCTTTCGGGCGCTGTTGCTGGCCTGATTGGCATGGTCGAACTGGCCGAGATTGGCCGATTCCCTGCCGATCCAATTCAGGGGCTGGGGTTCGCAGGAATCGCTGTTGCGCTGCTCGGGCGAAACAATCCTGGGGCCATGGCCTTCTCTGCACTGTTGTTCGCGTTTCTTGACGTGTCCGCTGGCATTTTGCAAAGCACGCAAACCGCAACAAAGGAGATCGTAAACATCATGCAAGGCATCGTGCTGTTGGCAGCGGTTATTGCCTACGGAGTCACGAAGCGGATCCAGACCCGCGAAGAGGCAAAGGCAACCGCCGAAGCTCTTCGGGAAGACAGTAACGACACGGTGGGTGTGCTGTCATGAACGCGTTGCGCGAGCTTCCTGCATGGATTCGTTGGCCGTTGTATGCCTTCATCGGGATTTTTCTGCTCACTGTTGTGCAGTCGATCTCCGATACCGAACGACTGACGCAGGTCGCGACATCTCGACAGATGTTGCGTTTTGCGGTGCCGATCTTTCTCGCTGGCCTCGGAGGCCTTTTTAGCGAACGGTCGGGAGTGGTCAACATTGGGTTGGAGGGCATGTTGATCCTTGGGATGTGGTTCGGTGCGTGGGGTTCGATCGAGTTCGGGCCCTGGTGGGGGCTGCTGATTGGAATGATCGGCGGGGGAATCGGTGGACTTCTCCATGCAATCGCCACCGTGACCTTTGGTGTCGATCACATCATTTCGGGTGTGGCGATCAATATTTTGGCCCCGGCATTCACAAGGTTTTTGTCCGACGAAGTGTGGGCCTCGCCAACGACGTCTCCGCAAACCCAAAGCGTCGGGACATGGGATGTGCCGTTCCTTGCTGGCGGAACAGTGTTTGGTTGGGAATCTCCCGATTGGCTCCTCAGCATCAGCCAACTCGAGGTGTGGTTCCTCAGCGACACTGCCCAGCTCGCACGGGGGCTTCTCCGGGGTACCCATTGGGTCTCGTATTTAGTGATTGTGCTCGTTCCCGCAACGTCATGGCTTATTTGGCGTACCCGATTCGGCCTTCGTCTCCGTATTGCTGGTGAGAATCCGCAAGCGGGAGCGGCCCAGGGCATCAACATTCTTCGGTACAAGTATGTGGCCGTGATCATGTCGGGCGTGCTCGCTGGTCTGGGTGGCGCGTTTATCTCGACCGAGCTGTCCGGGCTCTTCCAGGGAGGCAACAGCGCTGGCCGAGGCTTCATTGGGCTCGCAGCATTGATCTTTGGCAACTGGCGACCAGGTGGTGTGCTCATTGGAGCGTTGCTGTTTGGTTATGTGTTCGGCCTCGACCTTCGTGACCTCGACGGCACTTCGTCTCATGCAATGTTATTGGTGAACACGATCGCCCTCGCCGGCGTGGCGGTTTGGGCGTTGAAGGGCAAACGACGCTCCGACGCGGTCATGGCGGTCATCCTTGGATCACTGTCGTTCATTTGGTGGTTGTCCACCGAGACGGTTCCGAGTTGGTGGAGCGATGTGCTTCCGTTCGTTCTCGTGTTGTTGGTCCTTGTGTTCTTTTCTCAGAGGCTTCGGGCACCGGAGAAACTGGGTGCTCCGTATTTCAAGGGATCGAGCTAGGTGTTTAACGCAGCCGACTTCGCCGACAACGGTGTCGCGGTCTTTCCTGACGCCTTTTCGTCTGATGATCTTGCTGGTTTCCGCGCTGCGGTCGACCGTTTGGTCGACGAGTTTGATCCCGCAGGTGTACGAACCGTCTTTTCGACCGACGACCAAAGCCATGCACGCAGCGAATATTTTCTTACCTCTGGTGACAAGGTCCGATATTTTCTTGAGGATGAAGCGCTGGATGCCGACGGCGAACTCGTGCTCAACAAGCGGCAGGCATTGAACAAGATCGGCCATGCAATGCACGATGTCGATCCGGGTGTGGCGACCTTTTGCCGCTCGGAAGGATTCGTCCGATCTGCCGAGGCGGTTGGGATGGCCGACCCTCACCTCTTGCAATCGATGATCATATTTAAGAACCCGCAGGTGGGCGGCGAAGTCAGCGTCCATACCGACCACACCTTCTTGTGGACCGAGCCACAGAGCGTCATTGGTTTTTGGGTGGCGATCGATGACGCAACGGTCGACAACGGATGTTTGTGGGCCCTTCCCGGTGGCCACCACATTCCAGTGAAGGCGCGCTTCCAGCGAACGCCCGAAGGAGATGCAACCAAAATGGTCGTCTTCGATGAGGAGCCCTATCCGTCGCAGGGTTGGGTTCCGCTCGAGGTCGACGCGGGGACGCTGATTGCGTTGCACGGAACCCTTCCCCACTACAGCGCTCCGAATCACTCCACCAAGCCTCGTCTCGCTTTTACCCTTCACTGCATCGAGGCAGCAGCTGACTACCCAGCAACAAACTGGCTGCAACGCCCCAACCTTCCCCTCGCCGGATTCTCGAGCCCCAACTTCTAGGGTTGGGGTGTGGAAATTCGCCCGACCTCAGACACGCCAACCAGTACCTCCGATCCCCATCTGTGGTTGGAAGAGGTTGAGGGAGAAGAGGCTCTCGACTGGGTTCGCCGTCAGAACGAGCGGACCCTTTCGGCGCTGCAGGCCAACCCGCGCTATCCCGAGTTCGAGGCGGCAGCGCTCGAGGTTTTGACCGCCGACGACCGCATTGCATACGGCACGATCCGGAACGGCTGGGTGTATAACTTCTGGCAAGACAGCGAACATGTCCGAGGTCTCTGGCGGCGGACCACCCTCGAGAGCTACCGGACCAATACCCCCGAGTGGGATGTTCTCCTCGATGTCGACGCGTTGGCCTTAGCCGAAGATGCCAACCATGTCTTCAAAGGAGCGAACGTTTTTCGATGTGGCGACGGTGCGTCGTTCAAGTGCCTCATCTCGCTATCGAATGGCGGCAAGGACGCGATTACCCAACGCGAGTTCGATATGGAGACCCGAACGTTTGTCCCAGCCGGATTCGTCACCGGCGAAGCTAAGCAGGGCGCGGTCTTTGTCGATGAGGACACGCTGCTCATAGCGACGGACTGGGGCGACGAGGACTCGCCTACGGTAACCGAATCGGGCTATCCCTTTGTTGTCAAGCGTTGGGAGCGCGGCACCCCACTTGACGAAGCCACCGAAATTTTGCGCGGCACACCGACCGATGTTGGAGTCTTTCCCTTCACGTTGGAACTCGAGGACGGCTCGCGGATTGCCGGCGCGCAGCAGGCGGATACGTTCTTTACGACGACCTACTGGCTCTTCACAAACTCGGGTGCTGTTCGATTGCCACTCCCTCCAAAGTGTACGCCGAGCGAGATTTCCCATGGCCGCTTGCTGGTATCGCTCGAACAGGACTGGCAACCTAATGAGAGCAACCTGTTCCTGTCCGGCGATCTCGTGGCATTTGATCTCGATACCTTTTTGGCCAGCGGGCAACCTGGAATGGTCGAACTCGTCTTTCGACCATCCCCTGCTCAGGCCGTCAACGGAGTTGCTGTTGGAGCGGGAGGCACGCTCCTTGCAATCACTGAAAATGTGGTTGGGCGGGTACTTCGGCTCGAACCTCGCTCGTCGGGGTGGAACGCCACCCCGATCGAGTTGCCCGGCTCTGGGGACGTGTCCATCACGTTCTCGGATCGTTTCGAGAAGCTTGTACTACTGAACTACGAGGACTTCTTGACCCCGAGTTCGCTGCTGGCTCTCGACTCGACGACCAACACGGTCGAGACGCTCACGACCGTGCCGCCGCGCTTTGATGCGTCTGGTCTTGTCGTCGAGCAGTTGATGGCATCCTCGAGCGACGGCACGCAGATCCCCCACTTCGTCGTCCGCCAAGAGGACACGACATTTACTGGTTCCACTCCGACGCTGCTCTATGGCTATGGAGGATTCCAAGTGTCGCTGAACCCGTCTTATAGCGGGACGATCGGCCGGAATTGGCTCGAGCACGGCGGCGCATTCGTCTTGGCCAACATTCGCGGCGGCGGTGAATTCGGCCCATCGTGGCATCAGGCTGGGCGAAAGACGAACCGTCAACGCGTCTACGACGACTTCATCTCGGTTGCTGAATCGGTCATTGCTTCGGGCCTCACATCTGCTGAGCACCTCGGGATCATGGGTGGCTCGAACGGGGGCCTGCTCATGGGGGTGATGTTGAATCAACGTCCCGACTTGTGGAATGCCGTCGTCATTCAGGTGCCTCTCCTCGACATGTTGCGCTACCACCTGTTGCTCGCCGGCGCGTCGTGGGTCGATGAGTATGGCTCGCCCGATGATCCAGATGAGCGGGAGTTTTTGGAGACGATCTCGCCCTACCAGAACTTTGATGAAGCGCTGCAGTACCCCACCCCACTCTTCGTCACCTCGACCAAGGATGATCGGGTGCATCCCGGTCATGCCAGAAAGCTCGCCAAAAAATTCGAGGACGCCGGCTTGGCCTTTTGGTACTACGAGAACATCGACGGTGGGCATTCAGCCGCGGCAAACCAGACCGAGGCCGCGAAACGAACAGCACTCGAATACACCTACCTCACCACCCAACTCACCCCCAAACAGGATTTGTGAAGGATTTCGTACCGTATAGGTAGCAAATCCTTCACAAATCCTCGGTGAAGAGGGTTGGGGCGTTGATGTGCGGAACGTCAGGTTGTGGAGCGAGATCGGGAACGGCTGACCGAACGTCGTCATAGAACTGTCGAGCGAGATCGATGGCCGCAGCATTGTCCGGGGTGTGCACGAACACGATCGGACAACGCCCATCTCGAAGCCACCGAGCAACCGTCCCTACCCACGGCACCCAGAACTGCGGGTTTACCTCGGGTGCAGTTTGGCCAATGAAACGCACGATCGGAGTCTGACTTGTCGCGACTGCGCGCACCGGCAGTCGAGGTTTGTTCTCGAACGCTTCGTGTTCTGCCGCGGTCACGCGAGGGCCTGCAAAGACCGCTCGGGAGTCGAGCGTGATCCGATCGACCTTGAGTAAGGCAAGCAGATCGTTGAGGGCGTACTCATTCGTTGCGCCATCGAAGAACTCAAGGTGGCGCACCTCGACGGCGTATCTCACCATCGACGGAAGCGACCGAATGAACGCTTCGAGTACACCGAGTGCGTCCGGCCCGAAGGACGCAGGCAGCTGGATTGCGACAGGATCCATCTTGGCTAGGCACGG
The DNA here is from genome assembly GCA_938084885.1 of uncultured Acidimicrobiales bacterium. Taxonomy (GTDB): domain Bacteria; phylum Actinomycetota; class Acidimicrobiia; order Acidimicrobiales; family SHLQ01; genus SHLQ01. The sequence goes on from CALKGG010000018.1 coordinate 43,747, forward strand.
GTCAAGAGCACGAAAGAACGCCGAAACGTCGTCGGCGCAGTTGCGTAGCTTTCGATCGTGGGTGATTTCCTTCGGGAGCTTGAAAACGAAACGAAAGTGCCCTGGGGTGGCGTCGGCCCAACGTTGGGCCACCTCAGGCGTTGGGAGCGCGTAGAACGAGGTGTTCCCCTCCACCGCCGACACGACAGAGGAATAGGCAGCGAGCTCGCCGCCAACCGGAGTCGGTTTCGGGATCGACCGACCCGGCCACGCAGCGTTCGTCCACATCGCACAACCCACACGAAGTTCACCAACCACAGAGAGAATCTAGCCTTGTGGCGCAAAACCGACGTGACGACCGTGACGACAAGAAAGCTCAATCGGTCGGCCGAACGCACACGTTCACTGGCAAGCTAGGGGCATGTCTTCAACTGCTGATCTCCTCGTCATCGGTGCAGGCCCGGCGGGGGCAGCTACTGCGATACGAGCCGCACGTGGCGGCGCCAAGGTCGTCGTGTTCGACAAGGCCCCTTATGGCCGAGACAAGGTCTGCGGAGACGGTCTCACACCACGGGCAATCGCCGCGCTGCAAGAACTCGAGATCGATTTCAGCGACGCCCACCACATTGCGGGCCTGCGTATGATCGCCAATACAACAGTTCGCGAGCTCGACTGGCCGTCGGGCGGCCGCTTTCCGAATCATGGAGCCGTCTGGCCCCGCCGTCGGCTCGATGCATCACTGATCGACGCAGCGACAGCCGCTGGTGCCGAGGTCATTTGGGAAACCGAGGCGTTGCCGATTATCGAAGGTGATCGAGTTGTCGGCGTGACCGCTGGCGACATTGTGTGGAAGGCGCCAATGACCGTGATCGCCGCTGGCGCCCCCGGCAAGGTCGCCAAGATGCTCGGTACTGATCGGGTCGAAGACGAACCGTTCGGACTTGCGATCCGCGCGTATGTCCCGTCGTCGCGCCACACCGACCAGCATCTCGAAGCTTGTCTGACGCTCAAGGACGAGCACGGCACAGCGGTTCCCGGATATGGCTGGATGTTTCCCGCCGGCGATGGCACGGTCAACATTGGTGCGGGTGCGCTCAGCACGATGAAGGGATTCAAGAAACTCAACCTCAACAAACTGCTTGACTCCTATAGAGACATGGTGCGTGAAAGTTGGGGGCTTGGCGATTACGTCGAACGCCCACGAGCATGGCGACTACCAATGAGCGCACAGCGGCGCCACGGAACGGGTTGGGTGGCCATTGGCGACGCGGCGGGCCTCATCAACCCGATGAACGGCGAGGGAATCGACTACGGACTCGAAAGCGGCATCCTCGCCGCCGACTTCTTCCTCGAGAACGCAGTGACTGCGCCAGCCCGCTACGACCTTGCCGTCGAGGAGATGTTCGATGGTTTCTTGAGCACCGGGCGCCGATTCAGTTTCCTCATTGGCCACCCATGGATCTTGAACAGCGGCTTGAAGATGGCGGTTGGAACTGACGCAATTGCAAAGATCACTCTGCAAGTCATGGGTAATCTTGTGGATGGCCAAACTCCCGGGGCTGCGGGTCGCATTTTCCGACTCACCGACAAGACCCTCAAAACCGCTGACCCAATTCTTCGTCGCACGCGCGCTGCGGCCTAGATCGGCCTCCTAGTGGCGCTCCGGCCGACCCCTGACGCCGAGATACAACTCGTCATCTTCGATCTCATGGGCACGCTGATTCGCGACGACGGTGTAGTCGATCGGGCATATGACGCCGCGCTGAACCATGCCGGGATCACATCAGCTGACCCTCGGTATTCGGACGCATGGAAAACGATTGCTGCGCTTCGGGGTCGACCGACGCTTGTCGTCCTCATCGACGTTCTCGGCAATCCCGTCAGCGCCGAAGAAGCTACGTGGGCGTTCGACGACAGCATTCTGGCCTCGGTCGACGCAATGGCTCCCATTGCGGGGGCGCCCGAAGTGCTCGGTCGCCTCGCCGAGCGAAACATCCTCACGGCAGTGACCACGAGCTTCACACCAGAGGTCCGGAAGGCCGTCCTTTCCAAATTCGGCTGGACCGACACCTTTGCCGCAACGCTCTCGGCTCGCGGCACACGGCGTGGACATCCAGCCCCCGACCTGCTCCTCGAAGCAATTCTCAACCTCGGTATCGATAGTGTTGGTCAGGTTGCGATTATCGGGGACAGTGCAGCCGATCTCGAGGCTGGCAACCGGGCCGGTGCCGGACTCGTTATTGGGGTGCGCTCGGGTGGAGCATTACCCGGAAAGCTCGAGTCTGCTCCGCACACGCACCTTATCGACTCGGTCGCCGATCTCGAAGCGGTTCTCAACTCCCCTCGCACCGAGGGCGCTCGCCGCCTGTCAGACCGGTAACAGCGCACGCATTGAACACCTCACATCGTGAGGAGGCATACTGGGACATGTCCTCTTCTTTACCAACCCGCGAGACATTAGCCGAGGCCCCCAAGGTCCTCCTTCACGATCACCTCGATGGTGGGCTGCGGCCAGCAACAGTGATCGAACTGGCGGATCAGTTTGGTTACGACGGACTCCCAACGTCTGACCCCGACGAGCTGGCGATCTGGATGACTCGAGGTGCCGATCGGAAAGATCTGGTGCTGTACCTCGACACCTTTGCGCACACAACCGGGGTGATGCAGACCGCAGATGCTCTTCATCGCGTGGCGCGCGAGTGTGCCGAAGACCTCGCGGCTGATGGCGTTGTCTACGCAGAGGTTCGCTTTGCGCCGGAGCTTCATGTGGAGAAGGGTCTCGACATGAACAGCGTTCTTGAAGCAGTGACCTCAGGGTTTGAGGACGGTAGCGCTGCAACCCCGTTGACCATTCGCACGATTTGTTCGGCAATGCGACAGAACGACCGAAGCCTTGAGGTCTGCCAGCTCGCCATTGCCTGGCGAGACAAGGGTGTTCTTGGTTTCGACATCGCCGGCCCGGAAAACGGCTTCCCGCCAGATGACCATCTCTTGGCGTTCCAGTTCGCCGAGCGGGAGAACTTTCACTTCACTATTCACGCTGGCGAGGCGTACGGGCCGCGTTCGATCTGGAAAGCACTCCAGTGGTGTGGCGCCGAGCGCCTCGGACATGGCGTTCGCATCATGGATGACATCACGATTTCCGCAGATGGTGAAGCCGAGCTTGGTCGGCTGGCTCACTCGATTCGAGATCGACGAATTCCACTCGAAGTCTGCCCGTCGTCGAACCTGCACACCGGCGTTGTCGATGACCTTGCTGACCATCCAATTCGGCTGTTCAAAGAACTAAAGTTCCGGGTCACGCTCAACACTGACAACCGTCTCATGAGCAACATTTCAATGACCGGCGAGATGGAAAACATGGTCAACGTCTTTGGTTGGGACCTTGCCGATATGCAGTGGCTCACCGTGAACGCGATGAAGAGCGCGTTCCTTCCGTTCGATGAGCGCCTCGATTTGATCAACAATGTGATCAAACCCCAGTACGCCAAACTCCTCGCCACCCATCAGGATTTGTGAAGGATTTTGAACCCATACGGTTCAAAATCCTTCACAAATCTAGGCGGCGGTGGGTTCTTCGGCGCGGGCTCCAGCGGTGACGACGGAGTGCAGTTCTTTGATGGCGGTACTGCCACTGGTGCAATGACGCCACGGCATGACCGCATGCACAGCGCAGCACCAGGCGGCTTTGATCAGCTTTCGTGACATACCCGCGGCAAACACAAAATGCTCAAGATAGGTCTCGTCAACCGACGCCGGGTGCTCGGTGAATTTCTGCTTGAGCTTCATCCCCTCACCATAAACAGGTTGCCGTAGCATGTGGTCGCAACATTTGACGCACCTACTGAATATCAGAGTCAACACTGTTCGCCATATCTGAACTCATAGAGCATAAACTTCCAAACATGGATGCCATCGACAAGAAAATCTTGCTGCTACTACAAGAGAACGCGTCGATTTCGGTGCGACAGATCGCCGATGAGGTCGGTTTAACCTCGACACCATGCTGGCGGCGAATCCAAGCTCTGGAAACACGTGGGGTAATCACAAAACGAGTCGCCATCGTCGACCCGCAGCAGGTGAATTTGGCGCTGACCGCCCTCGTCCTCATCAGGACCAGCGAGCACAACGCACAATGGACTGAGCGTTTCCTTGCGACCGTTCAACGATTCGACGAAGTGGTCGAGGCCTACCGCACGAGCGGCGAACTCGACTACCTACTGAAGGTCGTTGTGCCAAACATGGACGCGTATGACCAGTTCTACCTGCGGTTGATCGAGTACATCGACCTCTATGACGTCAGAAGCACGTTCGTTATGGAACAAATGAAGCACACAACCGCACTTCCCCTCGACTACGTCTAGCCAAGCGCTCAGCGCGCCCATTCAGTGGCGTCGACGGAAACTAGCTCGGAGAACACGCGAGTGCCGCGCCGACAATGCCCGCCTTGTTCAGCATTTGCGCCGGCACGACCGGCGTCCGCACCTTGTCGAGGTACTCGCTGAAGCCATCGAAGTTCTTGCTGATCCCGCCGCCCAGGATGAAGAGCTCTGGCCAGAACAGCTTTTCGATCTCTCGAAGCACATCCTCAACCTCACCGCCCCACTTCTTGAACGACAGATCCTTTTCGTCCTTGACCCGCGATGATGCTCGAGCTTCAGCGATTTTGCCGTCAAGCTCAAGATGACCAAACTCGGTGTTCGCAACGAGCTTTCCATCGGAGAACACCGCCGAGCCAATCCCGGTTCCCAGCGTCAACAGGATCACCGTTCCACGAACCCCGAGGCCAGCTCCATATCGAATCTCCGCGAGGCCAGCGGCATCTGCGTCGTTGATCATGGTGACATCACAGCCGATCGTCTTCGAAAAAAGCGCGTCGCCATCGACGTCGAGCCACGAGTCATCGAGGTTCGCTGCTGTTCTGATAACGCCGTTCTGGACAACCCCAGGAAAGCCAATACCCACAGGGCCAGTCCACTCGTGATACTCGGCAAGTTGTCGAGCAACGTCCGCAACAGCATCCGGTGTCGCCGGAGTCGGGGTGACGATCCGATGCCGGTCCGACACCATTTCACCCTTTACGGTGTCGACCGTCGCCGCCTTCACGCCGGAACCACCGATATCAATACCTAGAACAAGCGACACTGCAACTTTCCCTTTGCCATAGCCGGACGGACGGGCGGCGCCGCCGCGACCTAAAGGCTAGGGGTTAGGCCGGAGGTTCTGGTGCAGCGACCTGATCGAGTTCCTCGGAAACCGCAATTTGGTCAGCCTCAGAGGTTGTCTCGGTCAGCGCCGGCGCTCCGGCACTGGGTGAAGCAGCGCTCGCAGCACCCTCGCCCGGTTCCAGTGCTTCGCCAGAGCGCAGGCCGCCCGCCATCCTGTCGCGCAACGGCCCCATAATGTCGACACCGGTAGCGGTCTCGATCTGTTCGGCGATGGCGATCACCGAGGCCGGCAGCTGCTTTGCGATCCCGGGGAGCGCCTGTCCGTCACCGCCTGCGTCGATCACGGTCATCTTGTCGATATCGATGCCGTTGACCGTGGACACGATCTGCTCGATCAGATCTGGCAGCATATTGAGCACGAAGATGTCGTGAGCGTCAGTGCCTGCGGCCTTGTACTGATCGGTCAAACGCTCAAAGACCTCGACCTGTGCAGTACCTTCCTCGATGATGTGGGCAGCATCTGCACGAGCTTGCAATTGGCGAGCTTCGAGCTCAGCTTGCGCGGGAAGCACGACATCGGCCTGCAAACGACGCTTCTCCAACTCGATACGTTCAAGCTCGAGCTCTTGTTCGGCAATAGTTTTTGCCTTTTCACCAGCGACGCGTGCTTCTTCTTCAGACGCACGGGCAATGCCGTCAAGCTCAGCGCTACGAACCCGGAGAAGGTTTCGTTCTTCGACGACCTTGAGCTCTGCCTGAGCTTGCGCGATCTGTGCTCGCTGCTGCGAATCGGCCTCGGCTTGCTCGGCCTCGGCCTGCTTCTCAGCCTCGGTCACACGGGCAGACTTCAACACGTCGGCAGTTCGGCGACGTCCGACTGCGTCGAGATAACCAACCTCGTCGGTGACATTCTGAATCTTCAGCACATCGAGCTCAAGACCGAGCGTTTTGATGTCGTCGTCGGCCTCTTCGATGAGGAATTGGGAGAACTTCAGGCGGTCTTCGTTGACCTCCTCGGGGGTGAGCGTCGCCAAGACACCACGCAGGTTTGCTTCGAGTGTTTCCTTGGCGATCTGAGCGATCGACTGGTGAGGAACGTTGAGGAAACGCTCGACCGAGTTCCCAAGGAGCGAGTCGACGCTCGACACCTTCACGTTGGCAATGCCCTGAACGTTGAGCGGAATCGCTCCCTTCGAGTAGGCGTTGAGAACCGAAACCTCGAGGGGAATGTTGTTGAGATCCATCCACGAAACCTGCTCGAGTAACGGGATCCGAATCGTGCGTCCACCCTTGACGGTTCGATAGCCGAGCTTGCGCCCGTCGGGGCCGACCTGTCCTTTGCCACCGGAGATGACCGCAACACGGTTCGGCGGACAGATGATGATCAGGCTCTTCACCACAAAGATCGCGGTGAGAATCGCTAAGAGAACCGCAGCTCCAAGAATCGCAAAAATCATAAAAACACGTACCTTCCCGTCTGTGTCCACAGTAGAGCACTCGTGGACTCCCTCATATTCCGACCGTTAAAGCTCAGGATCGACCGCCATAACTTGAGCGATCCCCCCATCGACTTTGACAATGACAACTTCGTCACCGCGTGAAAACCCTGTCTCTGGCATCGATTCGATCGCACCGGCGGTGAGTTGCAGCCGTTCGCCACCAGTGTCGATGGTGACGCGGCCCCGTTTGCCCGCTTCGATCGGCACACTCACCGTGGCGATCCGTCCTTCGAGTTGCCGATCACTAATCGAACTATCGGACTGGGTGTTACGCAGAAAGCTGAACAGCGCCGTGTTGACACCGCCGGCAAAGACGCCGAGGACGACGGCGAGCGCCAAGGTTGCAATCGCCCCGACACCGACAAGCGATGAGAACACACCAACGCCACCAAAGAACGCAAGAAACGATACGTACGAGCTGATTGGAATTCGTTTGAACGCAGAAACATCGCCAATGCCACCGTCAGCACCGCTGATGTCGACGTCGGCGCCTCCAACATCGGCGTCAAAGTCGACGTCTAGGCCAGCGCCGATCTCGCCCTCAACATCGCCGCCGCCGAGAGCAAAGAGCGCCAAGAGCGGAATACCGACGATTGCGCAAAAGAGATATACCCCGAACATCGATCCAGTGTAGTTGCTCTTCAGCGCAACAATCCTCTCGTGACCAAGAAACGCGACGCTACATTCGGGGGATGGCAACACACCTCGTCGAGCACCCGCTTATCTCTGAACGACTGACTCAATTGCGAATGCGGGCAACCCCACGACCTGACTTTCGACGCGTCCTCACCGAACTATCTGGCTTTGTCATCTACGAGGCCATGCGGGGACTTGAGACCACAACGATCGATATCGATACGCCGCTCGAACCCACCACCGGCGTCAAGATCACCGCGTCGCCACTCTTGGTTCCGGTCATGCGGGCAGGTCTCGGGATGCTCGATGCTGCGCTCGATCTGCTCCCCGAGTCGCGGGTTGGGTTCATTGGCCTGAAGCGAGATGAGGACACGCTCCTCCCCCACGCCTACGCGAATACCGTGCCCGGCGACCTCGACGGCCGCTCGACGCTTATCCTCGACCCGATGCTTGCAACCGGCGGATCGCTTGCGCATACCTGCAAGCTGCTGATCGAATCGAATGCCGGAACCATTACTGTTGCCTGCGTCTTGACCTGCCCAGAAGGAATTGCACTGATGGATGAGAAGTATCCCGACATCGACATCTACACGAGTGCCATCGATGCCTCACTCAATGAGGTTGGCTTCATCCGGCCGGGTCTCGGCGACGCAGGCGACCGCCAGTTCGGCCTCTCCTAATGCTCGACCACGTCTTTGCCGACGCAATTGGCGCCCTCCGATCCGCACTCGAGTTGGCCATGCTCGAACGCCAAGCGATCGAAGAACGGTTTACCACCGATGCCCTCTTGGGCGATACCCGTTGGGAAACGTCGTACAGCATTCCCGGCGAGGGAGTGCCCCCTCGGGTACAAGCCGATATGACCTTGCTGTGGCCAACGTGGTCACAAACTGCGTATCGCAGCTGGTATCTGTCAGGAGAGCTCAACAACATCCCCGCAATCGAGGCCGAGGTCGTCGCCAGAGCGCAACGTCTCACCGAACCGCCCGACCCAGTAGTGGTCCTTGGCGCCATTCCCGCAACGTCTCCGCTCATTGGCAACAATTTCCTCGAACGCTCCGAGGAAACGACGATCGAAACGATCTACGGACCTGACGTGAGCCGCGCCGAGTACGCGATCGAGATTGGTTACTCGGGCATCTTCGAACTGCATGCCGACGTTCTCGCCGACGGCAACCTACTCGACGAGATCTTTCAGGCTGCCGGCGGCTGGATTTCGAGCACGCTCATCCAGCTCTCCGACTGCGTCAGCTAGAACAGCCCGTCCGCGAACCGTCGCTACAGGCCGGTGTGAATTTCGGGGAGATCGTCGAACTGTGGCTCACGTCCCTCGGCTTTGGCGCCAAACGACTCGATCATGTCGGTCGGCTGAAACATGCCAGTCTGCCACGCCGCAATGTACTGAAGAGCATCGGCAACGGTGTGGTCACGGGTGTAGTTGATCGTCTCTTTGGTTCCGTGAATCGCAAGCGGCGACTTCGATGCAATGCGCGCGGCGACGTCCATCACGGCTTCGAGCATCGTGTCTTGGTCGGGGTACACCTCGTTGACCAAACCAACCTCTTTGGCACGAGCCGCTGGCATCCGGTCACCAGTGAACGCCAGCTCTCGAGCAATCCCCTCGGGAATGATCTTGGGGAGACGTTGAAGCGTGCCGACATCGGCGGTCATCCCGATGTTGATCTCGTGAATACAAAACCAGGAGTCCTCGGTGGCATAGCGCATATCGCAGGCGGTGATCATGTCGACCCCAGCGCCGACGACGCCTCCTTGGGTTGCGACCAGCACCGGCATCCGGGCGCGTTCTAGTGCGTTGAATGTGTCTTGCAAATGGAGCACGTTGTAGCGAAACACCGACCGCGCTCGACCCACCTCGACCTCGCTGTTGTCATCGAGCGCTCCCCCGGTAAACACGCTCAAGTCCATGCCCGCAGTGAAGTGTTTCCCCGTCGAGGAGATCACGATGGCGCGGGCCGCGCCGCGGTTGCTTATCTCATCGACGAGCTGGGGCAACTCGCGCCAGAAATCCGGCGTCATCGAGTTGAGCTCATCGGGACGATTCAACACGATGTGCGCGATCGAATCGGACTCGGTTACCGCAAAACACTGATTTCCCATAACGGGGAGATTACTCGGCGCAGAAGCTCTTCAACGACTGGAGCGGCCGCGCCCCAATGTGTCCAATAATCTCGGCTGCTGCACAACTCCCCATCCGTCCAGCGACCCCGAGCGGTGCTCCACTCGCGAGTCCGGCCAAGACACCAGCGGCGTAGAGATCGCCCGCTCCGGTAGTGTCGACCCGCTTGTCGACCTCCACGACAGGAATTTCAATGACGTCATCGCGTGTCACGATCAGCGACCCGGCACGACCCTGGGTGATGCATGCAGTCTCGGTGAGGTCTCGCACACCAGAGATCAGCGCGTCGTGATCGCCGGTGCCAAGCAGGGAGACGAGCTCGTCGTGATTGCCGAACAGCAAGGTGACTCGATCCTGGATCAGCGAAAGCCACTCGTCGCGATGGCGCTCGACCGCAAACGGATCCGACAGCGTAAGCGACGCAGTCACACCGTTATCTCGGGCAATGTCCATTGCGAGCCGGATGGCTTGCTTGGCTTCCTCGAGGTCCCACAGGTACCCCTCGCAGTAGAGGATCTTCGCTGACGCGACGAGCTCTTCGGAGATGTCACTGGTCGTGAGCCGAGCGCTTGCGCCGAGGAACGTGTTCATTGTCCGCTCGCCGTCGGGTGTGACCTGGATGAGACAGCGCGCCGTGGCCGGACCCGACTCGGCAGCAGCGACATCGAACTGCACGCCAGTCTCGCGAATATCGTCGACGAACACGTCGCCGAGCTCGTCGTTACGGATCTTCCCAACATATGCAGCGCTGACCCCAAAGGACGCAACACCGACCATCGTGTTGGCAGCTGAACCACCGGACTCCTTGAGCCCGTCGGGCATGAGCGTCGTCAGCGACTCGGCCCGAGGTTCATCGATCAAGGTCATCGACCCACGGTTGAGGTCGTTCTCCGAAATAAAGCTCTCGGGAACCTGGCCGATCACATCGACGATCGCATTACCGACACCGACCACATCTGCAGAACTCATTTACTCTCCTCGCCGCTTTGGCACGGCCACCGAAGGTACCATTCTGAACTCCGGCCTCCACCATTCGCTGCAGCCCGCACGGGCCACTCCAGCGCACCTTCGACCAACAAGAGGAATCTCATGACGCATCGCCTCCCCCGCACGATCCTTCCGGATGCCTACACCGTCGAGATCAAGCCCGACCTCACCAACCACGTATTCTCCGGGTCGGTAACCGCGGTGTGTCAGGTTGTCGAACCCACGAACGAATTGCGATGCAATGTTGCAGATCTCCAACTCACTCGCGTCAGCATCGATGGGAAGCCGGCATTGTTCACCATCGACGACGCCGGCGAACAGCTCATTGTCGACCTCGGTGAACACCGTCCGGTCGGTAATCTCACATTCTCAGCCACATTCGACGGCGAGTTGAACGATGCGCTGAAGGGTTTTTACCGGTCGACCTTCACCGACGACGACGGCACCGAGCACACGATTGCGACCACCCAATTCCAGTCGACGGATGCTCGCCGCGCCTTTCCCTGCTGGGATGAGCCCGACATGAAGGCGACCTTCGACGTCACCTTGGTCGTCGACCCTTTGTTCACCGCCGTCAGCAATGGCGCAGAGGTATCTCGAGAAGACCGGAACGACGGGCTCGTTGCGATTCGCTTTGCCGAGACGATGAAGATGTCGACCTATCTTGTTGCGTTCGTCGTTGGGCCACTCGAGGTTTCCCGGCCTGTGTTCCATGGCGACGTGCCGATTCGGATTGTGCACCGTCCCGGGCAGGGCCATCTCACCGAGTTCGCGCTCGACGTTGCGGTGCACGCCCTCGCGTATTTCGAGGACTACTACGGCATTGCCTATCCAACGGACAAGCTCGACATGATAGCGCTTCCGGACTTTGCGATGGGAGCGATGGAAAACCTGGGATGTGTCACGTATCGCGAGATTCTTCTGCTGGTCGACCCCGACAGCGCCACCCAGCCCGAACTCCAGAACGTTGCCGACGTGATCAACCACGAACTGGCACATATGTGGTTCGGCGACCTTGTGACCATGGGCTGGTGGAACGGCATTTGGCTGAACGAAGCCTTCGCCACATTCATGGAGATGAAGGCCACGGACGATCACAAGCCAGAGTGGATGCGTTGGACCAGCTTTGGCATCAGTCGATCAGCCGCATTTGACATCGACAGCCTCGAAGCCACTCGTCCAATCGAGTTCCCGGTTGTGTCGCCCGAAGACGCCGAGGCCATGTTCGACCTCTTGACCTACGAGAAGGGCGCGGCGGTGGTCCGCATGCTCGAACAATGGCTCGGCGAAGACACCTTCAGAGACGGAATCCGCCACTACTTAAAGACGCACTCGTACGGAAATACCGAAACCCATCACTTGTGGGATGCGTTGGAACACATCTCGGGACGCCCCGTGACGACAGCCATGGAAACATGGATCTTCCAGGGCGGCTATCCCGTGATCGAAGTCGATACCGGCGCCCTCCATCAGCGCCGCTTCACCTACACCGGCGATGGCGCAGCCCAGATCTGGTCGGTTCCGGTACAGCTGCGAACAACATCGGGAGAGGTCCACACCGTTGAAGTCCATGACGCGTCGGCCGAGTTGCCGGTGCCTGCCGCCGAGGTCGCCACGTTCAACCATTCGGGTAATGGGTTCTTCCGTGTGTTGGTCCCGAGCGAACAGCTCGCCGCGTTTGGCGCTGACGGCGTTGGGGAACTTGCACCCGTCGAGCGGTTTGGGTTGCTCGACGACACCTACACGCTCACCTTGGCGGGAGAGATCTCGCTGGCCGACTACTTCACGCTTCTCGGCGGCTACCGCAACGAGACCGATGTGTCGGTCTGGCAGCGGGCCATTGGCTCGCTCAGTTTCATTGGTCATGTCGCCGCAAACGACCAACGATCCGGTCTTGGCGAGATGGTCGACGAGTTGATCGCCCCCGCCATTCACCGCCTCGGCTCCAATCCAGTATCGGGTGAGTCATCGCGCGATAGCCAGCTTCGAGGCTCGCTGTTCGCCGCCGCGGGCACACTGACGGCCAGCGGGTCGCCCACTCGCACGGCGGCCATTGATCGGGCTCGCGAGATTCTCGCCGATGCTGCCCCAGATGCCGAGCTGCGAAGTGCTGCGGTCAAGATCGTTGCTGCAAACGGCACCGACGACGACTTCGCCGTGTTCCGTTCCGGGTTCGAAACCGCAGCGACTCCACAGGACGAAGTTCGAAACCTGTATGCGCTTCCGGCGTTTCCTGGAGCGTCCCAAATCGAAACCGTGGTGTCGATGGCGCTCGACGGTTCGATCCGTTCCCAAAACGCGCCGTTCGTTCTGGCACAGGCCCTGATGAACCGAGACCATGGCGCGATGGTGTGGGATGTACTTGCGCAACGCTGGGACGACGTCAACGAACAGTTCCCGTCGAACACGATCGTCCGAATGCTCACCGGCATCCGGTGGCTCACCAACGAAGACACGAACGCATCGGTGCGAGGCTTCTTCGCCGATCGCGAGATCCCCCAGGGACAAAAACAACTCGATCAGCACCTCGAACGGCTCGATGTCAACACAGCGTTTCAGGACCGGGTCCGACAAAACCTCGCGAGCGCCCTCGAACGTTGAGCACTCGACGACCGCGACTCAGATCGCCACTCGCATCTCTCCACGACCACGAAGTCTTCGCCGTCGAAGCTCGTCGGGCCCAGTTGTGTGTTCGATCGCCGAGCCGCGAGGTGGTCGTGAGCGTGGCGGGTCAAACCATCGCGGCACCGACGACGACCGGCGTTGCTGTCGTTGCCGTCGAGAACCTTCATCCAAACACGACCTACGTTGCGGTACTCGAAGACGCAAACGGCCAGCCCCTCGGACAGCTGTTCTTCACGACTCGCCCACCGCTCGATGGGCCGACCACGAAGTTTGCGACGATCTCCGATGTGCACCTCGGTGCGGTCGACTTCGGAGGCCAACCGTCGATTACCGAGCCAAAGGGAACGTATCCGCCATTTGCGCTTCGATGTGCAAAAGCTGCGGTGGCTGAGGCAATCGCGTGGGGCGCCGAGATGCTCGTGATCAAGGGCGATCTGACAGATACTGGATCGAAGGACGATTGGAAGCTCGCCCACCAGCTGCTCGACGACCTTCCAATTCCGGTAATCGCAACGTGGGGTAACCACGACGTGTGGAAGACCCGAGATCTCGACCCAGCCACCGCCGTCGAGTCCTTTCAATTCGACGCGTTGCCCGTCGTGACCGCCGACCTCGGCGCGGTCCGAATTGTGTTGGCCGACACCTCTATCCCCGATCGCGGACACGGTGACCTCGCCCAGCATGGCGACCGAATTCTCGAACATGTGGACACGAACAAGCCCGTGTTTCTTGGCATTCATCACCACATCATGCGGACACCGCTCCCTTGGTTTTGGCCGCCCGGGATTCCGTCGACAAACACCCACCGGCTGCTCGATTCGCTGGCCAGAACCAACCCCAATACCTTCATCAGCGCTGGGCACACCCACCGAAACCGTCGACACTGCGTCGGCCCAGGTGGCGCGCTGACCTTCACCGAGGTCTCCGCTACAGCGGACTATCCGGGGGCATGGGCTGGCTATGAAGTCTCTGCTGGGGTCATCCGACAAACCGTGCAGCGAACAGCATCCCCCGATGCTTTGGCCTGGAGCGAACGTCTACGCGGTGCACTCGGCGGCATCTGGCCCCGCTGGGCGCAAGGCCGTCTCGATGATCGATGCGTCGACATGGTCTCGACGAACGGGTAGCGCACGAGGCCGGCGATATCAGAATCGTCGATGGGCTGGGTAGTAGCCTTCTGCGTATGGACCTTGATCTCACACCGACCGAACTCCGGGTACTGTGCGCCCTGCTTGAGAAAGAAGCGACAACTCCAGATCAGTATCCACTGAGCACCACAGCTCTCCGGGCCGCGTGCAACCAGAAGACGAGCCGCGACCCGGTCACCGAGTTCACCGATGCCGAGGTTGAAACAACCGTGGTAGCGCTTCGCGAGCGCGGGGCCGTCCGAAGTCTGAAACCGTCTGGCTCACGCGGCTGGAAACATCGACACACCCTCGACGAGGTGCTCCCGTTGACCGCCCCAGAAATGGCGCTGCTCACGGTGCTTGGACTGCGCGGACCACAGACCCCTGGTGAGATCCGACAGCGAACCGAACGCATCCATGCCTTCGACTCTGTTGAGGAGGTTGACGCCTCACTGCAAGATCTTCTGAACCGGCCAGATCCTCTCGCGAAGAACCTGGGGCGCGAACCCGGCCAGAGTCAAGATCGGTGGACCCATTGCCTCGATAGCGCCGCCCAGACTTCTGAGCAGGGGCGACAACGGGTGATGGCTGCAGAGTTCGCTGCATTGCATGAATCGGGATTCTTTGCACTGCCCAACCCGTGGGACCTCTTCTCGGCTCGGGCCATGGAGGCAGCTGGCGCTCGTGCTGTAGCGACGAGCAGCTCGGCGCTTGCGACGGTGCTTGGAAAGCAGGACTACGAGATCGAACGGGCCGAGCTCATCGACCACGTCACACTGCTGACAGCGAACCTCAATATTCCCGTGCACGTCGATGGGGAACGACTCTTTCCCGAAGAACAGGGCGGCATTGCCGAGACCGTCCGTTTGCTGGCCAACGCTGGCGCCGCTGGCGTCTCCATCGAGGATTACGACTCCACCTCGGACGCCATCATCGATCTCCCGAGCGCTCGGGCTGCCGTAGCCGAAGCAGCCCAGGCATGCGAGCAAAACCACATGCTGCTGACCGCTCGCTGCGAGAGCCACCTGTATGCAAACCCATTACTCGATGACACGGTCGAGCGGTTGTCGACATACGCAGACGCTGGCGCCGGATGCGTGTACGCACCGGGCCTGACGAGCGTCGAAGATATCGAGCGCATCGTGCAAGACGTCAACGCCCCGGTCAACGTGCTTGCGTTAGCGAACGCCCCAGACAACGAGATGCTGGAACTCATCGGCGTCCGTCGAGCCTCGACTGGTTCTCGCCTGTTCCAGACTGTCCAGAACGCTATGGTCGATGCAACGACCGCATTCCTAAGAAACCACGCTCCATGACCACCTCGTCCACCGGGTCACAAACAACTCGACCGGTCCAACTCACCGTCTATTCCGACTTTCTCTGACCGTGGTGCTACGTCGGGACCGTGCGTCTCGACAAACTCAAAGCGCAGATGACGAGTCGGGTCTCGATCACGTGGAAGTCGTTCCTGCTTCGCGCCGAACCCAAAACCGGAGATCGTGACGCGTTCCTCGAATACACCAAGTCGTGGCTTCGCCCCGCCGAGGTCGAACCCGACGTCACATTCACGGTGTGGGCAAGTGACGAAGACCAACCGTCATCGAGCGTGCCCGCGCACGTTGCATACAAGACAGTGGAAGCCATTGCCCCCGAGCTGGCGAAGCCGTTCCATGACCGGCTCATGCGCGGGTACTTCACCGACAATCAAAACATCGCAGACAGCAACGTACTGATGGCGTTGGCCGCCGATGTTGGAGTCGACCCTGACGCGCTCGCAGCTGCGGGGGTCGAGCGACGCAACGAGTTCACCAACGCAGTGATCGAGGAACATAACAGCGCCATATCAAACAACGTGACCGGCATCCCGACCGTGGTGTTCGAGAACCAATTTCCTGTGCCCGGAGCGCAACCTCTCGAGGCCTATGTCCGGCTGGTTGAGCGCATTGAACGTCGCCTCGACTAGACCACCGACGGCCGCTGCAACATCTCGCTCCTCAGAATACGGGTCGTGACCTGACCAATTGTGCAGTGTTGGCTACGGTGTGGCTGAACCGGCGGCTCTGCATATGACATTTTCTTTCGAACCACAACTCATAAAACAGGACTCGGCGGTTCCGCTACGGATGATGACCGGCGGATGGGTCGCTGGGGCCCTGATCATCTTTGTCGATGGCCCGGTCGCGAACCGACTGATTGCGCTCATGGGCATCTCCCTCGTTGCGGGAGGATTGATTGGTCTGCACCTGCGGGCCACCCGAATGTGGAGAATGGTGCTCGGCGCGAGCACTGGGGCGTTCGCTGCCTGGTTGGGCTTCCGGTTCGCATTTTCCGACCGCCTCCTCCCGTCGGTGGGCGACCCGTTGGAATTGGCCGATTCAGGCCGATTGTTTGCGATTGGACTCGGACTGTGTGTGTTGTCGATCGGCACCGGCGGCGTGCTCGAAGCTGTTCGCGCCCAGGGCACTCCTGGATCCTCGCCGTTGTGGGTGAAAGTTTTCCTGATCATCGTTGGCCTAATCATCACCGGAGCAATCGCGAGCGGCGCCGGAGTCTCGACCGGAATCACGTTGCTTCTCGCTGTCGCTGCGGCTGCGGGACTCGCCGCAATGGCGTTCCTTCGAAGAGAACGACCCGCAAGCGACTTCATGCCCGCACCCTGACGACTAGCCTCTCGGCGTGCGCGTTCTCGTCATCTCCAACGACATCACCGCCGGATTCGGCATTCCTGTAGCGGCGCCCGGATTGCGAGCGATGGGTCTCGCAGAAGGCCTCGCTGCGCATGGACACGACGTGTCGATCACGGTTCCCCACGATCTTGTGACTCGACTCTTCGGAGATTCGCTACCCGCTGCCCCCAACGGCGTGGCCATCGTGTCGCCACCGGAGCTGATGACCCACATTTCCGAGATCGGCGCCGACACGGTTGTGTTCATCAACTCGAACCTCACGCCGCACCTGTATCCGGTGGCCGGCGTTTCCTTTGTCTACGATCTGTTCGCACCAAAGCTGCTCGAGGGTTTGGCCAGCACATTGGGTGGCCGGCCCTTTGCTGAGGCCGCCGCCGAGAAGGAACGGGCATTGGCTCTTTCGGACGCGGTGTGGGTCAATGGCCGGCGCAAGATGGGCTACGCCCTTGGTTGGCTTCTTCGCGATGGCGTCGATCGCATTCGGACCAATGACTTTCACAAGCCGTCGCTTCGAGATCGCTCGATCGCAGACATGATCAGCCTGGTGGAGATGCCAGTACCGATTCCCCGTTCGATCGAGCTCGATGCCCAACCGCGAACCGCAACGACCGCATTCTCCGGTAGGCGGGCAGCCCGTCTCGGTGTCGCTGGATACGCCCAAGCGTGGAGCACGCTGTCCACAGTGGCGATCGGACACCAGATACTCGTCCAAAACGGCCATGAGCTCCACGCCCTCACGCCGCAACACTGGGCAGCTGATCCTTCGGTGGCGACCTCCAACGCGCTTCCGCCCGAAACGGTCGTCTATGACGGGCCGCTCCCCTTTGATGAGTTTGCACGGTGGGTCCAGTCAATGGATGCAATGGTCGACGTGTTCGAGCCAAGCGCCGAGCGCGCCTTCGCCATGATTACGCGCAGTGCCGTTGCGCTTCGGCTCGGCGTCCCCCTGATCCATGCGGTCGATTCGGAGATCTCCGACCTGATCGAGTTCTACGATGCTGGCTGGGTCGTCGAGCCAAGTAATGCAGACCGCTGGGCCCAGGTCGCCGGAGAGGTCGCCGACCCCGAAACGCTCGCGAACAAGCGCGCCGGGGCAATGCGCATTTCACGCGAGCGGTTGGCACCGAAGGCCGCTCTCGCAGCGGCGGCGACTCGGCTTCACCACAGCGAATAAGAGATCCGATGCGCTCTGGCTCACTACCCACTCATCTCCATGTACTCATCCCTTTCTGGGGTCTGGCGGGCGGCGTCATCAAGATCCTCGATTACGCAGCACATGGCCGCGACCTTGGAATCGGCGTCACGCTCTGGGCGCCAAAGATCCCCGATTCCACCGCGCCGATTCATCAGCTGCCGGCGGCTCGTCGACTTCTCGACGATTCCGAGATCCTTGTTCGCTCGCTGTCCAACCTTAACCTTCGAACAGTCTCTGATGACCACGTCGTGCTGTTCACCGAGCCAACCCATCACCGGTTGATCGAGGACGCAATCGACCAGCCCTTGGGAGCTCGGTTGTGTCACCTCATTCAGGGCACTCGTCATGGCAATCCCGAGTGGCAGAACGGGGAGAACTATCGGCTACTCCACCGCCCAATGAGCCGCATTGCCGTCACACCACAGGTCGTTGACGCCATCTCGCCACATGTGAATAGT
The DNA here is from genome assembly GCA_938084885.1 of uncultured Acidimicrobiales bacterium. Lineage (GTDB taxonomy): Bacteria > Actinomycetota > Acidimicrobiia > Acidimicrobiales > SHLQ01 > SHLQ01. The sequence goes on from CALKGG010000018.1 coordinate 62,245, forward strand.
CGCTATGGCCTCGCCACGATCCTTGAAGGCCATGCGGTCGAGTATTTCAGCGGTCGCCCGCACCCATCGCTGACCGTTGGTGCCGCAGCCGAGCATCCGCCGCAACGACTCCGGGTGCTCTACACGACGTGGAAGTCTGACCTTGGCGACCGCGTCGCCGCTGCGTTAGCGGGCGACGATGTGTTCGCGTGGATTCCTGTGCGAACCGAGATGACTTGGCCGGCGCTTCGAAACCGTTACCACGGCTCCGACGTGTTGCTCTGTACCCCCGGCCCAGAGGAAGGCTTCTACCTTCCCGGCCTCGAAGCCATGGCGGCTCGGGTCGCGGTGATCTCGTCGATCGTTGGAGGAAACGCGAGTTATCTCGTTCCCGACGTCAATGCACTCGTTGCGTCCTATGACGACGTCGACGAACATGTAGCCGCACTCAAACGGTTGGCCTCTGACCCTTTCCTGCGAAACAATCTCGTACAAGCGGGGAACGAAACGATTCAACGACACACCCTTCGTCGGGAGCGTGACGAGTTCATGGCTGTACTCGGCTCACTCGTTGGCAACTAACCTACGAAGCGAACGACCAGGAGACCCCGTGAGCAGCGACCAGCCCGACATTGGACTCACACCAGCGGTACCGATCACCGCCGACGAAAAAGCAGAGCTCAACTTCCTTCGCTACGAGGCTGCCTACATGCAACAGCGTTTGGACGCTGTCGAAGACGAGCTCGAGCAAACAATTATCGAGCGAGACACTATTCGCCACGAGCGGAACCTGATGGCTCAAGATTTCTCGTGGACGCTTCGACGCCTCGCCCGTTCCCCCGCCGGTCCAATCTTGTCTCGCACCGAAGGCTTTACCCGCATGCTGGAAACGTGGGGACATGCAGCCGACTGACCGTCCATCGACCGAGATCCTGCTCGCCGACGACGAGACCGATCCCGCGACACCGCTGCAGGCCGACTCGACGGCAACACGACGGGCCTGCCACTACGTGGGACGGTTCGGAGGCGACGCTCGACCAGCGCAGCTCCTGCAACTGCCAACGTTCAATCGTGACGGCACCCTCGACGTGGCGTTCGAGGATGATGTGCTTCCAGCCACTCTTTTGGCGGCGATGACGGCGGTGGACATGGTCATCATCCATGATCCGCTCTCGTTTCCGTGGAACTCGATCGACGTGGACATTCCAACACCGATCATCGTCGACGCGTCGAGATGCTGCACGAACGATCTCAATGCGCTGTACCCCGTACTTTCGACGCTGACCGAGGCGGACACATTGCTGTTGCCCGCGCCGCCGTCACCCAACGCCGTCCCACCTCTGCCCGAGTCGGTGCCTGCAATGCGCAGTGAGGTGCCAACTCCCAAGGACTGGGCGGCGTTGTGTACCCAGAAGCAACTCCACCGCTTTGATCAAAGGATCCACGACCGAGCTGCACGCGAGGTCGGGGCGCACGTACTCCTTCATCGCCTTGACCACAGCGACTTCACATCGAGCGACCACGAGATGCCCGCCGTTCTCGCCGAGATCGAAAACAGCATGAATGCTCGGCTCGTCGGCCTGTGGGGAGTTCGCACGGCTCCCGGCGTTCGAGTCAACCATGCGTGGGCGGTCCTCGAACCATCCGGTGGTTCGCACTGATGCAGCCCGTCCTCATCACGGGCTTTCACCGGAGCGGAACGTCGTGGGTTGCCCGCGCCTTGCACGAGAGCGGCATGCACCTCGGTGATGACCTGCTCGCCGATGCGCTCGGAAACCCCTATGGACACTTCGAGGACATTGGGATCATCGAACTTCACGACACGGCACTTGCGGCCCAAGACCTCACATGGAAGAGCACACGGGCACCGGACCGGCCGGTGCACAACGACCTTTCGTCCGCCATTTCGGCCATCGTGTCGCAACGCAGCGCACTAGGTCGCCCCTCAGCAATCAAAGATCCTCGCCTCTGTCTGTTCCTCCCCGAATGGTTGGCCGCAGCCCCAAGAAGTCAGATAGTGATCGTGTTCCGTCGACCCGACGAAGTCGTGGCGTCCCTTCACCGTCGGCACGCGCAACGCTGGGTGCAGACACGACATGTCGATGACAGCGACATCGCCTTTTGGAAACAGCCCGACCTCGCGCTGCATCTTTGGGTTCACTACAACGAACAATTGCTGGCTGCGATCTCGACCGTGCCGCGTTCACAAGTGATCGCTGTCGATTGGAATGACCACGAGGCAACGTCGACACTTGTCGAGACGGTCTCGGCAACGTTTGGGCTCTCACTCGATTCCAACCAGATTCCGCGAGACCGGACGCTTGGCCAAGGCACGCCAACGCGTGTCGAAGTTCGAGACCCAGCGCTTCTCGAGCGGGCGCACATGGTGTGGTCGGCGCTGGCTGAACTTACAAGAACGAACTAGCAACCACGACGGGTCTGCACGTGTCAGCCGAGAAATCTCGAAGGTAATTCAGACGAACACGCCCGTTCATCTCAAGTCGTCGTGTGGTGGCGCCGATGGCCAACTATGGGCATGGGAAATGATCGTCGAACAAATAGATCGAGAAAGATCGTTCTGGTCGATCTGGAAAACATGCTCTTCGGCGAACACAAGGGCAGCGATGCTGCCCAGCCCCGAGATCGCTCGGCAGAAATTCTCGAGCTGGCTCAAGCCCGTCGACCCGGCGACACCGTCATCGTTGGCTGCAACCCTCAGCTTGTCTTCTTGGCCAATGACCTTTTCCCCGGGGCGCAGATCGTCACCGGCAAAGGGAAAGATGGCGCAGACCACGCGCTCATTCACGCCCTCGATCTTTCTCGAGCCATCGAGCGATACGACGAACTCTGCATCGTGTCCGGTGACCATCTGTTTTGCGACGTGGCCCATCCCGCCCACAACGCTGGCCTGACGGTCCGCATCGTTGCTCCCCACGCTGGGCTAAGTACGGCCCTACGCGTGTATGCAGATACTGCTGTCTTTTTGCCACAAGATGCCTTCGAGAGCGAATTCGCAGACGATGCCCCCGACGACGAACTCGGGAATCAAGTGCTGGCAGCCTGACTAGCTCCATTGGTCTCTTTAGGCCATTCATCACATTTAGGTAAAGATGCGCGATTGCCTTGCCGACTCACCGTCATGGAACGAAGGATGTTTCACCGCCAAGACGCCGCGATAAACGGTGATCTGCGCTGGATTGCAAAGGGTCGGTTTGGGCGCAAAGAGCGCCAGCGATCGTTTCTACGCACCCTAAACCTGTCTCTCGATGGCGCCCGCGTCGAGCTCAAGGGCCACATCCCTTTCACCGTAGGTACTACGGCTCGAATCCAGCTCGGCATACGATTCTGCGATGTCCGCATCCTCGATGTGCTCCACGAGGAAAACCGAACGATCCTGCGACTGTCCTTCGCAGCCCCCGACCGAGACTTTGTCACCCAGATCGAAGAGTACCTTCCGACCTCCTCGGCCGACCGGGCACAATACGAGGGCAAGTGGATTGCCTAGGACGCTGGTGCGTCGGGTGACGATATCGGCGTGGTAGCTCCTACTGCTTTGGGTGCCTCGCCGTCTTGGTAGCGGCGCTCTTTGCCAGCCTTTTCGTGGACGTCTTCTTGTGCATTTTCGCTTCTTGTTCGACCTGCTTCTTGGTTGCCGCCCATGAACAAATCGGGCATTCCATGAGGTCGTGGTAACGCGCCGGGCAATATTCGCGCCCAAAGAAGATGATCTGGAGATGACGCCGATTCCACGTGTCTTTCGGGAAGACCGCTTTCAGGTCCTTCTCCGTTCGTTCGACCGTGGTGCCGTTCGAGAGACCCCATCGATTCGCGAGCCGGTGGATGTGGGTATCGACCGCGAAGGCCGGGATGTCGAACGCTCCGGCCATCACCACGCTCGCCGTCTTGTGACCCACGCCTGCTAACGATTCGAGAAAGTCCCAGTCGGGAAGTATCTCACCGCCTGCATCGACGATTTGGTGCGCCATCGTCGACAGGTTGCGCGCCTTTGTTGGGGCGAGACCGATCTGTTTGATCAGTGACAGAATCTCGTCGGGGTGAAGTGCCGCCATCTTCTCCGGCGTGTCGGCAACCGCAAAGAGGCCGGGTGTAACTTCGTTGACCTTCTTATCGGTGGTTTGGGCCGAAAGCGCAACCGCGACGACGAGCGTGTACGGGTCGTGGTGGTCGAGCGGCACCGGAGTCTCCGGGTAGAGCTCGTCGAGCATGAGACCGATTCGGTCGGCCTTGTCTCGGCGTTTCATAGACGGCCTCGATGTTTCATAAACGCACCTTATCGACTGCATCAACAGCTCATTACGTCTCGATTCTGCGTTGCGTGAGCCGATAGGACCATCGGTAGTCGAAGGACTTCACCACCCATAACGGACCGGAACATTTCCAAGCGCAGAGGACCTTTTCGTGCGGGCAGAACTCGTAATAGATCTCAACGATCTTGGCATGCAGATTGGGCGGGCCAAGGGCCAAGGCTCGGTCGCGTACCCTGTTCTCAGCCAAGTCGCCGCTATGTGGAAGACGCTCGGCGTCGAGGTGTCAGCTATGCACCTCGTGGCTCCACGCGGCGGACGAGGCCAGAAGTTGAGCGCCGCAGAACGCCTGATCGAAACCTGGTGGAAGACCGAATCGATCTTCCTTGACGACACCGAGTTCACCGTGTCCCGGCGCTGGTGTGCACGAGAGGACAAGCCCCGAAATGGCAGGCTCCATGGAATCGGACTCGATGCCCTCGTCACCACAACAGCGCTTCGCCGGTCAGATGAGTTGCACGACCTCGCGGAAGACACGGTCGTCATTGTGATGTCCAACTCGCCCTTCCTGACAAGCGTTGCGCAACACGCTCGGGGCGTGCCGGTCGTGCTTGGGTCCGCCAACGTCAGCGACACCACGGTTTCTCACATTCGTCTCAAGACCAACTGGATGGGGGCGCTGGCTAGCAGAGTGGGCACGGCACTCCCGAAGGCCAAAAAGATCGCGCACTCTCGCGAACTCGACGCTTCGACCAAGGGCAGGCACGAGGCAGCCACAACCCTTGCAACGACCGAACACTCGCTTCTCGTCTACGACCCGCAGCACTTCCACATTGTTGCTGGCCGGCACTCGGCCAAGGTGGCCAAACAACTTGCAGGCGCCATTGAACTGCTTGGTTTCGGGCACGCTCCGCACGTTCTTCGGGTGACAGAGGACGTCAGCGAAGCAGAGCTCTTCGCACGGCTCTACCGCTTTATGAACGACCACCCAAATCTCAACGTAGCGATTGCCTCATCGCGGCCGAGCATCATTACGGCACTGGCCGCCCCGTCGACGTACTCCATGACAAACCCGCGGCGCATCCAACGACTCTGCCTCGACTCTTCTGCATCCATCCTTGATGACGGCCCATATCTGACCAGGCATGCTGCCAGTCGAGTGGTCCTAGAAGCTCAAGTCGTCGCACGTGTTGATGACGGCCTGTCAGCCATCGACATATCAGGCACAAACAGCACCGATGAATCCCGCCGCGAAGCCTCCCAACAGTGGCGCAAACAGGCTGAGCGCCGCTTTGTGCTGCTTGGAGCAGATGGGAAAGAAGCAACCCTCGCCGACTCGACCGACGGCCGGTTCTTGCCAGTCTCGATCAGCGACTGTCCGGACTTTGCACTGCGGCCCCCGGCTTTGCGACCGGGCCTGGTCGTCGAGGCCATCCTCAGCAACGATCGAAGCGAGTGGGTCATCGTCTCGGACCCGATCGAACGACGGAAACACCGACGCGAGGAACAGCTCACCGAAGAGCAGATTCTGGCGATGCGAAAACGGTCATCGCGAGCGGCCTAGCGTCGACGCTCGGCGCAGGGATTCCCTTCGAGATGCGGTGCAAACTCGACCACCAGATCGGCAAACTGGACACATGAAACCGCTCGAAGTTCGACCCCTTGAAGGCGTAGGTGCCGAGATTCTCGGAGCTGATGTGTCCTCGATGACCGTCGGCGAGTGGAACCAGATCGAAGCCGCCTTTGCCGCCTTTGGACTCATCGTGTTTCGCGATCAGATCCTTACCGAGTCCGAGCACCTCGACTTCGCTCGACGATGGGGCCCGATCGACACACACCCACCCGAGCCCAAACGCGGCGTCTGGCATAACGAGGGAAGCTATCTTGGCGAGCCGCCGCTCGGAGCGATCGAGGTTGCCAGGGAACTGCCTGCCGACGGAGAAACGATCATCTTCGCCAACACCTACGAAGCCTTCGACACGCTGAGCACGACAACACAAAAGGCACTCGAAGCGCTACGAGCCGTCCACTCGTCGACAACCCATGGCGCTACCAACAATGCCGAGGCCGACGAGCACCAACACCCGATCGTGATCCACCATCCGGTGAGCGGCCGTAAAACGTTGTACGTGAACCCGACATTTACCACCAGCGTCGAAGACATGGACGAACGTGTTGGGTTAGCACTTCTCAACCAGCTGTACGATCACTGCCAGCAGCCAGAATTCACCACCGCGATCGAGTGGGAGATGGGGATGGTCATCCTGTCTGACAGTCGCGCCACCTTGCGGTTCTCGCCCATCACGAATGCATCCTCTGGTATCAGCCGCGTCACGGTTGCTGGCGCTCGGTTACTCCCAGCGATTGCACCGGCCAAGAAGGATCCAACGCTCACCCAACGCGCTGGTGCCACGCTCGCCGGAGGAATTCTCACCGCAGCAATGACCGGCATTGCCGAGGTCATTGACCCTGAGCGTGTCCAACACGAGATCGAGATCGTGAGCGAAGCGCCCGAACCCGACGACCTTCCCGAGTTCGACTTTGGTGAGCTGCCACCGTTGGACTGATCCGAGATGACCGACTTACGACATGGTCTGGGGAGGCGCTCCCCAACGTTGTTTGAGGACATCGGCGATTGCTCTGCGACGAGCCAACGTTGACCAATACGGCGTGCGCCGCCGCGCCGAGACGCTGCCCGCAGCGAGTTGCCACAGCATGATCGTGAAACGCATCGCTGCCTTTCGCCGGCCAAAGTGCCGTGCCATCAGCAAAATGGTGTTCCGCTCCATCAAATACTCGACCGTTGGAGAGGGACTCCCCACCGTTGGATTCTCGACCATTGCCCCGCGTACCAAACCAACCTCGTAGCCAGCAGCTTTGGCTCGCAGACCAAGGTCCGCCTCTTCGCAGTAGGCAAAGAATCGTTCGTCGAAAAGGCCAATGTCGCCAAGGCACGACCGGCTCGCCATCATCATGGTGCCGTGCGGGTAGTCCGCCTCTTCGAAACCCGCTCCGCTCGTCGCCGGGACCAGGATTGGCCCAAAGACGTGGTCGACGAGTGGTCGTTGCCCATCGCCAACATCGGCACTCAGGAGCCCAGCTTGGGGGACCGTGCGCGCCGCGTCGAGCATCTTGGCCACACTGTCCGGGGCGGGCAACGCGTCATGTGGAGCCACGACCGACCATGCAGATCCATCAGGGTTCGCCAACCAGCGCTCCCAACCCCGGTTCGCCGCTGGACCAAAGCCACTGTTGAACCCCGCCTCGATGACGGTGATTGCCGAGCCGGCACGCCCGTTTGTAGACGCATCGAGCAACTCGTGCAACGCCTGGCGATTCTCCTTCGTCGAACCGTTATCGACGACAAAAACTTCGTCAACGTCAGCCATTCGCATAAACGCGTCGGCAGTTCGAGCGCAAGCCTGTGGCTGGTTCCAGTGAACGAGAATCACCGTCGCGCACAAAGCCATGGTGGCAAGCTAGCGGATAGGGCGAAGTCCAGTGACGACGATCGACGTGTCCAAGTCCTTGAGCTGCTCGGTAAGCCGAAGGATGAGATCGTTGCCAAGATCGTCGACGCCCATGCTCGCTGCGACCTGCAAGTCTCGGCGGGCGGACAGCTCTTCGAAGCCGGTCCCGTTTGGGGTGAACGACAACACGTCCAACTCGACTTCACCATCTTGGCCAATGGCTCCGGCCAGCCCCGACAACAGCGGAACAAAAACTTGCATCTCTCCCGAATCGTCGTGGAACGTTCCAATACAGCCGCGAATCGGGCCGCCGCACACGGTGTTCTCGTAAAAGCCCTGCAATGTGGCGCGCATGTTCGAGTTGACCTCGCGTGCTGATTTGAACTCCTCGATGGTGTGCGTGGCTCCCCGAATGTCGAAGTGATTTGGGGCCAGACCTTCGGCGGAGAGCCAGTGCGCCGGAAAGCGGCTGCGATCGACCGCTTCGATACGACGAGGCGAGGTTGCCGATACGTGTTCTCGAACGCGACTGGTGGCAAGGGCTTCGAGATGGCTGCGATGTAGTCCCCCCTCGCGTTCGTCGATCAGGTCGCGCTCAAAGCCGAGAGCGAGAAGTTCGACGAGTCCAGAAATCCCAAAGGACCAAAGATCGACGTGGCTGTCGTCCACATTGCCCCGAAAGACTCGACCCCCCGGGTGGGTTGCTGAGGCCAGCTCAACCCAGATTCGACTGCTCGCCCAATCGGCGATCGGGAGGAGAATCGCGGGCGCTACAGGATGCTCCATGTCGCGGCGTTCCAGGAGATGACGCAGGGCAATAAACCCGTCGAGGCATGGCCATTCGAGGCTTGCGGGGTTCCACGAGTTCCAGAATGAACGGAGCTCCATCGGGAGGCGCAGCGGCGCGATCGATTCCTCGATCTCGAGCACCTGACGTCGATGTTTCGAACGGCGCGACCATGGTCGCATCGTCACGCCGTAGGTACGGCCAGCGGAATTGAGGCGTTGAACCGCCTCGTCTACCAAGATCATCACCCGGTGAATCGGCGTGAAAAAGCTCGGCCTTTACCCTTTGTCTAAGATTTGGCTACCGCGACACGCTCGCTACGGTACGGGCGACATTCCCCGGCGCAGCCGAAGCGTTGACCATGCCCATTGTGACGCGGGAATGAGCACGACTGCTGGGGTAAAGACGATGACGCAGAGCCCGTACCACACCATGTGCGGCGCCGAGTCGGGTCCAGCTGACGGATCGCCAAACTCGACCCAGCTCAACAGAAAGAAGGCCGCGCTAAGCCCGAGAGATACCGCGGCTCGTTCGCTCCACTGCTCACGTGCCGCAATTCGAGACGTGACGAACACCGATGCCATTGCGAGCAACACTCCCGCTCCGCTTCCGTTGTTATCGATCGCGTTCGGATCACCGTTCATATAGAGGGCAACCGCATAGGCAGCGACCGCTGCGATCGGCATGAACGCGGCGGCTGCAATCAGTCGAAGGAGCCGCTTGGGAGTTCCGCTCATTCGTCCACGCTCTCACGAAAGGAACGGATCCGCTAGGGTCGCCCGGCCCAGCGCTGGCTCTTGTGAACCCCCATTCGACCAGGCGCCGAACGTGCAGTACCCTCGGTTTGGGCGGTCGTGGAATATGAAGTTCCAAGGCCTGGAATTCATTACGTGACTAGTGAGGTCAAACACTATGAAGGAACAGTCCCCCCGGCGTAGCAAAAGGCTCGCCTCCACCTTGTTGACCGTTGGCATGGTGAGCGCAACGCTCGCTGCACCAACGGCCAGTCTCGGAGCCCAAGAGTCGACACTGTGCGGCACTGCTCCCGCTGGCTACAACGTCATTAACTCTGATGCGAGCGTGATTCGTGGAACGGATGGGCCTGACTTCATCTGTGCCGGACCGAGCGACAACAGCATTCGATCGTTGGATGGAAACGACATCATCTTTTCGCGCGGTGGCAACGACAACATCAATTCGGGAGCTGGCAATGACCGCATCAACAGCGGCGCTGGCAACGACGTCGTGGTCGGTGGCAGCGGCAACGATGTGATTTCTGGCGGAATCGGGGCTGACAAGCTCACCGGCGGAAATGGAAATGATCGAATCAACGGTGACGCAGGCCGTGATCGCCTCTTTGGCAACAAGGGCCAGGACACGCTTCGAGGAAACTCGGGCCGTGACCGACTCAGTGGTGGCAACGGAGACGACAACCTTGGTGGGGGCAGCGGCGATGACATTTTGAACGGCGGCAACCAAGAAGATGTGCTCGCTGGCGGCGGCGGCAACGATGTACTTCGCGGTCAGGGCCACCCTGACATCCTTCGCGGCCACATGGGCGACGACGTCCTCGATGGTGGCAATGGCTTGAACATCGCCATTGGCGGAAACGGAGGCGACCAGTGCTTCAACGCTGCTGGAGCGAACACCGATTGTGAGTTCCTCGATGGTGTTGAACTCGCCAACCCAACCCAGGTCATCATTGCGACGTTCCCGAACGAAGTCGGCGGCCTCGCTACGATCACCGGTCAGAACTGGCGACCAAATCCAGACTTTCCACTCGAGCGAAACATTGACGTTTCCCTCGCTGGAATTTCTGGACGAGCAACCATCGTCGACGGTCGTTGGGCAGTCACGGTTGCGGCTTCGGCAGCCTTTGGTGTTGACATCAGTGCAACCAACCAGAGCACCATGCAGATCCTTGAACAGGTCGTCGATACGTTCGAGTACAACTCTCGCACCCAGGACCTCGCCGTCACCGGCGTTCCCGATAGCACGATCCGAGTGCTTGTCTATGACGATGCCGACGAGCTGATCTTCGTAGAGCAAATCACGTTCAAGGCCGATGGTACGGGCAGCGCGAACTTCAGTGAGGTCGACGGACTTGCGTCCATGGACATTTCCCGTCAGGACTCTGACGGCGACATTGCGGTGTATCTCGATGTCCATATCGACCCAACAGCGACGACCGACGCTGAAGGCGAAGAAGAGATCGAAGATGCACCTGAGGAGATACCCGACGCTGCATAGCTCGGCAACTACTTTGGTGCGGTGACAAGGCCACGGTCGAAGCAGCTCATTTGGGTGCTCTCGGCCGTGGCTTTTGCCGTTTTCGGCTGCGGCAGTGGCAGTGGC
>CALKGG010000019.1 GCA_938084885.1 uncultured Acidimicrobiales bacterium
GCGGCTAATATTTTTAACGCATTAGGGCCCTGCACCTGAGACACGAAAACATTGGGGTCAGATATATCGACGTTCATGCCTACGGCGTGAGCCCTGGCCCAGCTGTAAAAATCGCCGTCGGCTTGGGCATACCAAAAACAGTCTTCTGAAAGTCTTAGCAGTATGCCGTCAACCAGTAAGCCTCCATCTTCATAGCATGCGAGTCCGTAACCGCAACGGCCTGTTTTTAGGTTTGAGATATCTTTAGTAAAGAGTAGATCCAAAAGACGCTCAGCATCCGGGCCTTTAAACTGTAAGCAGTATTCACCGGTATGCAAAACGGCTGCTTTTTGTCGTAACCGCCAGTAGCCTTCAATAGTATCCAGTTTATCGAAACAGCAGGCCATAAGGCGTCTGTTATATACACAATAATGTGGGCCAAAAGGGCGCTCGATTTCGTGATAAGGATGCCTGCTCAGTGAAAAGTCCCAACCTGACCCGTTGATGCTCGACACAAGATCGCGAGTCTTTCCATCACTAGAAGCCATAATTTATACCCCTAAAGCCAAAAACCGATAATGCTTTGTTTACATTAGCATTACACTTAATGCAGCGCAATAAATTGTAGCCAAGGACTTCGCTGGTGGTTCAGTTTAGGTTTATAGGTGTAACGTAAGAAGGCTGTTTAAATGGAATGCTTCTAATACCGGTTGTAACCTGATTTTACAACGTTGGCCGGTTGTTATAAAAGAACTGTTTTTGATTGTGTTTGAAGCTGGCGTTGTTTGATCGGTCGTGGATAGAGCATCTCGGCCCAGTTCGTTTAATATACGTTGTGCTTGTTTAGCCACTGCGTTGGCAGGGTTAAGCCAGTTTACTGACCATGGTGCCAATGTTTTAAATGTGGATTCTAATAGCGGGTAGTGTGTACACGCTAAAACAATGGTATCGGTGTATCGACCGTTGTGTTGCCTGAAGCACGGAGAAATTATTTGCCGTATCGTATCATCGTTAACGTGGTGCCCGAGTAGGCTTTGCTCTACGTAATAAGCAAGGGTTGCTGTGCCAATTAAGCTAACTTGATTGTTACGCGCGAAACGTTCAATTAAGTTATGGGTAGTTGCACTGTTTACTGTGGCTGGAGTGGCCAATACGGAAACCAATCCGGATTCAGTGCGTTCTGATGCGGTTTTAATTGCCGGTACAATGCCAACGAACGGTAGCGAAAAATGCTTGCGCAAGTGATCAATAGCCAGTGTTGTGGCTGTATTGCAGGCAATGACAATCAGGTTGGGTTTGTAGTCATCAATGAGTCGGGTAAGCAGCTTTACCATTCGCTCTATAAGCTTATTGTCTTCGCTATTCCCGTAAGGAAATCCAGCATCATCGGCAACGTAGTTGATGCACTGATTTGGCATCAGCTTCTGTACCTCTCGCAGCACGGTTAGCCCACCAAGGCCTGAGTCAAATATGAGAATACTCATCAGTTAATTACTCGCCGTTTTCCAGATCGAAGACGATAATAATAGTGGGTGGGCTTCTGGAGATTCTGATGAATAATGTCTTTTTATGCGCGAAATCTAGCCTCAAATTAACGCTTGCTCTGAGTTGTGCTAATGTTCAGGCGTTGAGCGCCAAACAATATCTACAATGTTTGATCAGGGGAAAACCAATGACAACCGCAGCCTTACCATTTCCGGCTAATCAGCCCAAAGGTTATGAGTGGTTCGACGCTGAAGCCGAATTTGATGAACGGGTGCATCTTCAGCTTGAAGCACCGGAGCACATACGTACGCTGAAAGAATTTGGGTACAGCGATGAAGTGATTGCAACTAAGGCCTCACCAGTGGCTGTTTCATCACCTTTTCGTATTTTGTCTGAAGAGGGCGCGGCTGTTTTGCTCAGTGTTGCCCGCCGACTCAGACAACACGCTACCAGTTGCGAGCGCATCGATAACTTAGTGCGAGGTGGCTGTTATCGGTCTCGTTTTTTACGCGATCTGTGCACGAACGCATCGTTAACGCAGTTAATGTGCGATATCTACCAAACCGATGTAGCCCCGCACACCATGCCGTTGCAGCTTGGCCATATGAATTTTTCGCCAAACGATCTCAGCAAAGCGGTAGACAAGTGGCACTACGATACGCTGCCTTTGGATATCGTCATGATGGTAACCGACCCTAACAAGATTGCAGGCGGTCGTTTTGAATATTTTGTAGGCACTAAAGAGGAAATGGCTGAATTGGCAAAGCAGGGTAAAACACCGCCAGTAAGTCGGGTTGTAGCACCTGAGTTTAATGGGGCTGGTTATGCCATTGCATTGCACGGCAACATGGTTGTGCATCGTGGTGGCCCGTTAGAAAAAGCCGCTGAACGGATCAGTATGGTCAATGGTTATGTATCCACTCTGCCTAATGTCGATGATCAGCAGCGTCATAGTCAGCTTCGTGCCGTTGACGACCCTGAAGTGTTATATACCGAATGGGCAAAGCACGCTGCTTGGCGTGGTCGTGAGCGTTTGAATAGCCTGCTTCAGGAAATGGACTTCACCAGCGACAGAAAACAAATTGCATCGCAGCTAAAGGAAGCTATCGAAGATGTGAATTTGGCGATTGCAGAAATCTCGGACGACAATGTAGCGAGTATCGATCATTTTGAGAAGTAAAAAGAGCGCGCTAGCACTGCGCGCTCTTCTTTGTACATAACGTTATCTATTGGCGAATACCGTTATTAAAATGCCCTGATTACAAGAGTATCGTTACGATCGAAGGCCAGATTAGCATCACACTCAGTGCCAACAGTTGCAGGCCAATAAATGGCAAGAAGCCTTTAAAGATATCTGTTAGCGAAATGTGCGGTGGTGCAACCGACTTTAAGTAGAAGGCGGCACCGCCAAACGGTGGTGATAAGAAGCTGACTTGCATATTCATACAAAACAACACACCAAACCACACAGCCACTTGCCGAGGTTCGAGTTGCCCGATAAAACCGATTTCTTCGATTGGCATGGCTCGTACAATCGGTAGGAATACAGGAATAATTAACAACACGATTCCCACCCAGTCCATGAAGGCACCCATGAACAGGAGTATTAACATCATTGTGAGCAGAACCATAAACGTTGGCATATCTGCGCCGACAATCAGTTCAGCGATATAGGACGGACCACCTGCTAATGTATAAGCGCCTGAAAGAGCAGCTGCACCCACGGTCACCCAAATGATGGTGCCTGTGGACTTCATGGTGCGCATAAGGCTATCCCACACTAATCCAACTGAGGCTTCTCCGCGAAAGATAGCAATAACAAATACCGCTAGTGCCCCCATACCAGCGGCTTCGGTAATACCGGTAACGCCACCGTAGATGGAACCTAAAACGATGGTGATAATGATCAGCGGTGGCAGTAAACCTTTACCGTGCTGCCAGCCTTTCTTGATTCGTTCTTTACCACCGATGACCAGTAGCATAACCAAACCAGCAACAAGAAGCTTCGCTAGAAAAGGAATATGATGTTCCATGCCCATCCAGACGAGATCGTCTTCGTCAACGATGTCTTGGTTCCAACCCATGGTTGTGTAAAGAATAGCCCTTGCCAGCAATATGCTTGAAAGAAACGTAACGATTATCCCGACGAAAGCGAGAAACATGCGCAGTTTGTCCCAGCCTTTTGGGTGATCCGGGGCTTGTTCCATAAGCGGCGCTAAAGAAGGCGTGACGCGTGTACGAATAATGATGTAAATAATGATAAACGTGGCAAGCATAAAGCCAGGAATAAACGCACCGGTGAACAGGTCTCTGATCGACGTTTCCGTGATGAGTCCATAGATGATTAACACGATTGAGGGCGGAATCATGGTGCCCAAAGAACCAGATGCGCAAATGGTGCCGATGGCCAAGTTTTGATTGTAGCCAAGGCGTAGCATTTGCGGCAGCGCGATCAAACCGAGTAATACAATTTCACCACCGATAATGCCCGACATCGCAGCTAACAGTACGGCCATCAGTGATGTCACAATGGCGATACCGCCACGAACACGGCTAAGCCAGAAGTCTAGCGAGTCGTACATGCCTTTTGCAACGCCCGAACGTTCCAACAGCGCTGCCATAAAAATAAACAGTGGCACTGAGATGAGTACGTACTCGGTCAGCAGATCGAACACTTTCTGCGTCAGGATATATAACGGGCCTGTGCCTGGCCTGCCGGTTAGCAAACCGTCCCCAAAGCTCATTGGGTCGGTAAGCAACGTTGGTTCGAACTTCATGATCATGACCAACAATGCCAGCACGGCAGAGGCTAGCCCAAGTGGCATGCCGATGGCTAATAAAAGCAGCAGCCCAAGAACAAGAATGATTGAAATAGTGCCGACATCCATTAGCTGTTACCTACGCTGCGTTTAATGGCTTCTAGCTCGTCTGCATCGATATCAATTCCTGTACCGGTGCTGTCGGGTTCGAGATTCCAATCAGAGATTAGATTAATAATGGCTTGTATTGCGATCAGTGAGACCATAATCAGAATCATGGGTTGTACGGTTGCAGGAATGGGAGGGTCGAAAGCGGTACCAAACATTTCCCACTTATAAAACTTCGTAACAAACACTTGTTTATAACTACCAAAAACCAAACCAATGGCGAAAACACAAATCAACGTAACTGAAATCACATCGAAGATGTGTTGTACCCAGCGTGGCATAACGTCGTAGAGTAAAAATATGCGGATGTGACAGCGCTGTTGCATGGCATATAAGCCAGACAATAAAAATACATAACCGGCTAACCACAGCGTTAGCTCGTTTGCCCACAGCGTGGGCGCCTCAAAAAGATAGCGTAGAAAGACTTCATACAGCATAACGCCGGTCATAATAATGATAAGCATCATAGTGACACGGCCAACAAACAACGCGATTCGGTCAATCGGGCGCCAGTGCTCAAATTCCATGGGAGCGCAGCGTACCGTTCTAACGCCGAACAAAAAGATAATGGGTACCAGGATTAGCGCTGCCCAGTCAATGGGGTCGGCGTAACCGCCAAAGAGTCCTGGCATGTTAGGGGTTACGTCTTTACGCTTGTGCAGTTCACTCATTTGGCTGAGTAAACTTTCACTCTGAGGGGTAAGGAAGTCGAGTATATAGGCCGGTGTATGCCATGTAGCCCATGCGGAGCAAACAACAAACGCTATTGGAATTAACCACTGAGATAGAGAACCGGATTCATCTTTCACTGGAGCTCTCCTGTATACAATTTACGTTCACAGCCATATCGATACATTTACAGACTTTCATAAAAACAGCAGGGCCGTTTGAGGCCCTGCTGGTGGTACTAATTACACTCTATATTAGATACTAGACGTGATTACTTCATAGCGCCTAAGTCTTTTAGGAAAGAGATATGGCTTTCCAAAAGTGCTTTTGACTCAGGAGTCGTGGCGAACTCAACCCAACCTTTTTGAACTGCGTCTCGGTACTTGCCAAGTTCTTCAGGAGACCATTCGTAAAGGTTGACACCTTTAGCACGTAAGTCTTTCGCAGTTTGCGCATTTTTAACTTCATTGGCTGTTGCGTTTTTCAGTGCTAACGCTTGCATGCCAACTTTCATAATGGCTTGGTGGCTGGCTGGCATTTCGTCCCAGATGTCTTTGCGACAGGCCAGGTGATCAGCAGGCATTGAGTGGAAACCAGGAAAGTTAGTGTGTTCTGCGATGTCGTATAAGCCCAAGCCAACGTTGTTGGTTAGGTTTGCGGCATCTGCACCATCAATAATGCCTGATTCCAACGCTGTGAAGATTTCGTTGAAATCCATAACGATTGGAGAAGCACCCAGGTTTTTGAAAACCAGTGTGGCCATACCAGGAGGTGAACGGAATTTCCAGTTTTTGAAATCTTCTACATTGCGGATAGGCTTTGTAGACGAAAGCGACTCAGGGCCGGGTATCCACCAGCCAACAAATTCCATGTCGTGCTGATTATAAAGATTGTTCAGCTGGGTATAGCCGTCACCGTGTAGCAACCAAGCCATTTGCTGGTAGGGGTTTTGATATCCACCCATTAAATCGCCAGTGAACTGGAATGCTGGGTTTTTACCGGTTTGGTATGCACCACCTGTCATGTCGCAGTCAAGAATGCCTGTTGCGGCTGCGTCAAAGGTTTCTGCAGATTTAACAACAGCAGACGAATAGAACATCTCAACTTTGATTTCACCGTTAGACATTGCAGTAATGTCTTCGATGAATTCTTTAGCCAACTGACCTGAAAGAGTTTCAGGTGAAAAGTGTGTTTGAATTCTAAGCTTTGTTTCAGCTGCATTTGCTGAACCTGCTGCAACTGCTAAAGCTAGTGCTGCGCCTGATGCTGCAATTTTTGTTGCAGTTTTGAAGTACTTTTGCATGTGTCTCCTCACTTATTTATATATGCAATTCAATTTCTAGCGAATGAACTGAATCGATTAATGGCAGCCAATTGGACTGACAAGCCGTCACCGCAAACCTGCAAACCGTTTTAGAGAGCAACAATTGCAGCCGAGCAAGCTTCGAACAGAAAAATGGATTAGGGAACAGGGCGAAGAAACCGAAGTGGTTTGCTTTGCTGATCAGCAATCCGTCAATCTATTTAAGCTTGTTTGGTCTGATCAAAATCCTCTGAAGATTTGTTAGTAGCTGGCTCATTTTGAATGACCGACCACGGAAATATACTCAACGCACTAGCAAAAGGCAACCAAAGTTTGCCGTATTGAACACGTTTTAAACAAACTCTTATGCCTATGGTTAACAGAGGCTTACACTTATATTTTCGTAAATAGCATGGAAAGTGTGTTGGAGCTGGCAGTTTCCTGTCGAAAGTGCTTGGCACATACTTTTTATCAAACACAAATGCCTTTGACGTACTGCTTACCGTGAGTTTTTACCAGTAGAGTGCTATGAGCAGTTATCGTATGAATATTGCGCAATTTGTAGTGATTTTGGTCGTACAAAAACTACGTTGGAATGATCTTCGTTTTTATTTGAATTTGAACTGACTGCGAAAAGCTGACAAGGGTTTCTTTTTGACAGCGACGGAGAAGGGGTGCAACAATCGGCGGGATCGAATACAAGAAACTTTCTGATGACAAATTCTTCAAGTCCGATAGCGCTGATAACCGGCGGAGCCCAGGGTATCGGCTTTGCCTGTGCTGAGGCAATTATGGCCGATGGTGCACAGGTGGTGCTGTCTGATATCAATGAGGCAAAAGTTGCCCAAGCTGCAAAAGCCCTTGGCAACGGTACGCGGTCTTATTGTTGTGACATGAGCGACGCCGCACAAATAAACACGCTGTTTGACAGTATTGAACAAGATCTAGGGCCTGTTTCTATTTTGGTCAATAATGCCGGTATCTCCATTCCGTGCGACTTTATGGAAACCACTGTTGAGCAGTTCAAGCAAGTGATTGACGTGAACCTTGTTGGGGTGTTTTGCGCAACACAAAGAGCTGCAAAAACGATGATAGAGCATAAGCTTGCTGGATCCATAATTAATATGTCCTCCATTAATGCAGTTGTTGCCATTCCCGCAATTGCTGCCTACTGTTCTTCCAAGGGTGGCATTATGCAATTGACCAAAGCCGCCTCCCTAGCATTGGCACCACACAATATAAGAGTGAATGCCGTTGGACCCGGTTCCATCAATACCGAAATGATGGCTGCGGTCAATGCAAGCCCCGCTGCGTTGAAAACAGCGTTGTCCCGAACGCCAATGGGGCGCATTGGTGAGCCTAAAGAAATTGGTGATACCGTTGCATTTCTAGCTGGAAAAAAAGCCAGCTACATTACTGGTGAAACGATCTACGTTGATGGCGGCCGTTTAGGCCTTAACTATACGGTTTAATGGGTAATGGCTAATGAACCCGTCAGTATCGATATCATCTCAGATGTAGTGTGCCCATGGTGTGTGGTGGGCTTACGGCAATTGGAAGCCGCCTTAGATAAGGCTCAGTGTGAAGCCTATATCAGTTGGCATCCGTTTGAACTAAACGTGTCAATGCCAGCGGAAGGGCAAAATTTGGCAGAACATGTTGCACAAAAGTATGGCAGCACAGCAGAGCAAAGCGAACAAAGCCGACTGCGTCTGAAACAGATTGGCGAGTCGTTAGGGTTTGAATTTAATTTCACTCAAAGTAGCCGAATTTACAACACATTTAAAGCGCACCAATTATTGCACTGGGCAGCAGAGCAAGGGCTGCAACATGCATTAAAGCTTGCACTTTTTGAAAGCTATTTTACGCAGCAACAAGATGTGTCAGACAAAAATGTTTTACTTGATGCCGTGAAAAGTGTTGGTTTGGACGCTGCAGAGGCTGATGAACTGCTTGTTACGGAGCGCTATGTTGATATTGTTCGGCAGCACGAAAAATTGTGGATTGGTCGTGGGGTACAAGGCGTACCGGCAATGGTGTTTAACCAACAGCTGTTAGTCACTGGAGCGCAAGGTATCGATAACTACTTGTCGGTATTAAACGATTTAAAGTCCACGGCCTAAGCGTTTCGATCATTTGTGCTAAACACTAAGAACAAGCGATTGAATGCGGTACTGATTGGTACCGGCATGGTGGCTCAAACGCATTTAAGCGCTCTATCAGAATTATCGACCAGTGTTTGTTTGCAGGGCGTGTTATCGAAATCTCAATCGAATGCGAATCGATTTGCTGAACACGCCAGTAAATTACTGGGGTACCCGGTAGATGCCTATTCCAGTATCGAGCAGTTGTGCGAAAACAAGCAGATTGATTTTGCCATTGTGGTTACACCGCCTAATGCCCGCGCGCACCTAACGCAAATGTTGGCAACTCATGGCGTACACATTTTGATGGAAAAACCGATTGAGCGTAATAGCGTCGCGGCATTGGATATTGTAGAACTCTGCGAGCAACACACTATAAAACTTGGCATTGTGTTTCAGCATCGCATGCGAGAAGCTTCACAAAAACTAACGCAGGTTTTGAGTACCGGAACCCTGGGTCCAATACATATTGCCGAAGTTGTCGTGCCTTGGTGGCGGGATCAGTCTTACTATGATGAGCCCGGTCGCGGTAGTTATGAAAGAGATGGCGGAGGTGTTTTGATATCTCAGGCTATTCATACCTTAGAGCTAATGCTCAGTTACACCGGGCCAGTTTCTTCCGTGCAGGCCATGGCCAGTTGCAGTACGTTTCATCAGATGGAAGCAGAAGATTACGTTAGCGCTGGATTACGATTTGAGCACGGTGCTATCGGTTCGTTAATAGCGAGTACGGCAAGTTATCCGGGAGAAGCCGAACAGATCAAATTACATTGTGAGCACGCGGCTGCCACTTTAGGTTCAGGCATCTTAACGCTACAATGGCGTAACGGCGAGGTCGAGCAATTCGGAGAGCAGGCGTCGACGGGCGGTGGTGCTGACCCTATGGCGTTTACACACCATTGGCATAAAGCCATCATCGAGAATTTTACGACTGCCATTAAAAACAATACAGACCCCATAGTTACCGGCAGAACTGCACTGGGAGTGCAGCGATTGATTGACGGTTTAATGGAGTCATCCAGGGTCAATGCGCTTGTACATCTTTAAGTGAGCTTATGCAGGCTACAAAAAAAATACGCTTCTCAGCCGTTGGTTTGGATCACCGCCATATTTATGGTCAAGTTGAAAACATGCTGCGTATTGGCTGTGAATTCGTTGCTTGGTGGACGCAAGGCAGCCCTGAAACTTTGGCAGGTTTTGCTAAACGGTTCCCTGACGCAAAACGTGTTAAAGATCGTTCTGAGCTGCTTGACGATGAGACTATCGATTTAATACTGATTGCCGCAGTTCCGTCTGAGCGTGCCGCTTTAGCGATCGAGGCGATGCAGCACGGTAAAGATGTCATGGTTGATAAACCTGGCTGTACCAGTTTAGACCAACTTGATGCGATTAAAGCCGCGGTAAAAACCACCGGTAAAATCTGGTCTATCGATTTTTCCGAGCGCTTCGAAGTTGCTTGCGTAACTAAAGCTGCAGAGTTAGTACAACAGGGTGCTATTGGGCGGGTTGTACAAACCGTGGGATTAGGCCCACACCGACTCAACATCGCTTCACGACCCCATTGGTTTTTCGAGCAGCGGTATTATGGCGGTATTCTGTGTGACATCGCTTCGCATCAAATTGATCAGTTTTTGTTTTTTACCGACTCTACTGATGCATCTATTACGTTGGCATCCGCAGCCAATTACGCAAACCCTGATCATCCGGGCCTACAGGACTTTGGTGAGATCGCACTGCGCAGTGAACAAGCGCGTGGCTACATTCGGGTTGATTGGTTTACGCCCGACGCATTGCCTACTTGGTGTGATGGTCGGTTAACCATTCTGGGTACAGATGGCTACATAGAGCTGCGAAAATATGTTGATATCGGTAGAAGCGATAGCACTGATCATTTGTATCTGGTTAATGGTAAACAACACGACTACATTCATTGCCCAGATGCTGGTTATCCTTATTTTGATGCCTTAGCTTATGATGTTTGTCATCGAACTGAAACTGCTATGGCTCAGTCCCATTGCTTCAAGGTGATGGAGCTTGCATTAAAGGCGCAAGCGATGGCTGATGGTGATGTCGATGTCGATGTCGATGTCGATGTCCCGCCCCCCGGTTTGTCATGAGCTTCGCAATTACACAACTGAGGATTCGGCGAAACGTATCTTGCGGAGAGCGTCGCCATTCGATGAAACTTGGCTTTCGATGAAGCTGGCGTTTCCATGACCTCGCAACGTTCGCCCATGACACACCGCCGAAGCGCAGTGCTGTCGATGGGTTTCTTTGCGTTTCTTGTGCTGGTCGCCGGCGTTGGTGTGTGGGTCGGGTTTCGAGCCGAAACAGCAATTCTTCAGTCGCAGGCCGGCGAGGTTTCGACGTTCTCATCGGATCCCTCGGCACCGGGATTCCGGGCCTTTACCACGTCGAGCGACACTGCACTCGTGCTTCACACGGCGGTCCGACCCGGCATTGGCGCCGAGCTTGTTGGCGCCACGCTTTTGACCGGGGCTGACGGCAGCGGCGGCGGTGCCGTGGTAACGGTACCGAGTAGCTTCTTTTCCGCTGATAGTTCGGGTCGTACCCTCGCCGATCTGTTCGAGACGTCAGGTTTCGACTCGGTAATCGACGAGTTGCAAGTGGCATTTCAGATCGGTTTCGGCGACGTTGTGGTGCTCGATGCGTCGTCATGGACTGGCCTGATGATCGCGGATCTGCCACTGACGCTGACCCTCAGAAATGACCTCGTTCGGCCGGTCGAGGTGAGCGAGCCTGATGGGGCCACCGAGGTGGTGTTGGAAGCAGGCACTCGGCCGTTCGATTTGCGCGAAATTGCCTTGGTTGCTGGCCATCGAAACCCGGGGGAGCCGTCGTTGGGGGTTGCGCTTCGCCAACAGCAGGTGTGGCGATCGTGGATCTCTCGGACGGCCGGGGCAGCCGAGCGACCAGATCTGTTCGAGCGGGAAAGCGGATTCGCCGAGCTGATTGGCGAGTTGGCAAGCGCCGAGGTTTCCTATCGAACCGCGCAAACGCGCACCATCCCCGCTGACGACCCAAGCGCCACGACCTATGAGGCTGATCTCGAGAGCTTGGGCGACCTGATCTCTCAGATCGTGCCGTTTCCAGAGTCGTCACCGTTGGTTGATCGCCCGTCGGTGCTGCTTCTCGATACTTCACTCGGAACAGTGGACCAGCTCCCGGTGGTATCTGCAGTGACCAGGGCGGGAGGTTTGGTGACGGTGCTGGGCAACAGCGATGGCGTGACACCGCTCGATCTTGAGGTCCAGGTGCACGATGCGTCGGCTGCCGGCGTTGCGCGAGAGATCGCCGACCGGTTGGGTTATCCCGACCCGCGTACGGTGCCGCTCGAAGATGCCACGACATCGATCACAGTGGTCGCTGGTAGCGGCACTGGTTGATCATTCAGTTGCACGGTCTTTCGCATCGGGCCATAGCATCGATGGTTGTGTTGATCTTCACCTCATCAGAACGCCGCACCTTTTACCTCGATGCAGGTGCCCTATGAGCATGGATAGCGAGGTCGTCGACTGGGCCATCACGGCTGCTCGTGCTGCCGAGGACAAGCTCGCGGTTAACACGCTCATTGTCGATGTTGGTGAAGTGCTAGGGATTACCGACTTCTTTTTGATCACTGCGGGTTCGAACCCACGACAGGTTCGGGCAATTGCGAACAATATCGAGGAGATGGTCGCTCGCACGGGTGGTCCGCACACACTTCGCAAGGAAGGTCACGACACGTTCGAATGGGTCCTGCTCGATTTTGGCAGCTTCATTTGCCACGTCTTTGTGGAGGAGCATCGTGCCTACTATGAGCTTGAACGCTTGTGGGGCGACCGTCCGCGGGTGGCGTGGGCGCAAGACAATCCAGCGGAAGCAAGTTCGGACGAAGAGGAATAGAACTCGGGTTCGAACGACGTTCGATACGTTGAGTCTTCGCCTAGCGATGTTTGGAGCCGTTAGGCGAGAAACTCGGGTTCGAACGAAGTTCGATACGTGGAGCTTAGGGGAATTGAACCCCTGACCTCTTCCATGCCATGGAAGCGCTCTACCAACTGAGCTAAAGCCCCGTAACGGAGTTTGAAGACTATCAGCTAGCGTCCGGATCACACCAAAAAGTTGTGTGCGCAACGTCGACGGTAGGTCTGATGGAATGGCGTGAATCAGGCTTAGGGGACGCTCCCCGTTGCCGATAGGCAGAGAGGTCATAGCCTCGATTGTCGGCGGCGGATCGAGAAGTGGATGAGCGTGTCAGTGTTTCAAGAGCTTGCAGCAGATCTGTTTGGTCTGGAACCAATCGGCGCTGCCCGTGTGGTGGATGCAGGCAACATCAATCGGACCGCAGTCATTTCCACCAAAGACGGCGACTTCGTCCTACAGGACATCAACACGGCGATCTTCACCGATCCTGATGCGCTGATGAGCAATGCCGAGAAGATCGTCGAGCGGCAGCGGGCGGTCAATCTGGCGACGATCGAGTTGGTGACGACCGTCAGTGGCGCGCTTACGGCACCCTTTGAAGGGTCGCTGTGGCGTTGCTATTGCTTTGTCGAGGGGGAGGCAACGCCGCCGATCGAGAATCGTGACGACGCGCAGTCGACGGCTCGAGCGTTCGGACGTTATGCAAAGGCGGTTGATGGGTTGGGGTTGGTCGAGCACCTTGTGAACTATCACGATTTCGACGGTCGGGTTTCGGCCTTCGCCGACGCGATCGAGTTGGATGCGGTTGGTCGCCTCGAACGCTGCGAGCAGTATGTGGACGAGTTGTTGGCAATGGTCGACCGGATGCGAGTCACGTCTGCATTTGCGGCGTGGCGAGAAGTGCCTGTCCGCAACGCACACAACGACGCGAAGGGCCCGAATTGTATTATTGGGAAGTCGGGGCGAACGATCATCGATCTCGATACGACGATGCCGGGCACGGTGCTGTCCGATATTGGCGAGCTCGTACGGTCCAGTACGAGGTCGCTCACCGAGGCCGGTCCAGACGAGTTGATGGCACAGATCGCGTCGGTCAATCGCGGCTTTCTTGCCGGGTATGGCGATGAGCTGACCGACGCCGAGAACGCGTCGATGTTGCTTGCGGGCCCGTTGTTGACCGTCGAGAACGCTGTGCGATTCATGGCCGATCACCTAGCGGGCGATACCTACTACGGGGCGGCGTCGATTGATCAAAATTTGGATCGGGCCGTCATTCAGTTGCGTCTGGCGGAGCGGTTGGTCGAAGCGATCGAGCTCGCAACCTCTGGGGCGCTCGGCGCAGCCTGAGACGGGTTCGTTGCCGAAGCTGACGAGGCAATGCGGTGTGCTATTCGAGGACGATGGATTCGCAGAAGACGCGTCCGTCGCGGACTGGTTCGATCGAGATTGAATAGAACTGTTCGGCGAGGCCCTCGGTCGACGTTGACTCGATCACGCTGTCGGACACTCGAACAAGGTTGCTCGGGTCGACGAGGTTGCCTGCGTTCCACACGTGTGTGTACTGGGCGTAGGTGTCTTCATCGCCGTCGACGATGGTGATCTGTACCCGATCGGTGTCGCCAATCTGCGCGAGGCGACAGTCGATAGCGTCGGTGTCGCCAACGACGGGAACATCGACGCCGGGCAGGTTCGCCCAGGCTGGCAAGTCAATAATGTCGCCGCCTGCGAGCGCAGCGAGTATCAGGAGTGCAGCGACTACTCCGCTGGCGCCGAACGCCAACTTCTTTTTCACGTATCTGCTCCAATGAGGTCGAGTGCCTGGGCGGCGAGGGCGGTGACCCTGTCCGCCCACTCATCGACATCGAAGTCGTCGTCATTGCCCATTGCTCCGGCTCGATAGCGGTCGACGACCCCATCGAGGATGCAGGCGAGACGCCATGTGGCGAATGCTTGGTAGTAGCCAACGTTGCCGACCGAGCGTCCTGCGGCATCTTCGTAGATGGCGACAACTTCGTCGCGTTCGATAAACCCGTCGGCAAGCGTTGGTGGCTCGTCGAGTGCGATGACGGCGTCGCCGGGACGGGTCCAATAGGTGAGCATCGCGCCAAGGTCGGCGAGCGGGTCGCCGAGCGTGGTGAGCTCCCAATCGAGTACGGCAATGACCGCCCCGGCAGTGTTGACAATGGTGTTATCGAGGCGGTAATCGCCGTGGACCAGCCGGGCGGGACCTTCGGCGGGCATCGACGCAACGAGCTTCTCGTGAGCGCTGATAATCAGCGGGTCTGTGGGCGATTCGACGGCATCGACCTGTCGACGCCAGCGTCGAAGCTGGCGTTCGATGTATCCATCGCGTTTGGCGAAGTCGCCGAGGCCGACCTCGTCGATGTCGACATGGTGGATCTTTGCAAGATTCTCGACGGTCGAGATGCCCATTGCCCGGCGAGTCTCGAGGTCGAACGTTTCGGCTGTGCCTTTACCTCGCACGACCGTGCCATCGACCCATTCCATGACATAGAACGGTGCGCCGATGACCGAGACGTCGGTGCACATGCCAACCATGGCCGGTACGGGAACAGCGGTTGGTGCGAGTGCCGACATCACCCGATGTTCGCGGGCCATGTCGTGAGCGGTTGCGAGCACATGGCCGGTCGGTGGGCGTCGCAATGCCCATTCGTTTCCGCCCTCGTCGCTGACACGAAAGGTCAGGTTTGATCGGCCACCGGCGATCTGGTCGAACAACAACGAACCAACAACCTCGCCGCCGGTCTCGGTCATTGCCGCGCCTAACCACTCGGTGACGGCGCCGACATCGATGCCAGCAGGAGCGTCGTTTGTGTTGTTGGCGGGTCTCGTTGGATCGGTGCTCACGATTGCATAGTAGGTCAGGTGCTGTCGCGGCGAGCAGTAGGCGCCGACCGAGCCGTGGGAGGATACGCTTTCGACAGTCCTGCAATTCTTGGAGTTCTCAATGGCTGATGTAACCGACGCAACGTTCGAAACCAATGTGGTCGAACGATCAAAGACCGTGCCTGTTGTCGTCGACCTCTGGGCACCGTGGTGTGGCCCGTGCCAGTCGTTGGGGCCGATCCTTGAGAAGGTCATTGGCGAGACCGAAGGCTTGGTCGAGCTGGCCAAGGTCGATGTCGACCAGAACCCAACGGTGTCGCAGGCGTTTCAGGTGCAGTCGATTCCTGCGGTGTATGCAATGTACGACGGCAAGGTTGTCAATGGTTTCATGGGCGCTCAGGGCGAGCCCGAGGTGGTGAAGTTCGTTCAAGAACTGATCGATCTCGCCGCGAATGGTGACGGCGTCGCAACCGACCCAACCGACCCAACCGACCCAACCGACCCAACCGACCCAACCGACCCAACCGACCCAACCGATTCGAGTAACGATGCTGCGCCTGGCGACCACGCCGATAGCGAGGCCCCGCACGGAAATGTCGAACAAGCTCCCCAGCACGCAGCTCCAGCTGCAAGCCAGGCACTACGGCCCGACGCAGTCATTTCTGAGCCGGGCATGGTGCCGCCGCCTGCAGCGGGTCCAACGCTGACCGCCGCTGAAGCACAAGCTGTTGAGGAAGAGCTCCAGGCGTTGCTCCTTCGGGTAAAGGGTGACGATGATGCCCGTCAGCGCTACCTCGAATTGCTCGATCAACTCGGTCCCGATGACTCTCGCACCAACGACTATCGACGAAAGTTGGCAACGGCGCTGTTCTAGCCCGGGCTTGGGGTAGCGCGGCGAGCGGCTGCTATTGTTCGCGGTGAAAGCACTTCCCCCTTGTTTTCATCACATAGAGGAAGTTTGCGATGTCTGGGTTGCACGATGGTGCTCCAGATCCTCTGGCGGCGCTGCGCTCGAGTGACCGGCGTCCACGAGCCGAGGTGCTGAGAGAGCGGCTGTTCTCGGGCGAGTTCGTTCACCGGTTCTCTCATAGCTCGCCACGTTGGACAGCTTCGGTGAGTCGTGTCGCGGTAGCGGTGTTGGTCTGTGCTCTTGGCGCAGCGATCGGGTGGCGGCTCTTTGTTGAGTCCGAACCGCCGGTTGAGGCGAGTATCCCGTTCGCCACCGGTGCGCTCGACACGGCAATCGAGCCGAGTGGCCAGGGAGACCCCAATGCGTCCGGCGCTGTGGCTGAGACGATCGTCGACTCCCAAGCGCCATTCGTGTCTGAGGCAGGCACAAACCCGCAAGGCGAGGAGCCGGCGACCATACCGGACAACGTGGTCGTGCACGTTGCGGGCGCGGTGAGTCGTCCAGGCTTGATACGCGGCGACGCGTCGTGGCGTATCGATGACGCGGTTCGAGCTGCGGGAGGACCAGATGGCGAGGCAGATCTCGATCGCGTAAACCTCGCAGCTCCCATTCTTGATGGACAGCGGATCTTTGTGCCGTTCGTCGATGCGCCGATTCCGTCGGTCATCGAACCAGAAACGCCACTCGTCGGCGGCGACGCTGCCGCGCTGATTAACCTCAATACTGCCGATGCCATCGAGCTTCAGACGCTGCCCGGAATCGGGCCAGCAACGGCAGCGGCGATCGTGTCGCATCGCGACGACTTTGGCCCCTTTGGCACAGTTGACGCGCTGGTCGCAGTCGCAGGTATCGGGCCAGCGACGCTCGAGTCGTTGCGCGAACATGTCGGGGTCTGACCTCCAGCTGCGAAGCAGTGAACACGAACAACGCCAGCACCTTCGACGTCGAGACGCGGCTGTCGTTGGAGGAATCGTGGTGCTGTTCGCCGTTGTCAAAGTGCTGCACGCCGTGCCGTGGTGGGTGGGCGGCGTGGTGGTGGTCATCGGGGCGGTGAGCGTGCAGCCTCGAGCGGTCGTTGTTGGCCTACTCCTGTTGCTCGGGGCGCGGGCAGGTATGGCCCTCGAGGACCTCGCGCCAGCGACAACGCGTCCGCTCGACAGGGCGCTGGTGGTGCTGGTTAGTGATCCGCGTGCCAATAACGGTGGATGGGGAGCGCAAGGCGAGATCGACGGGGAGCGCGTGTTTTTGAACGTACGCGTCGGGGTGCATCCGGCGCTCGGTGACGCTGCTGTTGGAGATGAGCTGGTCATTTCGGGAACGCTGCGAGGGAGCGTTCCAGAATCGGCGTGGGCGATCTCGAGGCGAATCGTCGGGAACGCGACGGTGGCAACCGTGCACGAAGTTCGTTCTGCCGATGGTGTACTCGGCACTGCAAACGCACTGCGGGCTGCCTATGCCGATGGGGTTCGGCATTTCGACACGGGCGATCGGGCGCTGTTCACTGGTTTGGTCTTTGGAGATGACCGAAACCAAGACCCGATCGACGCCGACAATTTCCGCTCGGCGGGTCTTGGGCATTTGCTTGCGGTATCTGGTCAGAACGTCGCGTTCGTGCTCATCATCTTTGCGCCAGCTCTGCGCCGGGTGCGTTGGGTTCCGGCGCGAGTGGCGTGTTCGTTGGCGGTCTTGGTGGGGTTCGGGTTTCTCACGCGTTTTGAGGCATCGGTGACCCGGGCGTTGGTCATGGCTGGTTTGGCCTTGGTTGCCCACGCGGTCGGCCGTCGATCCGAGGCGGCCGTGATCCTGCCACCGGCGGTGGCGCTGCTGTTTGTATTGGATCCGCTGTTGGGTTGGTCTCTCGCGTTCCAGCTTTCGGTCGCAGCGACGGTTGGGATGGTCGTGTTGGCAGGGCGGCTCGCCCGTCTGATGCCTGGCCCGGATTGGTTGAGGTCGGTGGTCGGCGCAACGTTGGGAGCGCAGTTGTTCGTTGCGCCGTTGTTGTTAGGCACGTTCGGGCGGTTGAGTGTGGTTGCGGTGCCGGCGAACGTTTTGGCCGGACCCGCTGCTGCCGGAGTGATGATGTGGGGCTTGGTCGTCGGCCCGATCGCTGCGATCGTGCCGGGTCCATTGGCCGAGGTTATGCATGCTCCCTCGTGGCTGCTGGTGCGTTGGGTGGCGCTCGTTGCCGACACGTTTGCCTCGGTTGGGGTAGGGCACTTCTCGGCGGTGCATTTGACTATTGGCAGTATTGGGTTGGCGGCCGTGCTTCTTGGGGGAGAGCGCAGTGGGACGTTGCGGTCGTTTCCGCCGGCGTTGGGGACCATGTTGGTGGTCGTGGCTGTTGGGATCCCGTTGCTGGTGCCACGGCCGTTGCCCGCTGGCGTGCATCAGCTCTCGACCAACGTGGTTGTGGCCCGTTCGATCGAGGGTTTCGATGTGGTTGTCTTGGGTGCTGGTGCCGATCTCGACGATGCGTTGGAAGGGATCCGGGCAGCGAGGTTGGGGCGCATCGATGTGCTGATTTCCGAGAGCGGTTCGCGTCGATCGGGGGTGATGGTCCACGTGTTGGCAGAACGGTTCGAGGTCGCGGCGATATGGGCGCCGCCGGGCCATTCGGTGCCGGGGGCCGAGGCCCGCGAGCCGCTGTCGGGCGAGATTGGTTCGCTGCAGATTCGCAGCGTTGAGGGCGCGGTGGTCATTGGCGAGCGCTAAACCCATCTGGGCCACTCGGGCGGGAATGTCCACCGATTGGGGGTCCAGTAGTTGCCTCAGCAGCTCTGGTGCGAAGGTTGATGCTCGCGCCGCAAACGTGAGATATCGTGCGTCCTAGTGAGCCACTGCACGCAAGAACCTGGGGCCGTGAGGGTCGTGTCGATGCTGATCGACGGTGACGGAGAACGAACGCGCCTTGAGGCACCGAGCCCTGGCGAGCTCCTCGACATGATCGATGAGACGCCCAACGTCGCGGCGCTCACTGTCGCGATCGATTCGGCCTTTTGTTCGGATCTGTCGAACGGCGTCGATGATGACGAGTTCATTGCGTTGGCCTCGGTGCTTGTCCAGCGTGGTGTCCGAGCCTTCGAAACCCGACGACCGGACGTGCTCACACGCATTCTTGCAATGCACGCCGCCATTGTGACGGGCTCGACCGAAGTGCTGACCTCGTGACCGTCGTTCTCCTCAAAGGCAACGACGAGTCGTTGCTCGCCAACGCGGTAAAAGAGCAGGTCGACGGGCTCGTCGGCGGCGGCGATGCGTCGCTCATGGTCGAAGAACTCACCGAGGTCCACTACCGGCTAGACGACGACAGCTTTGCGATTCGTCGCCTCGTCGACTCAGCGCAGACACCACCGTTTCTTACCGAGCGCCGAGTCGTTGTTGGCCGCCACATGGGCCGGTTCTCAAAGGCGACCGACGTCGAGGCGCTGGTGAGCTATCTCGCTGAACCACTGCCGAGTACCGACCTCGTCCTCGTCTGGGAGAAGGGGCAGTCGCCAAAGCACGACCGGCTCGCCAACATTCCCAAGTCGCTCAAGGACGCGCTCGAGGCCGCCGGCGCAGAGACGATCGAAACCGGGGTTCCTTCCGGCAAGGGCGCCGACCTATGGGTCGAACAACAGATCAAACTCGCATCGGTCACGCTCGACCGGCGCGCAGTGCAGCACCTCGGAGCGCACCTCGGTGACGAACGTTCCCGCGTGGTCAACCTGCTCGCCACACTGGAGTCGGTGTACGGCGCCGGGGCCAAGATCAGCGTCGAAGAAATCGCACCGTTTCTCGGCGATACCGGGGGAGTGCCGCCATGGGAACTGACCGATGCGATCGACTCGGGCGCGATCGATGTGGCGCTCGACAAGCTGCAGCGAATGATCGGCACAGGTGGACGGCATCCGTTGCAGATTATGGCGAGCTTGCAGACCCACTACCTGCGGATGTTGCGCCTCGACGGTGCCCCGATCAGCGGCGAGAAACAGGCGGCGCAACTGCTGGGCATGAAGGGCTCGACCTTTCCGGCAAAGAAGGCGCTCACCCAATCGAAGCGCTTAGGGTCTGACGGCGTGAAACGTGCCGTGACCTTGCTCGCCGATGCAGATCGAGGCCTGCGCGGGGAAGTTGGGTGGCCACCTGAGCTCGTCATGGAAGTGCTCGTTGCCCGGTTGGCGAACATGCGATGAGCGCACTCGCGATCATCGTTGGCGTGATCTTGGTTGTTTCGGTGCTCGCTGATGTGATCAACACACTCGTCACGACGACGACATCTCGGTGGAAGTGGTGGCTCACACAGGTGCTCTACCGCCGCTCGTGGTCGCTGACATCTGCTGTTGGTTCGCGCATTTCAAACGAGCAACACCGCGAACGCTTCTTCTCGATGTTCGCGCCGCTGTCGGTTCTGGCGATGCTCGTCACCTGGGTTGTCCAACAGATTTTTGGCTTCGGTCTGATCTGGTGGGGGATTGGCGGGGTGAACGGTGTCGATGGATTGTTGGACGCGATCTACTTCTCTGGTGTTGTGTACTTTACGGTCGGCTTCGGCGAGGTCGTCCCCGTCGAAACGGTGCCGCGATTTGGTGCGCTGATCGAAGCGTTCTCTGGTGTGCTCACGACCGCACTCGTCATTGGCTACTTGCCTGCGTTGTACTCGGCGTATTCTGAACGTGAACAGAAGCTGCTGACCCTCGACGATGGCAGCGAGGGCCAGATGACACCCACCAACCTGGTGTTGTCTCGCTCGCCCGATGGGGATCCTCGCGAACTCGACGATTTCTTCAAGGAATGGGAGGCGTGGATTGCCCAGGTGCTCGAAACCCACACGACATTTCCAATGCTGGCACTGTTTCGCTCGCAGCACGATGGGCAGAGCTGGATAACCGCACTTGGTCTTGTCACCGATGCAGCGCTTCACGTCGAGCTCACCGAGGGCGGGCAGGGCCGTTCGGCATATTGGGCGCTGCGGCGCTCGGTTCGGTTGTTGCATCATCTGACCGAGGGAGTCGACCTCACCGAATATCGAGAACGGATCATCCAACAGGGCGTCGAGGGCGGCGACGATCAGCTTCGAGTGCTCTACGAAGTACTTGAAGGCCATGGGTTCCCGCTCCTGGCCTTTGACGAGGCCGTGCCACATGCACGTGAGCTTCGCCTCACCTATGCCGCTGAGCTCGAGTACCTCATCGACCGCCTTCACGCTCCCCGTGGGTTCTGGGGCCATCAGATTGGTCATGTCCACACCCACTCGTCGCTGCGACCTGTTGGTGATGGCCCGGTCCAAGCGCGAACTCGATCTCGGCACACGCGAGGCCAAAACGACTAAAGACGCCCGTGAGGGCGTCTTGAGCTCGATATCCCCGGGGGGATCAGATGTGTTGCGATTTCCTCAACCGGACGATCGGGAGGAAACCAGCGAATAGGGTGGGCTAGGCGTTCTGGAGACCGCGAACCTTGGCCGTGAGGCGGCTCTTGGTGCGAGCAGCGGTGTTCTTATGCATCGTGCCCTTGGTGACTGCCTTGTCGATGCGCTTGATAGCGAGTCGAAGCTTCTCGTCAACGTCGTCGTCTCCGGCTTCGGCAGCGGCGAGTACCGAGCGGGTGCGGGTACGGAGTTCTGCGCGGATCTGACGGTTGCGGGCGTTTCGCTTTTCCGTCTGGCGGTTGCGCTTGATTTGGCTCTTGATATTTGCCACGGCGGCTTCGACCTCGTTCTTGAAGGCCCGTCGTTCGAGCCAGCAGGTAATCGTAGCCGGATGTAACGGCGTCGCAACTCTTGGAGAACCAAAACAGAAGGTATTCGGGGGATCTCGACCGGAAGTGTCGACAAGAAGCAGTACCGTTTAGCTCTTCATGGACCAGTCGTTTATTCGCAACACATCGATCATTGCCCACATCGATCATGGCAAGTCCACCCTTGCTGACCGGATGCTCGAACTCACCGGTGCCGTGGAGATGCGCGACATGAAAGCGCAGTACCTCGATTCGATGGATCTGGAGCGCGAGCGCGGCATCACCATCAAGCTGCAATCGGTGCGCTTGAACTGGAAAGATCACGTCATCAACCTGATCGACACGCCCGGGCACGTCGACTTTGGTTATGAAGTGTCGCGGTCGCTTGCAGCGTGTGAGGGTGTGATTTTGGTGGTCGATGCTGCACAAGGCATCGAAGCACAGACCCTCGCCAACTGTTACCTGGCGCTCGAGAACGATCTGGAGATCGTCGCAGCGCTCAACAAGATCGACCTTCCAGCTGCCGAACCAGACCGCTACGCAGAAGAAATCGAGAATGTGCTCGGCATTCCCGCCGAGGACATTCTTCGCATCAGCGCAAAGACCGGGGAGGGCGTCGAAGACTTGCTCGATGCCGTTGTGGCTCGCACGCCTGCGCCACAAGGTGACCCCAAAGGCGACCCGAAGGCGCTGATTTTCGACAGCCACTTCGACCCGTACCGTGGCGTCATCTCGTCGATCCGCGTGGTCGACGGCACGATCCGGAGTCGCAGCAAGGCGCTGTTCATGCACGCAAATGGCACCCACGACATCGAAGAGATCGGCGTTCGTTCACCCGATAACGAGCCGGTGAAAGAACTCACAGCCGGAGAAGTTGGCTATCTCATCGCCGGTATCAAAGACGTTGGTGAAGCACGTTCGGGTGAGACCATCACCGCAGCCCGCAACGCCGCAGCAGAACCGCTCGACGGCTATCAAGAACCGCTGCCGATGGTATTCAGCGGCCTCTACCCAATCGATGGCGACGAGTACCCTGCGCTCCGCGAGGCGCTCGAGAAGCTCCGTCTCAACGATTCGTCCTACACGTTCGAGCCGGAGACTTCCGGTGCGCTCGGCTTCGGTTTCCGCTGCGGGTTCCTTGGGTTGTTGCACATGGAGATCGTCCGCGAGCGTCTCGAGCGCGAGTTCGGACTCAGCTTGATCTCCACGGCGCCGTCGGTGAAATACAACGTGCACAAGTCCGATGGCACCGAGATGCTCATCGATAATCCCTCCGAGCTGCCCGATGGAGCCGAGATCGATTTCATTGAAGAGCCAATGCTGAAGGTAAGCCTTGTGACTCCCACGGACTACACGGGCGCAATGATGGATCTGTGTCAATCTCGCCGCGGCGAGATGAAGAAGATGGAGTACCTGTCGCCCGAGCGTGTCGAGCTGTCATATCGCCTTCCGCTCGCAGAGGTCGTCTTGGATTTCTTCGATCAGATGAAGAGCCGATCGCAGGGTTATGCGAGCCTCGATTACGAACCCGATGGCATGCAGCAGTCGAAGCTCGTCAAGGTCGACATCTTGCTGTCGGGAGATCCTGTCGACGCGTTCTCGACGATCGTCCACGACGATCGCAGCTACGAGTACGGCAAGAAGATGACCGAAAAGCTCAAAGAGCTTATTCCCCGTCAGCAATTCGATGTGCCGATCCAGGCCGCGATCGGCGGACGCTTCATTGCCCGCCAAACCGTGAAGGCATATCGCAAGGATGTGACGGCCAAGCTTTACGGCGGTGACATCACGCGTAAGAACAAGCTGCTGAAGAAGCAGAAAGAGGGCAAGAAGCGGATGAAGTCGATCGGTTCGGTCGAAATCCCCCAAGAAGCCTTCGTATCAGCGCTCAAGCTCGACGACTGAACGTCTCTAGCCGAAGGTGCCGTCGTCATTGACGGTGGTGAAGGGGTTGTAGGCAATTTCCCATTGTTCGCCGCTCGGGCCCGCGATGTATCCCGAATAGCCACCCCAGAAGACCTTCTCGGGTGCCTTCAGTACGGTCACGTCGTGCTCGGCGAACCGGGCGAACAACGCATCGACCTCTTCGGGGCTGTTCACGTTGTACGCCATCGTGAAGCCGTTGGGACCCGTCACGTCGCCGCCGTGCTCTTCGGCAAACTTCGCGATCGGGTACAGCGCAAACGTAAAGCCGTTCATTGAGTAGAACGCGATGTTGGCGGCCTCTTCGTCACTCGCCTCGTTGGGGGTCCAACCAAAGGCCGTGTTGTAGAAGTTCCGCGCTTGATCGAGGTCGTGCACAGCAATCGTGATGATCGAGATGCGTTGATCGAGTTGGTCCATTCCATACC
This sequence comes from uncultured Acidimicrobiales bacterium, assembly GCA_938084885.1. Lineage (GTDB taxonomy): Bacteria > Actinomycetota > Acidimicrobiia > Acidimicrobiales > SHLQ01 > SHLQ01. The sequence continues at coordinate 24,261 of CALKGG010000019.1, forward strand.
TCCGTTGGGTGTGAGCATCGATGGGCGTTCGATGGTGAGGGCTCACGGGTGCGCCCACCCTTCGGCAACCGCTTGTAGCCTGTAGCGAAATGTTAGACGACCGAAAGATGGCCATTCTGCGGGCCGTTGTAGAGACCTATATCGAAACTGCCGAACCGGTTGGTTCGACCGTGGTCAGCGACGCTACCGACCTCGAGGTGTCTTCGGCGACGATCCGAAACGAACTTGCCCTGCTCGATCAACAGGGCTACCTCACCCAGCCCCACACCAGCGCTGGCCGTGTCCCCACCGACAAGGCCTACCGGGCGTTCGTCGACGGGATTTCCGAGCCAAACCTCGACCACAGCGAAAGCCAACGCGTCGTCGAATTCTTCGACCACGCGCACGGCGAGATCGAAGGCATGCTGGGTCGCACCTCGAAGCTCCTCTCAGAGATGACGGGCGTCACGTCGGTGGTCGTTGCCCCCGACCGGGACCACGCAACGGTCAAGAGTGTGCAGTTGGTGCAGCTGGCGCCAACTGTTCTGCTCGCAGTCATGGTGCTTTCCGACGGCACGGTAGAGAAATGCACGATCGAAGCACTCGAGGAAAGTGACGAGGTGTCCATCGCAATTGCAAACGGTCACTTGAGCGCGGCGATGGTTGGGCGCACCATTGGTAACGAAGCAGAGCCTCAGCCGAGTGGGAATGCAGCCGCCGACCGTCTTGTTGAGTCAGCACGTGCCGTGCTCACCACCCAGGAAACCGCAGGCGACGTCTATGTCGGAGGCCGTTCGAGCGTTCCGACGTTCGCGGCAGCAGAGACCATGCGCGAAGTCCTTTCGCTGCTCGAAACACAGTTGGTCGTCGTGACACTGCTCCGCGATGTCATCGGGCGCGGCATGTCGGTCGCCATTGGCGAGGAAACCGGCGTCGATCCTCTCGCCGACTGTTCTCTGGTTGTTGCACCATATTCTGCCGAAGGTAACCAGACCGGAACGATTGGCCTGCTAGGACCTACACGTATGAACTACCCCCACGCGATGGCCGCTGTAGCTGTGGTCTCCAAATCACTCGGCAAACGATTGAGCGAGGGCTGACATGGCCGACCACTACAACGTCCTCGGCGTCTCCAAACAGGCGACCGAAGCCGAGATAAAGAAGGCCTATCGAAGCATGGCCCGGAAATATCATCCGGATCAGAACCCCGGTGACGCCGAAGCCGAAGCGAAGTTCAAAGAGATCGCGAACGCCTATGAAGTGTTGGGCGACCAAGAACGCCGCAACAAATACGACCGTTTTGGCGATGACGGCCTCGGCGGGCAGGGCGGCCCCGGTCCCGGTGCAGGACCCTTTGGCGCCAACCTCGGCGACATTTTCGAAACCTTCTTCGGCCAAGGTGCAAGCCCCTTTGGTGGCGGCGGTAGCCGCGGGCCGTCAGGTCCGCCTCCCGGAGAAGATCTTGAGACCGTGCTTCGCCTCGAACTCAGCGATGCGGTCTTTGGCGGCGAGAAAATGGTCACGGTCAAGACCGCAACGGCGTGCGAGCCGTGCCACGCCACCGGTTCAGAACCTGGCACCGGGACAACCCGTTGCAACGAATGTGGCGGCGCCGGTCAGGTCCAGCGGGTCCGTCAATCGATCCTCGGCCAGATGGTCACTACCGCGCAATGTCCAACGTGCAGCGGCAGGGGAGAAACGATCGACAAGGCGTGTTCGACCTGTGACGGTCAGGGCCGCAAGGTCGAAGAGGTCAGTTACACCGTTGACGTGCCGCCTGGCGTCGACTCGGGTTCGACCCTTCGCCTCACCGGCCGCGGCGCTGTCGGCCCTCGTGGGGGCTCACAAGGCGACCTCTACGTGCACATCGATGTGAAGGCGCACGAGTTGTTCAAGCGCGAGGGCAATGACCTCATCTTGGATCAGCCGATCGGCTTTGCTCAGGCTGCCCTCGGCGCCGAGCTGCAAATTCCGACGCTCGAAGACGACGAGACCCTCCTTGTGCCAGCGGGAACGAACAGTGGCAGGAAGTTTCGGCTACGGGCGAAGGGTGTTCCCCATGTCAACGGACGCGGGCGCGGCGATCTCGTCGTGAACCTCAACGTCGCAACGCCAACCGATCTCAATGACGAACAAGAGGCGCTGTTGCGTCAATTCGCGGCACTTCGTGCAGAGGCGGTCGCGCCACCCGACGATGGTTTCTTCAGCAAGGTGAAGTCCGCGTTCAAGTGAGCGAACAGCTCGCCGGCTCGCCCGGACCACATGTGTTCGTCGACTCGCTCGACGACCTTTTCGTCGCTCCCATCGACCTCGATCATCTCGCCAAGTCGCTGCGTATGCGCGACGGCGATCCCCTCACCGCGAGTGATGGTGCGGGCCGTTGGCGCCTTGTCGAGTTCGCCACTTCGGGAGTGCTCAGGTCGACGAGTGACGTGTTCACGGTGCCAGAGCCAGCCGTTTCCAGCACCGTTGCGTTCTCGTTGACGAAGAGCTCGAAACCTGAATGGGTCATACAGAAACTCACCGAGCTTGGAGTTTCGAACATCGTCGTCCTTCGCAGCGAGCGCACGATCGTGCGATGGGACGACGCCAAGGTCGATAAGGCCATGTCGCGGTGGCAACGGATCATCCGAGAAGCAGCGATGCAAAGTCACCAGGTTCGGCTTCCAACAATTGTCGGCGTAGTTTCGGCGCTGGACTGGTTGGGTCGCCCCGACGTGGCGGTCGCCCACTTTGGAGGAGACCGAATTGGCGACCACCGATCGATCGCGATCGGTCCTGAGGGCGGCTGGTCAGATAACGAGATCGATGCTGCTGCGAGCAAAGTGTCGCTTGGTTCGACCGTGTTGCGAGCCGAAACCGCAGCGATTGCAGCAGGCGTTTTGTTGGCTGGAGCGCAGCGCTAAACGATCTGCGGACTCGCGTTTCGTGTGTATTTCTTCAAATAGTTTGTTCTCGTCTGGACCTTGAAACCGTCTTCTGTCTAGGGTGTGCCCATCATCGCCACTGTGAGTGTTTACACAACTCACTCGGCGATCGGCGCACGTAGGTGAGGACATATGGACGACAACGAAAACAACCCTGACGATTACAGCCGTAAGGTCGGAGAACGGCTTCGCGCCATCCGCCGCCAGAAGCGACTTTCTCTTCAGGAAGTGGAAGCAAATTCCACCCAAGAGTTCAAGGCCTCCGTTCTTGGCGCGTACGAGCGAGGCGAGCGCGCAATCAGCGTTCCCCGCCTTCGCAAGCTCGCCATGTTCTACAACGTGCCTGTCGATCAGCTGCTCCCAATCGAGGGTGCACCCGACTTCGGCGTCGAAGTCGACCAGGAGATCGATTTGCGCGATCGCCCAACGCGGGCATCGGGAGCATCGATCACCATCGATCTCACCAAGCTCGAAAAGTTGAGTGGGCCCGAAGCCGACATGTTGTCGCGGTACCTGACCATGATTCAGGTGCAGCGTCAAGACTTCAACGGCCGTGTACTCACGATTCGTCGCGACGACCTTCAAGCGCTCGCCGCCATCCTCGGCACGGGCATCGAGGGCGCCGCACCACGCATTGACGCTCTCGGGTTGACCTTCGTCCCCCAGGTCGCCCAGTAGCGTAGCGCCATCTCGCTCACCGCTAACACGGCTATTTACAAGTAGTCGAGAATCCGTACACGGGTGTCGCGGCGCCGATATAGTTGGGTTGCGGGCATATCGTTAGGCGGAACGAGATGGAAACATACGGTCAATGGCTTCGGAAGTCTGGACGGATAGTGGTGCTTCTTGCCGTGTCTGGGGCTGCAGCATTTGCGCTATCTATGTGGGTTGGCGGGTTTATGGTTGCGTCACTGAGCTAACCAGTCGGCGGCAGCACGAGTCGCTGCCCAGGTATCAACAGGTCGGGGTTCCCAGGGTCGACGAGCCTGTCCTCGTTCGCCTCGATGAGCACGCGCCAGTACTCGGCGATGTCGGATTCGCTCAGATCCATATCAGGCAACTCATCTCGAAGCGTCTCTTCGGCTATCGACCAAAACGAGTCGCCACTCTCAACTCTCCACACCGTGTCCCGCAGCGGCGGAACGTCATCTGACCATGTAGCGCTCCACACGAGTCGAAGGTCCCTGTCGGGGGCCCGCTCTTTGAGTATCAGCGGATTGTCCACCTCCCGAAGAAGCAACGGCGCGTGTCGAGTGCCGACTTGCGCCGGCTCGCTGTCGGCGGGTGGAAGGTCTGCTCGACTGTTCGCAACGATTGGCACGACCACCGCCGAGGTTCCCAACAGCAGTCCCACAATGCTGCTGGTCATGCTCGGTATGAGCCATGCCCAGCGGTTCGACCGTACGCGATTGCCGAGCAGCATCGTTGCCGCGACAATGACGGCGAGATAATACGCGAGCATCAGCGAGACCCATCGGGCGACCGTTGCAATTGCCGTGACTGGGTCATCGGCCCACGCTCGCACGCCCTCGCCCGTGAGCCGCGAGGGCCCCCGCAATCCAAGTCGGGAGGCGAAATGCAAGCCCACGATCAGGCCGATAAGGCCGAGTAACACGGCGGCGCCCCGTGGCCGCGAATGGGTGAGCGCTGGTTCGTCGAGACGACTTCGGGGTGGGTTGTGGGGAGGGGGGTTGTGTGGCGTGGCGGTCACGTTTCGTTCGTCCTCAAAAGTGTTGCTTGACCGCTTGCAGTCAGTTCCGTCGATGCCCCCCATATGAGCTGCCCAAGGACAAACTCATGGGTGAGCGCCAGATCGATTTCGATCGTTGGTGGGGCGCCTTGGGTGATGCTGAGGCCCTGGGCCCGAGCGTTGGGAATGTCCGAGAGCGCAATGCTTGAACCAACGACGCTTTGGGCTCCTCCAGCGTCGATCGTGATGTTGCCGGTCGTTCGAAACTCGTCGATATCGAAGCCCACGGTTGCTGCATCGTTTGCGATCGTGGTGGCGAGATCGTGGAGCTGGCGTTGCCGAAGGTGCAGGGCCCCGACTTCGAGCGTCACCGCGCCGAGCATCATGACGATCAACAAACCAATCGGTGCGAGAAGTAGCGTCGATCCGCGTTCGCTGCTCTGTGCCGGTAGCTGGCGACCGTGCTGTTCCCGGGAACGGTCCTGGCTCTGGATAGTGGATTGTTTAGCCATCAGCATGCTCCGTCGAAGTTGCCGCTTCGGTAGGCGTCGATGCGACTCGTATGGCTCGATTCGACCGTGGTCATCGTCCCGAACTGTCCAAAGAGCGGAAGACGAACCAGCGCCACCTCATATCCGGCGGTCACCGTGACGACGGCGCATCGCTGATAACTCCCCGACGAAATTGATGGAGCGAGTGCCCGATCGCCTCGATCAAATTCATTCAACACCTCGGCCATTCGAGCCTGAGACTGGCTCCATGCCGTATCGGGATCTGCTTCGGTGTACGTGCGGGCACCTTCTCGAGCCGCTGCTGACACGGCGAGACTTGCATCGATCACGTTCCAGACGTTGACGACGAGCAGCGAACCCATAACAAACGCCAGCGCGCCAAAGATCAGCATTTCTGCGCCCGCGACGACGCCACGATCGTCCTGTCGGCGATCCGCAATCGCCGCAGCCACCCGCTCTCGACCTGTCATCACTGTTGCTGCTCCTCGATTCGCACTTCGAAACTTCGATCCAAGACACCAAAAGCGCGGGCATTGCTCAATTGCGGAAGGAGCGCACGTGTCTCCCACGAGATATCGACTTGCACCGTGTCGCCACGTACGGCGATCGAAAAATCGACCTCGGGTCCAACGTGTTCTCGGAACTCGGCCTCAGCAATCGCTGCTGATCCGTTCCGTTGGGCAACGTCATGGGCAGCATCGAGCGCCAGGCTCGATATCACCGATGTTGCGTACAGGTTGTACAGGATGTTCACCGCAAAGACGAGGAAGCCGAAAAAGAACAGCAGCCCCATCGCCATGGAGAACACGCCCGAACCTCGTTCGGCGTGCTCTCCCCTCAGATGTATGCCCACGTTTCGAGCTATCCGCCGATGTTGTTGATGGATTCAGTTGCCTTGTCGCCGGCAGCTTCGCCAACGCCCTGGAACACGGCGTACATGGCAACGCCGAGTGCGGCGATCACAAGGATGGCGATCGCCATCGAGATGACGCCCTCTCCACGGTCGTCGACGAGGCGACTCCTCATGGCTCGCAGAACGGCTTGTTCTGCAATGACAAGACGACGGCCCATCGTGCGGGCGACTTCGGTAGTGCTGTTAATCATTGGTATTCCTTGCTTTGGTTGGTAGTGCGTTGGTTGGGTATTTGCGCTGTTGAACAATCGTGTTAGCCAAACGCGGCCAGGGCGCTAATGAACGGAATCATCATGAGGATCACGCCCGGAATCAGCGCGGCGAGCGTGACCGGAATCCAAACCTGTTGGTTCTTCTTCTCGATTGCTTCGAGCAGTTCACGGTGCGATTCGGTCCGCACATTGCGAGCTTCGGCAGCGACCATCGACCCGAGGTCTCCCGCTTCTTTGTTGAGCGACAAGATGGCAACAAGGCGAGACACTGCTTCGAGGTCGACCGTGTCTGACCACTCCTCGAGCGCCTTTTGTTCGGTCGTTCCTTGCTGTACGCGTGACATGACGACGGCGAGATCTCGGGCAACCGCTCCCGTTCCGCGCTCGCTGACCCGCTTGAGTGCAGCGCCAAGGGAATACCCGGATCCAAGCAGCATCGCAATCTGCTCGGAAACCATGGGGAGTTCTTGAAACGTTCGTGCCTTCCATTGATCGGAAGCTGCAGCGAGCTGCTGTTCCAAGATCAAAAAGGCGAGTAGCGGGGCGATTGCGGTGAACATCGCCACGATGGCGACGGGCAGCGACAACGCCACGCCCAAGAGCACCACGACGGCGGCCGAACCCGCAGCCCAACCCACCTGGCGCAAACGGAACTCGGTTTCGTCCATGGGGGAATGCACTCGGCGCAGCCGCCGGGGGAGTTCTTCGTTGACACCGAAGATCTTCGCCGCGCTGGCGCCAACGACTTCGGAGAGCGGTCCGAGCAACTGGCCGAAGCTCTCGAGTGAGAGCAGGCCCTGCGACGAATGTGTTCTTCCCCCCGGGAGATACGGCGACACCCGTGCCGCCAACGTCTGGTGACGGAAGGGCCGGAGCTCACTCAACACGAGGGTCGTCCCAACGAAGAGTAAAAGCGCTGCGCCTGCGATCAGCCGAATCATGCAAACACCCGCTCTTCCTTTGGCAAAGCCATGATGCGGCCAGCCCAGAACCACGACAGGAGAATCAACATCAGCGCAACCACGACGAGTAGTTGGCCGAACTGCGTCCCATAGGCAGCCCGGCCATCACCGATGCTTAGCCCGGTGAGCGCCATGCCAAAGGGGACAACGAGGGTAAACCACCGAGCGAAACGCACACCGGACTGGCGGGCGCTTGCATCCCGGCGATGCCGTTGATCGGTCATGCGATCGGTGGCGAGGGCGCCAAGACGGTTGCCGACCTCGCCGCCACCGAGCTCGTGAGCAGTGAGTAGCGTCTCGGCAACGATGTCAGCGGTGTTATGTCCGAGCTGGTGTTTCAGGACAGCCAACGAGCGGGCGAAGTCGGTCGAAATCAACCATTCGCGATGGGCCTCTTCAAAGGCGGGACGCAGACCATCATGAGATCGCAAGCCAACCTCGAATGTTGCCTGTGGGATCGATCGACCAAGCGTGCTCGTGAGCAATCGAATCTCCTCAATGATGCCCGGCCATGCGTGGTGGGCAGACTCGATCAAGCGCTCGTGGCGGACTCGAGCAACACCAACTGGAGAGAGCGCAGCGAAGGCACCGATCATGATGGCCGGGAGCACGCCACCGAAGAGCAGCGTGCCAAACGCAAAACCGAGGACGGCGACGACGAGCATCGAGCTGAGGAGGGCACCGAGGTTGAGCTTTCCCAAGCCCAGCGTGGACATGAACTCTTGGTTGGACTGACGCTTCTTGCGTTCGATCTTTGGACCGGGCTGAGGGCCCTCCCAACCAAACGCGGCCGAGGTGTACAACAAATGGACGCCGTAGGCGGCCGCGAATGCGATGAGTAGCGAGATCATGGGCGCTGCTCTCGTTGATGGTTCGGGAGCACCGACCGAATATCGATACCGGCGTTCGCCATGTTTTCGGCTGCACGAACCGGCAAGTGTCCCGTCCATTCGAGTGCCCCGGTGTGCGGGTTGCGCTTGAAGACTTCGGTCATCGTGAACGCAGTACCGTCGGCTGCCGATGAGAGGTCCTCAACGAAGGCGATCTGGTTTACCCGCGGCCCCTCGGGTGTGCGAACAGTGTGGACAACCACGTCGATGGCTTGGCTCACCAGGTCGTTCAATGCCGACATTGGAATGTCGCTCGATGTCTCGGCGAGCTGGCAAACAAATCGCAAACGAGTCAGTGCTTGGCGAGCTGAACCCGCGTGAATTGTGGTGAAGCCTGTGACACCGCTCGACAGGGTCATCATCAGAGGGAGCGCTTCGCGGTCCCGGACCTCGCCCACGATTGCCACATCTGGTGCCATGCGAAGGAAGCCGCCAACGAGCGTGCGAAGGTCGACGCCTGGACGATCCGGACGTCCTCCCCGAGTCTGCATGCTGGCCACGTTCGGTAGCGGCACATCGGCCTCGAAGACCTCTTCGGCAATGACGACCCGAAGCGTTGGATCGAGCTCTGCGGCACAGCAGGAGAGCAATGTTGTCTTGCCTGCCCCGGGAACGCCGGCGAAGACCATCGAAAGGTTCGCTCCAACGCACGCTCGAAGCAGATCCGCTGCTTCGGTGGTGACGGTTTGAGACGACACCAGTTCATCGAGCGACCGGAAGGCCATACCGGTGAACTTTCTGATATTGACCATCATGTGACCGCCGCGCGCAATGTCGCCATGGACAATGTGGAGGCGAGCACCGTCGTCGAGCTGCGCGTCTTGTAGCCCAGCGGTTGGATCGAGTGCCCGATGGGCGCCGCTCGACCGGTCCACGATTCGGGTCATTGTCCGGAGCACGTGGTCATCGTCGTGGAAGGACTCGTGGTGGTAACCGTTCTGTCCGAGGTGGCGCTTGACGAAGATCTGGTCGGGAGCGTTCAGCATGATCTCCCAAACGTCGTCGTCGTCGATCAGTGATTCGAGCGGTCCATACCCGGTCAGGTTTCGCATGGCGCGGTCGATGATCAGGTCGGGCTCGGTCAGGTCGATGCTTCGAATACCGCGTCGGTAATCGGCCCGCCACTGTTCGACCAGCTCGGTCGCTATTGAGCGGAGGGTGTCTTGGCCGCGGTCCTCGCCGACCGAGATGTTGCGATCGTTCGCAACCTCGAGGGTCATGCGCTCGATCTCGATCAGTGGCGATACGTCTTCGGCGAGGCGTTCAGCAATATCAGTCATCGATTTCGCTCCAGCTGCCGAGTGAACCCGGCGTTACCGCCACGAGTTCTTCATGGCCTTCAAGGTCATTGGGGACGGTGAAGTCCGGGTGTGATTCAGCACGTTTCAACAACGCGCTAACGGTCGAGGCCAATGGCGAGGTGAGTGCTCCCGGCAACGGTTCGCCCGTTCCGAGGCTGACATCGAGAGTCTTCTTGTAGGGGACGAAGACCGGTGGGACGACCGAATCTGCGGTCGACATTCGAGCGGTGAGCAGCTCGGACACCGCGGCGGTGATCTCGGCCTTGGCCCGAGGGTTTCGAGGGGCGTGGTTGATAACCGGGATGATCCGCTGGCTATCGACGCCAAGTTCGCTGAGCGACAGAATTGTGCCAATGAGGTGGCGGATGCCCCAAGCGCCGGGCTGGCCAACGACGAGGACGAGGTCGCCTTGACGTGCGGCCATTCGTGCGAGCCGATTGCGATCTTCGATATCGGCCGAGCCGGTTTCGTCGACGCCGTCGAATTCTCCGGTGATGTCACACACCGTGGCTTGGTACCGATTCATGAGCGTCGTCCAGCCCGCAGACAGCGCCCGAGCCGGAATAGACGCCCAGTCTCGTTCGTGGCGGAGGCCGAGCAACAGGTCATAGCCGCGTTCGGGGAAGGAGTGGATCGATGCCATTGCCTCAGCCTCGTTCGGGACTCCCAGTCGGTGGCTGTCCACGAATTCGAGTAGTCCAGGTACAACGTCGCGGGTGTCGTGCAACATGGCCTGGGTCGAACGCAAGGCCATGTCGACGAGGGCGACGGGGCGCTGCGTTGGTTCGCTGGCTAGTCCCTGGGTCAACGCCATGGCGACGGTCGAGACACCCATTCCGCCAGCGCCGGTAACGGTCACGACGTGTCCGAGGTGTGATCGGGTCGGTGTTTGGCTCGAAGGCACAAACGCTGCATTGTCGCGGCCAATTGGGGCGGCGTGTTCTTCGAGTATCGAGGCGAGGTCGACACGAGTGAACTGCTCAGAAAGGACGGCTTTGGCCCCGAGGTCGCCCCAATCGCGGTCGACGAGTCCATGGTCGATGATGATCGGGCTCGCCCCAACCGATGTTGCGAGATCGAGCAGGTCGCGGTCCACGCCATTTGCCGAGGCATCGATGAGCACTGCAGAAAAGGGACGTCCGGACTCGAGCCGCGAGATGACCTCATCGACCGAGATGCACTTGATGAACTCGACCGGAAGCGACGCGTCATTGGCCCATTTGCTGACGTTTCCAAACCACTCTCGGCGGACGGGAGCAACGCCGAGAACAACGAAATGGTCTTTCATCCAATGACCTCCTGTGGGATGGTGACGTCGTTTGCACCGGTGACTCCAACAACGGACACATCTCCGGTAATGGCCGCGGTCACGATCGCGCTGGCGACATCGCCATTGCTCACGCCGAGCCGAAGCACGGTGTCGCTGCCCGAGAAATCATCGCCTGCGCCGTTGTCGTAGGAGAGCACGACGACCCGGTCGGCAATGAGCGTTGTCCTGGAGCCGTTGTTGTCTTCGTAGGTGGCGAGCAGTGAAACCAACTCGCCAGACGCAATGCGTGCAGGAGCTCTGCTGGGTTCGATCTCGATTGATACCTCTGCCAATCCGGACGGAAGCGTGTCAGGGCCGCTCACTGCAATGTTTGCAACCTGGAGGAATTCGTTTTGGCCAACGGGGCCGAGCACGACCGACCCAATGATCGACTCGCTGTTGGCGACCACAAAGTTTGCGTCGTCTGCGAGACGCATTCGGACTTGCTCGACGTGTTGGGGTTCGATGACCGTCCCCGGAGCGAGTTCTTGGCGGGCGACGACAACGCTTTGGAATGTTGCGTCCTCGCCAATGCGTGACGCAATGAGGATCGAGACGACGGCGAGCGACACAAGGAGTCCGCCAAGGACGGCTCTGCCGCTCGGAAGACGTTTCTTTACTCGCAGTACCGGCTGTTGCACATCGGTCACGACCGACCTCCTGGAAATTTTCGAAAGGTGCTCAAAGGCACTGAAAGAGAGTTAGATGACCATGACGTGGTACGGTGTTTGCCATGACATCTGCTGACGGAGACTGGTTGTCGACCAAGGAAGCTGCATCGGCTCTGGGACTCACGCCTCGCACGCTGTACCGGTTGATTGACGAGGGACAACTTCCCGCGTACCGATTCGGCCGGGTCATTCGGCTCAAGCAAAGCGAGATTGATTCGTTTGTTTCGCAGAGCCAGATCACGCCGGGCGAACTCGAGCACCTGTATCCCGAAGCTGTCGCAACCGAGTAGTTGCATCATGAGGCCATCACCACCTGGTCGATAGCCATTGCGGGAATCGTCATGGTGTCGCCGCGACCATCGAGGCGAAGCACCAACTGATCGTTCCCTACCCGGTCGATATGACCCATGACCTTGTTGCCGCTGGCGGTGGTCACTGCGATTCGTTCGTTTGTCTCGCTATAGCGATCCAGAATGTCGATCAGCGTCTGGCCGTTGGGTGTGGGGTCGACGTGGCGGTTGTGGCCAGCGCTCGATTCGAGCAGCCCTTCGATCGAGGCGAGACGAATGAGTACCTGGGTGCGACTCTTTGCGGTTCGTAACACGATGGCATCTGCTCCAACTTCGACGATCGTGCCGCGTACTGCAGATTCGGTTCGAGTGAGCACCGTGACTGGGGCATGGGTCTCATAGACCTCGACGATGGTGCCGAGGAAGCTCCCACTCAGCGCATCGACGATCTGTCGGTCAGCGCGTCGAAGACGGGCGCGAGCAGTGCTGGCACGGCGTTCATCGTCGGCGAGGGCTTGTAGCTCGCGATCGAATGGGGAGAATGCAGCGGGCACCTGACTCCAGTTCTCTAGGCGTTCCGGTCCCAATGTTGGGATGTGACGAGCGGCGTGCAAATAGGTCGCGACGCCTACGTCATTGGGGCCTTGGACTACCCAACGTCGGCGCAAGAGGCCGATGTACCCAACGTGAGCGCCCGACCAATGTCTGGTCAGACGCTGCAGTGATACGCTGCATTGCAGTAAATGACATCGATTCCGCCCTGGGGTCGGTGATTGATCACCTTGTATTCGAGTATCTGTTGTCAGAACAATCCGTCACCATCCATGTTGCTGGAAATCACCTCATGGCGGGCCTCCTCGGGGAACGGGACGAATACCTGCGGGTAATCGAAGACCGTTTTCCCGCAACGTCTCTTCACGTTCGTGGCAATCAGGTAACGACCACCGGTGAGCGTGCCGTCGAGGCGAGCAAGGTCATTGAAGAGCTCGTCATCATGCTCGAAACTGGTCAACAGCTCGACAAACGAACCGTTGAACGCACCGTCGACCTCGTTGAGGCGAACGAGCGACCAAGTGAAGTGTTCAACTCAAACGTGTTTCGAACTGCAAGCGGTCGCACGATCCGGCCAAAATCGGCCGGTCAACAGCGGTACCTCGAGGCCATTGCAAACAACGTCATCACCTTCGGTATCGGCCCCGCCGGCACTGGAAAGAGCTGGCTTGCTGTTGCGATGGCGCTCCAAGCACTCCAAGCCGGACGCGTCGAACGCATCATCCTCACTCGGCCGGCGGTCGAGGCAGGCGAGCGGCTTGGCTTCCTGCCCGGAGACCTCATGCAAAAGGTCGACCCCTATCTGCGGCCGCTCTACGACGCGTTGTATGACATGACCGACAGCGAAGGCGTCACCCGTCTCATGGAGAAGGGAACCGTCGAGGTTGCGCCGCTCGCATTTATGCGAGGCCGAACGCTCAATAGCAGCTTCATCATCCTCGACGAGGCACAAAACACGACTCCGGAACAGATGAAGATGTTCCTCACTCGCATCGGCTTTGGTTCGAGAGCCGTTGTAACCGGCGATATTTCCCAGGTCGACGTGCAGGGTGGCCGTACTGGTCTTGGAGGCCTCGAACGAATTCTCGGCGGTATCGACGGTCTTGGGTTTGTTCGCCTTGGTAGCAAAGATGTTGTGCGCCACTCGATCGTGCAAGCCATCGTCGACGCCTACGAACAAGACGGCGACAGCATGGAAAAGTTACGTGGCGGCGGTTCTTCGAAACGCAGCGCTTCGCGTACAGATGATTCGCGGGAGCAGGCGTGAGTACGAACGTCATGATCGGGCGGTGTTGGTGACAACATCTTCGGCCCCGCAGGTGGTGGCGCTCGACGAACAGTCCGAGCGACCAGTCACCATTGAACGCTGGGCCGACCTGGCACGGGCGGTGCTGATCGATGAGGGCCTTGGCAGCGAGTGCGAGCTCAACCTGACGTTTGTCACGACCGAAGAAATGGCCGAGCTGAACAGCGAACATATGGACAAAACCGGTCCGACCGATGTCTTGTCGTTTCCACTCGACGATGGGCCCGACGTGGCATTTGCGGGCCAGCCTCGGTTGTTAGGCGATGTCCTGATTTGTCCCGAGATCGTCGAAAAGCAAGCTCCCGGCGACCCCGACGACGAGATGGCGCTGATGGTTGTCCATGGGGTCTTGCACATCTTGGGCATGGATCATATGGAGCCAGACGACGAGGTCGAGATGAAAGCCGCCGAAGCGCGGCACTTGTCTGCGTGGCGGAAGAGCCGATGAGAACATGTCATGAGTGATGTCGTTGCAATCGTGATCGGCGTGGTGTTGATCGCCGTGCTCGTCGGTCTCGCAGTAGCGGAGAGCGCGCTGAACTCCATTAGCCGGTCCCGTGCTGAAGCGCTTGAGGAAGACAATGTTCCCGGTGCTGCCCAGCTGGTCGACGGACTTGAAGATCGACGCGGGTTGATCGCCCCGATTCTGGCGCTGTCGTTGGGTTCCCAGCTGGCCCTTGGTGCCATCGTTGCGATTGTTGTCTCCGACCGGTTCGGTTCGGGATGGATTCCTGTGGCGCTCGTTGCTTTGCTCTCGCTGATGTTGATCGTGACCGAGTCGGTACCAAAGACGTGGGCACAGCGAAACATCGACCGCGCGGCTCCGCGCGCTGCGGCCCTGAGCCGGGGCGTGCTGGCCATTCTCCCCGTCAAATGGGTTCTCGGCGGGCTCGGGGGTGTGAGCGCAATGATTCTGCGACAGACCTCTGGGAGCGTGAGCGAGGTCACCTCAGAAGAAGAGATCGTGGCGATCACCGACGCAGCGGTCGCCGAGCAGGTTCTCGAAAAGGACGAGGGGCGAATCATCCAAGAGATCCTCGAGTTCGGCGACACGATCGTTCGAGAGATCATGGTGCCGCGCCCCGACGTGCTCGCAGCGTCGAGGGAAAGCACGGTGTCGTCGGCGATCGAGAAGATGGTCGAACGCGGCCACTCCCGTATGCCGATCTATGGCGACGACGTCGATGACGTGGTTGGCGTTGTCCACATCAAGGATCTGTTCGCTCGAGTACAGCGGGGGCGGGGCGATCACTTTGTCTCGATTGCTCAACGAGAACCAATGTTCGTGCCCGAATCCAAGCGGGCAGCGGAGTTGCTTCGCGAGCTGAAGGGGCTGCCGACCACTCTGGTCATCGTGATCGACGAATACGGTTCAATGGCCGGCATCGTCACGATGGAAGACCTAATTGAAGAGTTCATTGGGGAGATCGTCGATGAGTTCGATGCTGTCGAAGAACCGTTGGTGGAGTCGTTGGCCAAGGACCGGTGGCGAGTCCATGGCCGCATGACAATCGATGAGTTCAACGAAATGGTCGGTGCCGAGCTTCCCGACGATGAATGGGATACGGTCGGCGGCTTGATCTTCAATGGGCTAGGGCACGTACCCGCAGTGGGGGAGTCGGTTACCAATTCCGGTTTCGAACTCACGGTCGAAACCGTCGAGGGCCGGCGCATCACCCATGTCATTGCCGTCAAACATTCGGATCTTCCAACAACAGCAGAAGTGCACGAATCGGAGCATGCATCGTGACGAACGAGCCAGCGAAGACCGCGGCGACCTTCCGGTCTGGGTTTGTCACCCTCGTCGGGCGCCCCAACGTCGGCAAGTCCACTCTCCTCAACAAGATTTTGGGCGAGAAGGTATCGATTGTCTCCGACAAGCCCCAAACCACCCGGAGTCAGGTGCGTGGCGTGTTGCATCGAAAAGACTTGCAGCTGGTGTTTATGGATACGCCCGGAATTCACAAGCCGCGAGGCCCGCTCGGCAAGCGACTGAACGAGTCGGCCGAGTCCACAATTGGTGACGTCGACGCGGTGTGCGTGCTCGTCGATGCAACGATGCCGATTGGACCGGGCGACAAATGGGTCATCGAACGCTGCCCGAGCGACGCGATTCTCGTCGTCAACAAGATCGACAATGCAAGCCCCGAGGAAATCCTTCGCCAACTGGGAACCGCTGGCAGTTTCGATCTCGGCTCCTATTTTCCAGTGTCGGCGGTGACTGGCGACGGCGTGGAAGACCTGGTGCAGCATTTGGCGTCCCGGATGCCACCGGGCCCGCCGTATTATCCAGAGGACATGGTCAGCGACGCCGCCGATGCGTTTTGGGTTGCCGAGCTCGTCCGTGAACAACTCCTTCGCGTCCTGCGCGACGAGATCCCGCATTCGATCGCTACGCGGGTGACCGAGATGGAGTGGCCTCACGTACGGTGTGAAATTCTCGTTGAGCGCGATTCACAAAAGGGAATCGTGATCGGCAAGAAGGGTGCGGTTATTAAGCAGGTAGGGATTGGTGCTCGCGAGCAATTGCGTGAAGGCACGTATCTCGACTTGCAGGTGAAGGTGGCCAAGAACTGGCAGACCGAGGTTAGTCTCCTCGAACGCTTGGGGTACTAGGACAGGTCCGTCGCCCGAGGTGAGTGGCGGTGTAGGTCGATCGTTTCACACAGAGATGTCATCTCGGCGATGCACCTGCCGATAGTTTCAGGTGGACTCCTCGTTGATCGTCGACCTTAAAGGCGTAACCCGTGCGTTCGGAAACGTGGTTGCGCTCGACAATCTCGACCTCCAGATTGCACCGGGAGAAGTGAGTGTGCTGCTCGGCCCCAACGGCGCCGGGAAAACAACGGCAATCCGCATGATCACCGGAGCGCTCGCCCCCGATACCGGAACGGCCAAGACCTTTGGCCTCGATCCTGCTGGCTCCGATGGGCAGGAAGTTCGTCGTCGATGTGGCGTGGTTTCTGCGAAGCCGTCGCTGTATGACCGTCTTTCTGGCTGGGACAATTTGCGCTATTCGGCCGAGCTCTACGATCTTGGCAAGGGGGAAGCGGCCGATGCTCGGATTCTGGAAGCCGCATCGCTCTTTGCGATCGAGTCGGCATTGGATCAGTTCGTCGGCGGATATTCAACGGGAATGAAGACCCGGCTCGCGCTCGCACGAGCGGTGTTGCACAAGCCAGACCTGCTCTTGCTCGACGAGCCAACCTCGGGGCTCGACCCCGAGTCGGCACTTGCGGTTCTCGAACTCATTGGGAAGATGGCAGAGACTGGACAGTCGGTGTTGATGTGTACCCACCTTCTGCTCGAAGCCGAAGGGCTTGCCGATGAGATCGTGGTGATGCAGGCGGGCACGAGCCTTGAGTCAGGAAGACCCGCCGAGCTCGCGCACCTGTACTGGCCGGACAAGCAGCTCCGGATTTCGGCGTCGGTTCCCGATGGCCTCGACATTTTGGCAGGTCAACCCGGTGTGCTGCAGTACGAACGTGACGGCAAAGTCGCAACGATGAGCATTCGTGACATCGACCTCGTTCCTGGTTTTGTTGCGCTGCTCACCGATCGGAACGTGCGGATTGAAAGTGTTGTCCCAATCGAACCGTCGCTCGAAGATCTCTACTTTGCTATCCGTCGTGAGCACGGCTCGGTCGACGGCGAACTGGCGCCGCCCGGTGGTTCCTCGGGACGAGCAGCACGAAACGAACAAGGTAGCGGCCAAGCCGCTGCTGCATAGGAGGATTGTGAACTGGTCCCGCTGTCTCACCGTTGCTCGCACCGATCTAAAGCAGCTGCTGCGAGCGAAGGACTTCTGGATGCCGATGGCCATCTTGGGTCTGTTGTTCTTCGTTATTGTTCCGGCGGCGCTGTTGTTGTTGATTACCCAGCTTGGCTCGGTCGAGGCAATCGCTGAGGTCAGCCAGACTCTTGACGCCTTGCCTGCGGCTGCTCAGGAACAGGTCCAGGGAGCAACGCCAGAGGGCCGAACCGGGTTTGCGCTCGCGGTCTTCTTGGTGGCTCCTGTGGCGGTTGTTGTTCCGTTGACGATCTCGACCGCGGTCGGTGCAGCGACAATTGTTGGCGAGCGAGAGAAGGGAACGGGGGAGTTTTTGGCGAATTCGCCTGCAAGCGTTCAAGACATCTACATCGGCAAACTACTCGCGAGCCTCGTACCCGGCTATGTGACCACGGCGGTCGGGTTCTTTTTGTACTCGCTTGTGGTGAATATTCTCGTTGGTCCAGAGGTCGGCGGGTGGTTCTTCCCGACCGCTCAGTGGTGGGTGATGATCCTGTGGGTCCTTCCACCGTTCTTGATGATTTGTCTGAGTTTGGTACTGCGGCTCTCGGCTCGTGTGCAGTCGACCGCGGCGGCTCAACAGGCCTCTGGTCTGGTGAGCCTCCCGTTGATCGCTATTGCCTACGGGCAGTCGACGGGTGCCTTGTTCGGTGCGACGTGGGTGCCATTTGCCCTCGGTGGAGCCGCATGGATCCTCGCGCTTGTGAGCTTGAGACGGGGTGTTCGTTCGGTTACTCGTGCTCGCCTCTTGGGGGTTGGCGCGGGCTTGTAACGTACGTGCGTGTTTGGCCCGTAATTGGCCGGTCTGAAGCGACTTGTATTGCGCGATGTCGTTCGTGGGTTTGCCGTTTGGCGAGATACTGGCCGCCCGACATTGGCCGTGAATGCGTATTGGTGAGCAAGGCTGCGCAAAAAGCGGGGATCAGGTTGATGATTCGGCGCTTTAGTGCTAAATTAATCGACGTAACAGTTTTCACGGTTCGGGTTGATATGAAAACGTTTACAGACTCTCGGCAATACCGCCGAAAAAGGCAGTTGTAGAGATTTCGGCAGGGGGAATTTCAAATTGCGGATAAAGGGAACTACGATCATCGCTTCGACGGTGTGCCTTCGATGAATTTGGTGGCCGATGGGCGCCGATTCGTCGATTGAGAGCGCGGCATATGAGTAGGTGGGCGAACCCAACCTCTCAAACACTTACTCAGCCGTGTAAAGCCGGGTCCGATGCGAGTTCCAGCCCCCGCATCGGACCCGCACTTTTCATAGCTTAAACGGCGTCGCGAATCGTGTTCAGGAATGCAATTGCGTCGTCGCGGCTCTTCGTCCGCCTCAACGGAGGCAACGCCTTGATGAGGTCCCAGCGGTAGCTCTTCGAGGTGGCCAACCGGCTGTCGAGAATCGCCACAACTCCGCTATCGCTCGCCGACCGAATGAGGCGGCCTGCACCTTGGGCCAACAACATCGACGCCCGTGGAAGGTCGATCTCGCGAAACGCTGCGGACCCAATGACGTCGCGTCGAGCGCTCAGCAACGGATCGTCGGGCCGAGGGAACGGCAGGCGGTCGATAATCACACAGCTCAGCGCAGGCCCCGGAATATCGACGCCTTGCCAAAAGCTCATCGTGGCGAGCAGAACCGAGGCCTCGTCGTCTGTAAAGTTGTCAACCAAGACCTGCTTGGGCGAGTCGCCTTGAACGAGCAGCTGATAGGGAAGGCGATCGAGCAGATATTCCTTCGCCAAATTCATTGACCGCCACGACGTAAATAGTGCAAGCGTTCTTCCGCCGGCGGCCATGATAAGCGCTTCGATCTCGTTGTGGACCGAATCTCGGTATTCCGCCGAGCGCGGATCGGGCATGTGGGCAGCGCAATAGAGCAGCCCGGCTTCCTCGAAATTGAACGGGCTACCAACGTCGATCTCTGTATGGGGAAACTCATGCATTCCTAGCCGTGCTGGCAGATTCGCCGGGATTGTTGCACTGGTAAGAATTGCGGATCGTTTCGCAAACAAGTTTTCGGAAAGCACAGTGGAAACATCGATCGATGCGACCTTGAGCGTCGGAAAGCGCTGACCCTCAATCCACGCCACCTGCTCAGCCCCAAGGTCGAGCGCAATATCGATATCGGTGATGAGATGGGTCGCTGCGTTCGTGGCCCGCTCTTTGCGGCCAATCACCTCGGGCTTCGATTCCTTCGGAATCTTGCGAAGCGCCTCCAACGCCCGATCGGCGCGGTCGCGGGCTCGGTCGAGCGAACGGGAAAGGTCGGCGTCGAGCTCGGACACTCGATCACCACGGTGGGGTTCGAGGTCGAGGGCGAGCTGCTCGGCAATGTCGTGGAGGTCAGAGATGAGTTGTTCGTCGGCAATGATTGCTTGGATGGTGTTGGCCAACGTTCGCAGGCGCCCGCCAGTGAGCTCGAACCCCGCGGCTCCAGCAACGATGTCCTCGATCTGATGTGCCTCGTCGATCACCACAACATCATGTTCGCCAAGGATGGCGCCTTCGGTCACGAGGTCGAGTGCGTAGAGATAGGTGTTGACGACAACCACATCGGCAGCCATTGCCCGTTCGCGGGCGACCTCTGCAAAGCATGTCCCACCCATTGGGCACTTGGCTTGGCCCGGGCATTCGTTCGGCGCCACGCTGACCGCTGCCCACGTGCGAGCCGATGGCTCGACCAGCAGCTCTGCACGGTCTCCCGTTGGCGTGCGTTTGACCCAACGCAGAATCTCGTCGAGGTCATCGGCATCGACCGAGGTGTCATTGCCGATGTCGAGGCCGAGTTGCTCGCCCTCTTGTTCGAGCTCGTACAAGCGCTGGCGGCACACATAGTTGCTTCGGCCCTTCAAGACAGCGAACTCGAATGGCACATCGATATGTTCTTGGAGAAAGGGGAGGTCCTTGTTGGAGAGCTGATCTTGTAGTGCCTTGGTCGCTGTGGAGATGACGGTGCGCTGGCCGCTGAGCACAGCGGGGACCAGATAGGCGAGCGACTTGCCTGTTCCCGTGCCCGCAGCGGCGATGAGGTGTTTCTCATTCGTGATCGCGTCGGCGACTGCCGCGGTCATTTCGAGCTGGCCTGGGCGGTCTTCTCCGCCGCGCGGTAGCTGTTCTGCCACTGCGCTGAGCGCGGTAGTTGCTCGCTCGCTCAAGCCCATGGATCGACATGCTACGGCACTGATGTGACAGTCATGCGCAACTGTCGAAGGTGAGCGCGGTAACTTGCCCTAATGGTTTCACTCGACCGGGGCGCAAAGAACCGTGCCTCTGCAACTCCGCCACCGCCGAAGCACATTGCCTGTGTCATGGACGGCAACGGCCGTTGGGCCGAACAGCGCGGAATGCCACGCATCGAGGGCCACAAGATGGGCGAACACTCGCTGTTCGAGGCCGTCGAAGGTGCGCTCGAACTTGGGGTCGAGTGGTTGACCGTCTACGCCTTCAGCACAGAAAATTGGAAGCGTCCGCCCGATGAGGTCAAGTTCCTCATTGGGTTCAACGACGACATCTTGTTGCGGCGCCAAGACGAACTGCACGAGATGGGTGTACAAATCCGTTTCATTGGCCGCAACGACTGGCGAGTTCCAAAACGACTGGTCAATCGTATGGACGGTGCCCGCGAGCTGACGAAGAACAACACCAAGCTGAAGTTCACGATTGCGTTCAACTATGGCGGTCGGGCAGAGGTCGTCGATGCGATAAAGAGCCTGATGAAGGCCGGCATCTCGGTGGACAAGATCAACGAGAAGATGATCGCTCGCCACCTCTACGACCCGCAGATGCCCGAAGTCGACCTGATGATTCGCACGTCGGGCGAGTTTCGAACATCGAATTTCCTGCTCTGGCACCTCGCCTATTCGGAAATGTGGTTCACCGAGACGCTTTGGCCTGACTTCACCCGAGCACACATGGCTGACGCGATTGCCGACTACCACACACGCGGCCGTCGCTACGGCGGCGTCACCACATGAGCCGTAGCAGCAGTGGTGGTGGCCGCTCGCGCAACGACACTGTTGGCCTCTACAGCGACAACGCGGTGGTGTTGCGGTCCTGGAAGCTCGGCGAGTCCGACCGCATTGTTTCAATGATGACCCAGAGCCACGGGAAGATTCGTTGTGTTGCCAAGGGTGTCCGCAAAACTCGCAGCCGATTCGGCTCGCGAGTTGAACCCACAAACCACCTTCAGGTCCAGCTCTACCGGGGCAAAGGCGAGCTCGACACGCTCACCCAAGTCGAGAGCATCGACCGCTTTCCTGTGTTACGTCAGGACCTCGAGCTCTTCGCTCGTGCATCATCGATGCTTGAAGCTGTGGAAGTGGTCTCCCAGGATCGGGAACCAAACGAGCCGCTCTACACAATGCTGGCGCGGGCGCTGCACACGGTTGCTTCATCGGAAAGCCATCTGGTGGTTGCCGGGTTCTTTCTCAAGCTGCTGGCCCAAGAGGGCTTCTCGCCGGTCGTTGATCTGTGTGTGCTCTGCGCTACCACCGCAAACCTGACCCACTTCTCCATTGTCGACGGCGGCACGACGTGTGGAACCTGCCGCAACGGCTTTCCAATCAGCGTCGATGCCGCCGCGTTGCTCCATCTCGCGTTGCGTGGCCAGATGGGCGCAGTGCTGAACCAGCCCGCATCGCCGTCGACGCGAGAATTCGACAGTCTGTCGACACGGCTTCTCGAACATCACCTCGAACGACGACTCCGTTCGTCGACGGTGCTCGAACAGGCATAACACCACCCCTGCGACGTCTATACCTGGGCCCGTAGCGCCTTCCAGAGTTTGCGGAGCTTTCCCTTTGGGATGCGCGAAAGCGAAAAGACCTTGGTGTCGCCAAAGAAGGTCGTGGCATCAATCCTGACCGTGGACGATCCGGTATAGGCCGGTCCGAGGTTGGATTTGCGGCTGCCAAAGACTGTTCGGGAGTTGATGCTGGTCCGGGCTCCATCGGGCACGATCACCGTGATGTCGCCAAACACGGTCGAGGTGGCGATCGTGACCATTTCTGGGAGTTCTGCCGACGACAGGTCGATGACGAGGTCACCGAAAATCGTTCGGTAGTGAATATCTCCTTCGACCGCGGTCCAGCCGCCGACCTTGATGTCGCCAAAGATCGATGTATTGCTTGCCGGCACGAGATGTCCACGGAGTGCCGGTGTTGTGGACGGAGCCGGCGGTTGGGGAAGATCGGCGACCACGGCGGCAAGCTCCGATTTTGTCTCTGCTCGAAAGATCGCAGCGAATCGCTCGTCGAGCTCTTCGAATTCGATCGCGTCGGCGACCATGGCTCGCTGGACTACCTCGATGGTGAGCTGCCGCTCGTCATCGCCAATCAGTCCATCTCGATCTGGCATTGGGACTGCGCCGTTCGTCATTGTTCCCCCGCGTTGACTTATCCGTGTTCACCACAGAACCGCTCGACCATGGAAGTATTCCAAAGAACGAGCGGGCATGCCCCATAATCGGGACCCATCTCGCT
Organism: uncultured Acidimicrobiales bacterium; assembly: GCA_938084885.1. GTDB lineage: Bacteria > Actinomycetota > Acidimicrobiia > Acidimicrobiales > SHLQ01 > SHLQ01. Next base: position 47,044 of record CALKGG010000019.1, read on the forward strand.
CGTCGATCTTTCCTACACTGGGATGGCCGTGTCATCAATCGACCATCAGCCACTTTCAGACAAGCAGCAGACGTATGTCGATGCGATTGCGTCATTGGTCACCCAACCGGACCGTTCATCGATAACCCAAGGGGTCGAGCTCGCCGCGTCGTTAGCGGATCAGTCGGTGTTCGCCGCACTGCTGTCGGGCCTACGCGTTGGTTCGCAAACCGGATCCCGATTCCCGAATCACCGGCGGTTCCCAACACCGCAGCGGGCGGTCATCTTTGATCAACACGTCGGGCATCGGGCGTGGCTCGAACTGGCGATGCTTCATCTGCTCGCTGTGTCGGATCTGCCGCTTCGTTCGCAGCTTCAATCGATCGCGCTCGGAACGCCGATAAAGAAGCACGCGACGCCACCGCCAACACTGTGGATCGACGGACTCCAACGTCTGACCGGGCTCACGCACCTCGACCTCCACCTGACGACGCTCGATGACGGGATCGATCTCGGCGCACTCGTGCACTTCCCGAACTTGACCCATCTGCGAATCCGAGGGCGCGCCACGCCAGCGCCGATTGGATCCCTCGAGAAACTGCAATCGCTCGACGGGGTCAAGCTGCAACTCGAAGCCAACGGGTTCTTCCCTGCCCTCACCTCGCTGCGCGGGCGGATTCAGCTCGACTCGCCCATCACCCCCGACCTACTGCCGAGTCTGGCGAAGTTGGAGGTGCGCGGCGGTGTTTCTCTCGTCGGCTTCGAGTCGCTCGAACGGTTGGCATGTTCGACGGGGGACGTATCGCTGCGGGGATGTCGACGTATCGATCACTTGAGCGTTGCCGTCGATACCTTTGACGCTCCCGATCTCCGTCACGTTGGGCTGTTGGACCGGGCGAGCCCAGGTGTTGATGTCTCGCAGCTCGACACCCTCGACCAGGTGCGGCTAAATCGTCGAAGCAAGTTTGTCGGCGGGACCTTCCCCAGCGGCACGAAGCTTCTGGATCCCAAAGTCGTCCTCTGGGGGCCGGCGATTACGAGCCTTGGAAATATCGGCGATCTTGTGGGCCTCGAAGTGCTGCTGATGTCACGGGTGACGGCGCCGATGTCGCTCGAACCGTTGCGAACCGCCAACGACCTTCGGGTGCTCGACATCCGCCACTCACCTGGCATCACCGACCTGTCACCGTTGGTGGAGCTCCCGAACCTCGAAGTGCTGGTGCTGAGCAGCACCGACGCCGTGGAGGTGCCTGTCGAGCTGCAGGGCCGCGTGCAGAAATTTTGGCGGGAGAACGTGCCGGTTGCGCCGTCCTCGTCACGAACTACGGAGACAACCTGACAACTCGTTGCCCTTTGAGCGCGTTGTCTTGGCCATCTGGGGGCAGTACCCACAGCACGTTGCACGAGGGTTTGACCGTTGGAGCGTCGGCCAATCCATCGGTGAAATACAGTGCCGCGTCGAACGGCGGATGTGCATCGACAACCCATTGCAACGCTGGGTCGAAGTGGGTGCCACCGCGTCCTTTTGTCTTTGCTGGTATGTCGCCACGGAACTCCCACGTCGTCCGGACTCGGTTGTCTGCTTCGATAACCACGACTTCAGAACCTTGTCGCCAGATTGCTCGCACCTCGGCAAAGAAGTCACCGAGCGCATCCTCTTTCACCGAGCCGCTCGTGTCGAGAATCACCGCCAAACGATGCAACCGCTTCACCTTAATACCCGGGTACGTGCCGTAGCGCTTCGATGGCCGCCGCAACGTGTTCGAAATTCGAGTGCGTCGACTCGCCGCGGTGAATAGGCGAATGACGCGGCGCCAATCGACCGATGGCTGAAGTTCGTCGATCAGTGTTTCGACGAGTTCTTGAATCTGCTCGGGAAGCATGGCGAAGTGCTCGCCCGAGCGTTCCTTCGCGTCGCCGAGTGCCCGGGCCAGTTCGAGGCGGCCCATTTCGGATTCTCGTTCGTTCGACTTGGTCCACTCGTCGTGGTCGGAATGCTCGGGCTGGAGATCCTGCGGGACCTCGTCACGGTGTTCGAGGAGCGTCCGGTAATACCATTCGAGGGTCATATCGGGCGGAAGTGGGAAGTCGAACGATTCGAGCTCGATCGCTCCTGGAGGCAACGGCCACTGTTCGCCGATCAACTGGTTGATCACCAAATCGGCGGCGAGATCGTAGAGCTGTTGGTCCATCAGCGCTGGCTCGAATCGCGCGGCGTGATCGAGCAACAGATGGAGCACCTCATGTTTGATGACCGCAGTTCGGTGGCCATCGAGGGGGAGGCTGTTCACGAAGAAGTCCGGGTTGATTGCGAGCAGCGGACGCCCATTGCGAAAGGACACTCCAGCGCTCGGTGTTGCGTTCGTGATCTTGCGATTGATACCCGAGAGGAGGTGTCCAAAGAACGGCTCTTCGCGAATGAGCGCGATAACGGCCCGCGCAACTTCGTCATTGGCTCGAGAGCCGAGCGTGGTGTCGTCGATGTTGGTCACATCGAGCCGAGCGTGAGCTCGGCCAGCGCCCGGTCGCGCATGACGACAACGACTTCTTCGCCGGCGTTGTTGACGAGGTCTCGATGAAGGGTCAGGCGAAGGTCGGCGGGAAGCACGGTGCTGGTCAGAAACGACACGAGGTTGGTGCCTTGGTGTGTCGTCGGGGCAAAGTCGTCCTTTGCGACGGCCAGATACAAGCGAACAGTCATGGCGTTCAGCCGGTCGAGGCGGATGCCGTTCTCGTCGTGTGCGAGCTCTCGAATTCGGTCTTCGGTGGCTGTCCACTCGCCGTCGAGAATTTGGCTTGGCGAAACCAGCTCGTTGAGGTCGTCGTTCACAAATGACATGAACGCCGTTGCTGCCTCGGGGTCGAGGGCGCTGAGCGCGAGCGCGTGCACGTGATCCCAATTGGCTCGGAGGTCATCGATCGGGCTGATTTGTTGGAAGAAGTGGGTGAGCGATCGTGGGGTCGTGCGCGAGCCGGTCACCATCTCGGGGTAGGTGAGGACAAAGGCGATGCCCCGTTCATCGACTCCAGCTTCGACGGCCCAACGGGCCCACACCTGGTGTTCGAATTCCATGCTGACGTGGAGCATCCTGGTCAGCATGGCGTCGTCGAGTGGCGTGACGCTGTAGTCGGCGCCTTCGGGGTTTGCGGTCACGACGATGTGCCACTGGGGCGGCAGTGACCAACTGACGAGTTCGCCACGTTGGAGTAGCTGCATAATGCCACGGAGGATGCGATCGTCGGCGCGGTTGAAGTCGTCGAGCAGGAGTATTCCTGGGCCGGGCTCGGTCGGGACCCAGTCGGGGGCGGCGAACGTGGTGGTGTTGGCTTCGACGACGGGGAGGCCATGGAGGTCTCCCATCTCTTCGAACTGGGCTGGCGCCACGTAGGCGAACTTCCAACTGTTGGCCGAGGCAATCTCTTCGACGAGTGCGGTCTTTCCGATTCCGTGCACGCCCCAAATACAGATGGGGGTTCGCTCGCCAGTGCCGTCGATGGCGTTTGCGGTGACCCGTTCAATGAAGCGCTGCACCCCATCTGCGGTCAGTTTCGCCCCGAATAGTGCTGGCCCAGAAGAACTCATGGTGTTCCACGCTAGGCCAAAGGTCGGGCCGAGTTGGGTCTGGCAGCGCTGTCATGAAGATCACAGGGGGCGTGGCGAGGTCTGTGGCTGTGGATCGCTAGCATTTCGGGATGAGTATCGCTCCAGATCCCGAACTGTTCGACAAGATCGTCAACCTGTCCAAGCGCAGGGGCATCGTGTTCCAGTCAGCCGAGATTTACGGTGGGTTCCGGTCGACGTATGACTATGGGCCAATCGGTGTGCTGTTGCTTCGCAACGTCAAGGATCAGTGGTGGCGTTCAATGGTGCAGATGCGCCACGACGTCGTCGGTCTCGACGCTGCGATTCTGTCGCCTCCAGCGGTGTGGGAGGCTTCTGGCCACCTCGCCAACTTCAGCGATCCACTCGTTGATTGCACTAACTGCAACACCCGCCACCGCCTTGACAAGCTCGAGGATGCAAACGTGTGTCCAGATTGTGGCGCCGAGGGTTCGTTCACCGAACCGCGTGCCTTCAACCTCATGTTCAAGACGCACGCTGGCCCCGTCGAGGGTTCGGGCCACGAGGTGTACCTGCGTCCTGAGACCGCCCAGGGCATGTTCGTCGACTTTATGAACGTGTTGAACACGAGCCGTAAGAAGCCGCCATTCGGTATTGCCCAGATCGGCAAGAGCTTCCGCAACGAGATCACTCCCGGAAACTTCGTCTTCCGAACTCGCGAGTTCGAACAAATGGAGATGGAGTACTTCGTCCCGCCTGAGGACAGCCAGCAGTGGTACGAGTACTGGAAGGCCGAGCGCATGGCTTGGTACCTCGACTTGGGTATGCCAGAAGACGCCATTCGGATGCGTGAGCACGACGCCGATGAGCTCAGCCACTACAGCTCGGGAACCGCTGACGTCGAATACATGTTCCCGTGGGGCTGGGACGAGCTCGAGGGCGTTGCCAACCGTGGCGACTACGACCTCACCCAGCACGCGAATGCCAGCGGCCAGCGGATTGAGTACTTCGACCAGCAGGCCAATGAGCGCTGGATCCCGCACGTCATCGAACCCGCTGCTGGCGCCACTCGTACAGCGTTTGCGTTCTTGCTGGCGGCCTATGACGAAGAGACCGTCAACGACGAGACTCGGACGGTTCTTCGCCTCGACCCTCGACTTGCTCCGTACAAGGTTGCCGTGTTGCCACTGTCGAAGAAGGACACGCTCACCCCAACAGCGTACGAAGTGTTCGACCTCGTGAAGGGCCACTGGATGTCGGATTACGACGAGACCCAGTCGATTGGTAAGCGCTACGCACGTGCCGACGAAATTGGCACGCCGTATTGCATCACGGTCGATTTCGACACGCTCGAGGACCGGGCGGTAACGGTGCGTGAGCGCGATAGCCGCGAACAAGACCGCGTCGCCATCGATCAGTTGGTCAACTACCTCTCTGAGCGCCTCCCCAGCTAATACCGCCATGGGGTCGTACCCCAATACCCGAAGGGGTCAGGGCACGTTTACGGTTTTGTCACGCCGGATGGTCGCTGGTCGACCAAAATCTGGCTCGAGTTAGTTCAGTTCGAGGACGAAGAGACCCGGCTCGTTGACGTTTGAGTCGCCATTGTTGAACAACACGAGGTCTTGCTCGCCGTCGTTATCGGACCGCTCTTCGAGGGTTAAACGAAGCTGAATGTGGGTTGCTTCGTCCGCGAGCGCGTCCTGGGCTGCTTCGGTGACATTGCACTCGAGAGATGTTTCCGTTGGGCGTTCGCACGTCACGAGATCACCCGTGGGGGCAATATCGAACAGTTCGGGGCCGAACTGTTCGTAGGAAACCGGAGCGACCTGGAGCTCGCCAAGCGCCTCGAAGACATTGCCTCGCGTACTCAACACATTTGAGATCAACGTGGCGGTGTTCGGCTCTAACATTTCATCTGGAAGCGGGAAGCTCAACAGGATCTGGATGCCCTCGCCGTTGGGGAAGTTCGGGTTGAGGTTGTCGCCTGCGAACAGGCCAACGCCGCTTCCGGCAAAGCCACGGGGCGTGTGCCCTTCCAGCGCCGAGGTGCCGTTGTTTTGGATAGTGATGGGACTGCTCATCCGGTCGCCGTCATCTGTCGCCAACATGTCGTCGGGCATATTCATTTGATCGCCGTCACCACAAGCCGCGGCGACGAACGCCAAAGCAATCACAAGTACGGTCAGCAAATGTCGAGAATTACCGTGCGCCATTGAGGACTCCTTCGGCGGTGTAGCGGGCCACTGTTCGCTCTGCCTCTGAAAGTACCGTGCCGTTCGTCCCCGAGAACATCAAGGTCCCTCGATCTTCCCGATCGTGGTGCAACCCAAAGATGTGCCCGACCTCGTGGCTCGAGACCCGTTCGTCGTGCACGGTTGGCTCATCGATGACAAAGAACACACGTGACCCACTCGGTGCAAAGCCGTTGGCGAGTCCAGCAGCACGGACATAGAACCCATTCAGTGCCGAAGGGTTGGGTAGATCGAAGGTGGCGCCGATCTGGTCGAAGAAGGGGCCGGTGTCGAGGCTGAGAGCGATTGCTTCGAGCACGTCGCGGGGAAGTTGGACTGTCTCGATAGTAACCGGATCGAACACGACGTTGGCTTGGGCCCAGACACCGCCCATGTCGGTCGCGATGACTTCGAGCCCGTCTTCGGTTCGACGCGACGAAAGCGCCGAGCCCAAAGGATCCGAGGCGTCGTGCACGAGGTAGAGGGAAAGCGGGACGGTGATGGCGTTGCCAGGTTGGGTTTGAGCCAGCGAAGCGCCCCCGCAGCCAGCGAGAAGCGCTGCTGGTAGGGGGCCGAGGAGAAGGGCGCGTCTATCCACATGGTCGCAACCCGCTGACCGAGCGGATCATTCGCCACCTTCGCTGCGTGTTGTTTTAGCGCAGGTGCCGCTCGCTGAGCATGGTGGCAATGTCGGCCACGATCCGATCGCTCGCCTCGAACGCTGCGGGCGAGATGCCGCCCATGGAAATAAACGAATGACACATTGCCGCCTCGCACCGCTCAATTACTGGCACGCCGGCGTAGGTGAGTTGTCGGGCATAGCGGCGCCCCTGATCCCGCAAGATGTCGAACGCCGCCGTGACGACGATCGCTGGGGCGAGTTCGGCGAGGTTCGGGTGGTGCGCCGGGCTGAAGGACGGACTCGACAGGTCGAGAGCGTCGCGATCGAAATAGCCCATGAAGTAGCTGGAAATCTCACCGTTCAGCGGCCAGGCATCGACGCAGCTCTCCATAGAGCCGCTGTCGGCATCTGCGTCAACGAACGGGTAGATGAGCGCCTGCACTGCAGGTTGTGGCTGGCCCGCGTCACGGAGGCGCTGGCACAGCAACGCTGCGAGCTGGCCGCCCGCCGAGTCGCCGCAGACAATGAGCTGCTCGAGGTCGATGCCGAGGTGTGGGGCCGAATCGACAAGCCAATCCCATGCGGCATCGACGTTGTCGTTTTGGGTAGGGAAGGGGTGTTCGGGAACGAGCTGATAGTCAAGGCTGACCACCACGGCATCGAGACCCGCTGCGAGTTGTGTGCAGAATGTGTCGCACGTGTCGAGGTCGCCTATGACGAGCACGCCTTGGTGGAGGAACAACACGGCTGGCCTCAGGCCGGACGGCGGCGTCTCGGGAGTGTAGACCCGTGCCGCGAGCTCGCCATGAGCTGGGTCGTCGATGATCGTGGGGCTGGCAGTGACGCCGGGAACTCGTGGAGCGTTCGATAGCGCAAAGCCCGACCGGGCCGATCGCCGCGCCTCGTCCACGTTCATGGTCGCCATCGAAGGGTCGAAGCGAGAGGCCTTCATTGCGAGCTGCAGCTTCGGGTCAAAGGTGTAGCCGTCGATTTCATACGGGTTGCCGGCAAGGGCGTCGGCGGCCCGATCGGGGAGGGATCCCGTGACCTTTGCACCAGCCCGCTTCGCTAGGAGTTCGATGGCGTTTCGGTCCAGTCGCATACTTTCCAATCGTAGAAGTACCGAGCGTGACGTGCGTATGTGCGGCACGGAGTGCGCCCCATGTCCACATGACCAAATCTCGGACGACCCGAGTATGTTGAGGCCATGGGCATCGTTGACGAAGATGTCGAGCGAGTTCGGCAATCGACCGACATCGTCAAACTCATTACCGAACACACACAGTTAAAGCGCGTTGGACGCCGGTGGTCAGGGCTGTGCCCATTTCACAACGAGAAGACCCCGTCGTTCTCGGTGAACTCCGAAGAGGGGCTCTACCACTGTTTCGGGTGCAAAAAGTCTGGCGATGCAATCTCGTTCGTACGCGAACTGCAAATGCTCGACTTTCCGAGTGCAATTGAACACCTTGCCCGCATGTCGAATATCACCCTCCGGTACACCGACGCGAACGAGGGCGCGGTTCGGAACCGTCGCAAAGACCTGATGGGCAAGGTGCAACAAGCCGCCGATTTCTATCACGAATATCTCCTCACCTCGCCCGACGCGGGCGCCGCCCGCGGCTATTTGCGTCAGCGCGGTTTCGACGGCGAAATGGTGCGCCAATACAAGGTTGGCTATGCCCCAGATACGTGGGATCAGCTTTCTCGACGCTTGAAGTTGAGCAACAAGGACCTGGCCGATTCGGGGCTCGGCAAGATGAACAGCCGGAACAAGCAGATGGACTGGCAGCGGAACCGCATTGTTTTTCCGGTCTTTGATGAACGTGGCGATGCTGTTGGTTTCGGTGGCCGGATTCTCCCCGGGGGAGAGGGCGCAAAGTACATCAACAGTCAGGAGTGCGTGGTCTATTCGAAGAGCCGCGTGCTGTACGGGTTGAACTGGGCCAAGGAACACATTGTGGCCACGAATACTGCCGTGATCTGCGAGGGGTACACCGACGTCACCGGGTTTGCCCGCGCTGGCATCAACTCTGCGGTCGCCACATGTGGCACCGCGCTGACCGATGACCACCTCAAGCTGCTCAAGCGCTTCACAAACCGAATCGTGCTCGCGTTTGACGCCGATGATGCGGGCAAGGCTGCTGCCGAACGCGTCTATGAATGGGAGCAGAAATACGAGATCGAAGTCCTCGTTGCTGACCTCCCGACAGGAGTCGACCCCGACGACCTCTCCCGTAGTGACCCCGAGCGACTGGTGGCCAGCGTCACCGACGCGCTCTCGTTTCTTGAGTTCCGCCTCGAACGCGAACTCGGGCGCCATCAAATGGATTCGATCGAGCACCGGGCTCGAGCGGCCGAAGAGGCGCTCGTGTTGGTTGGCGAGCATCCCAACGTGTTGGTGCGAGACCAGTACGTGATGACGATCGCCGATCGCTGTCGTATGGACCCGGATCGTTTGCGTGAGATGATCCGTAACCCGAGGAAGCAGCGTGGAGTGAAGGTGAAAGAGGCTGCGGCGGTTCCGATGCCACAGAAGGGGAGTGACCATGTCGAAGACCAAGCGCTTCGCCTGCTGATCGACGACGAGGACGGGACCACCGACCTGCTCTCCGAGTTCTTCTTCGCCGCGCCGATGCGACGAGAAATCTTCGAAGCGCTGCGGGACGCTCCGTCGGTGCGCGAGGCTGTAGACATGCTCGGAGCTGACGAAGGCAATCTGCTCATCGAACTCGCTGCCACGACGGACGACGATCTGGACGCGCAAGCCGTGCTTTCCCGGCTTGTTGGTCGAGGCGCTGACCGCTTGGCTCGCGATCTGGAGTCGGAGATGCGCCTCGGCGGGAACATCGAGGAGCTCCTGCCCGATGTGAAATACCTGCGTCAATGGGTGATCGACCTGAGAGAGCCCTCGACCGACCTCAACGAATTGGGTCCGCTTGCCGATTGGATAGCTATGCGTGGTGCCCCGACGGAGATCGAGTAGTGGTCAGCAAATCCACTCAGATGGATGGTGAAGACATCAGCGCAGCGCGCCAACAGCGCGAGCGAACCCATGCTCTTAGCAGCGACAGGTTGAGCCGGTCGACGGATTCGACACGGGTCTACATGCAAGAGATTGGCCGGGTGCCACTTCTCACACAGCGAGAAGAAGTACGGCTCGCCGAAAAGATCGCCCAAGGAATGGCTGCTGAGGAAGAGCTTGCGCTGCATTCAGCTGCGGAAACTCTCGACTCGATCGAACCAGCCCGACGTTCACGCCTCGAACGGCACGTCCGCATAGGTGATGCAGCCAAGAGCGACCTGACGCAAGCAAACCTTCGGCTCGTTGTGTCGATCGCAAAACGTTATGCGGGGCGTGGCATTCCGCTGCTGGACCTGATCCAAGAAGGAAATCTTGGGTTGATGCGGGCGGTCGAGAAGTTCGATCACCTAAAGGGCTTCAAGTTTTCTACGTATGCGACCTGGTGGATCCGTCAGGCGATCACCCGAGCAATCGCCGATCAGGCCCGAACGATTCGAATCCCCGTGCACATGGTCGAGATCATGAGCCGTGTGCGTCGCGAGCAACGACGGCTCACGCAAGAAAATGGCCGAGAGCCAACAATGGACGAGCTTGCTGAGTGTTGCAATCTCACGGCGAGTCGAGTCGAAGAACTGCTCAAGATTGCCCAAGATCCGCTGTCGCTCGACACGCCGGTTGGGGCAGAGGAAGACGTTAGCCTTGCCGATTTCGTCGAGGATTCGCGTGCGATCCGGCCAGCCGAAGCCGCAACTCGCAAGATGCTCTGTGTGGAAATTGGCGAAGTGCTCGACCAACTAAACCCGCGAGAGCAAGAAGTCGTGCGCCTCCGGTTTGGCCTCGAAGATGGGCGCCCACGCACGCTCGAAGAGGTCGGTAGAGCCTTTGGCGTGACCCGTGAGCGCATTCGACAGATCGAATCGAAGACCCTCGCAAAGCTGCGCCATCCGCAGCGCAGCGAGCATCTCAAGAGCTACCTCGTCGACTAGGGCCCGTCAGCGTTTGGTGAGTTGCTCGCCGCGCTCCAACCGTCGAAGGCCGCCGTTCGCTTCGCGTTTCCCACTGCGAGCTTGGCCGAGCAAGGCAATGGAAAACGTAAAGAGCCGCCCGTGAGGGCGGCTCTTCCCATTGTGCTCCGCGGGTTGGGATCGAACCAACGACCTGCCGATTAACAGTCGGATGCTCTGCCAGCTGAGCTACCGCGGATTGACTCGATGCATGGTAGCAGCGAAGCACGAAACCTCGACACCTCTACACAATCTCTGTGTGGATTCATCGACCAAGCGTTCCATGTCTTGAGGAGAGCTTTCGCGGCCTAGACTCTCGACGGGCCCGTAGCTCAGTTGGTTAGAGCACACGACTCATAATCGTTCGGTCGCGGGTTCAAGTCCCGCCGGGCCCAC